>CAZVBC010000519.1:0-4298 GCA_964625155.1 uncultured Pirellulaceae bacterium
CGTTCGACGGACTGAGCTTGCTCAAGTCCAACTTGATTGTGCCACCATCCATGCGATAGAGGCTCGGTGGTGCTCCCGGCAGACTTGCTCCGCCGCCAACCATTGTCGTACGTGGGCAATATAGTTCAAGGAACAACGAACCCTGCGGAATACGGTGTTGAGAATAAACGCCGCGATTGCCAGGCTCCTGTTTGATGCGCACGTCGTGAGTGGCCAAGCTTTCGGTCAGCAATAACTCGGGTTGTTCCATTCCCCACACGATGCCATCGTTTGGTTCCCAGGCATAACGCGGCTGACCAGGAGTACCTTTATCTTTGAACGGTTCGGCATCGTAAGGAAATCGCGTCATCGCGGCGTCGGCGTCACGAAAATCGATCACGTTGACCGCCCACTGAGCCAAAACACGCGCACGCAATTCGGTTGTCGCAGGCACTGCGAGATTCGGAAACTTGTAATCAGTTGGAAGCAGGCATTGTGCCAAGCAGTACAAATGTCGAGCCAATAATTGCCTCGATTGCACACCTTGAAATTCTGGTGGTGGATTGGTTGGATCAAAGTTCTGTTGACCTAAGAGGTAATCTTCAATCGTGTTGGTCACGCCAAATGCGACGCCTGAAGAACCGACACTAGTGCCATGAGACTGTTGAGCAATTGCGCCCAATTCACTCGGCTCGTCTATTTGACCGTCACCATTGTCATCACGCCCATTTCCTAGTGGACGATTTAAGTTCAATCGTTCGCTGCGCTGAAACTCTAACGGAAACAAGTCAATGAACGCAGTGTGTGGCAGTACTGGTTGCGATGGAGGTGGCCCGCCACTATTGATCATGCGCCGCTGCAAGACCACGCTGATCAAATCGTACAGCGATGATACAGGATCGGTAGGTGACGAAGTTCGCGCACTGAGCATTGGCAGACGCATATGAGCCGATCGTGGCGTGACGGCAAAACGCGCGGATGCTGGCAAACGACTTGCAAGTCGATGTGGCAAATGACTACGATCCCAATCGTTCAGCCGATAGACGCGTTCCCATTCACCGATACTAAATGGCCAATCGCCGTACGCACCGCTTCGCCAGCGCGACTCGTAGGGATCGTCCCTGACAGTATCATCGCCAACCAGCAACGGGTTGCCCAAGCGATCCAATCCCAAGGCAATTCGTCCGCGCAACGAAATCGGCTGCGCCGGAAAAGAAACAGGTCTCAAGTCCGCTCTTTCTCGATCAAGAAATCGAGCCGCCAAGTCGTCTCCCACTCCTCCTGGACTGGAGTCCAACATTGCACGAGTTCGATAACGCGTTTGCAAAAACTCGCGATAGTCATTCTCGTTCGAGAACAGTGGTCGCAACGAGGCTTCCGCAGAACCAACGCCCAATCCTTGTGGCAAGTAGAAATTTGCACCGACTGCGAACGGACTATCCGAGGCTGGCGTGGGCTGAGCAAAATCGGTTTGCGATTGAGCCGTATTACCAACAGCATTCAGGTCCAATCGGCCGTCCAAGTCCTCGACATAGTAGGCTGTCATCACTTTCAACAGCTTGCCCTCCGGCGAACTGATGAGCGGGAGATTCAGATCGACCCACAGGCTGTCGCCCAGCGCATCGCCATCATTGTCGACATCCCACGGTCCACTGGTCAGCCACCTGAGCCATGCAACATATTGCGGCATGACAAGCGGCCAGTGTTGCGTCCAGTCGTTTTGCAAATCCAAAACTAATTGGCTGGTGTGTGCTTGATTACCCGTGTGCTTGCCAAAATTGCTGCCGCTGAAATTTGGGTTGACTACGTAAGAAGTCCGATCGTCGGCTAGCAACGGCCAGGGTGGCCTCGCCGAACGAACGTTGGTGACATTTATTGATAATGGACGCGAGGTTGCCGCGACCAAACGATCGAGAGTTGCAAACAGATCTGCTGGAGAATATCGCGCGGGATCCTTCCAATTTGCAATATAGTTGATCATCGCGGCTCGATGAAAACTCGGGATAATGTCCTCCGGACCGGTCGCTGGCGTATGGCGATATGCCAAGAACAAGTTGTGCATGTCGGCAGCATCGTAGGATTCGTCACTGGCTCCCGTCGGCTCAAAATCGGGTGCAATTCGCCGAAGATGGGGCTGCAATGAAACCGGCAAACTTTGCAACTCCGGTGGCGGCGGTGATTGCTTGGGCGAGTTATTTGGCCATGTATGCGACTGGGCCGTGCCATCGTACCCTAGGCCGATACCGTGACCATTGAGTGGGACATCATTCAGCAACAGAGTTCTACCAACACTCAATTGTCGCGCATCGACTTTCTCGTGACATAGCGATATACCGCAGAGCGCCGTGATATTGGGCGCGATGCTGCCATCGGGCAACCTTCGTATCCATTGATCGATCGATAGTGAATTTCTTGCGTCGGATACCGTTGAAGCAATAATTTGTTGACCATCAACCTCCGACAAATCGACGAGTAACGAATACTGTTGCGCTTGTTCGACCGGGTCAGTACTGGTCACTTCGCCAACGTACCGTACGACTCGAAACGATTGATTGGCTAATGGGCCACTCAAGAACGTAACTATGCGACCGACATAAACATCAGACTCTCTCGCCAGATTCGATGATTCGAGCGGAATTCTCAGAAAACGTCCTGCCAATACCATTGGACGTTGGTTCGAAGCTGGCGTCAGAGGTTGGGCAGGAATCGTCGGTGGATAGAGCTGGCTGCGCACTGCGAGCAAAACGGGAGAATCTTCGCCCGACGCGTCTGCGGGGCTGCCATACAGATCCTCCAGCAACGACTGCTTCCATAACGCTGAGTGGGCATCCTGCGTTCCTCGCAACAACTGCCACAGCGCTTCATCCAGCAACCGAGGTGCGGGAGTTCCTCGATGTTCAGCTCGTGCCAACGCGATACTCGCGCGGCGGGATTGGCTCGATACCACGACATAGGTAATCGCCAACATGCTGAACAGTGTCAGCATCCCCAGGACGACCACCAGGATCAATCCCAGGAGTGGTTTTCTGTCCACGCGTCTGGTCATGCTAAGTCGACGCAAGTCTATTCAATGACCCTCCGTAGCAAAATACACTTATCAGTGTTCGTGTCTTGCCCCACTTGGAATCCAACGACTTGCGAGCGGTCCACGACATAAAATGACCGATGCCGGCGAGCTTTCCCTTGCTCAGCACCATACTCGACGCCAAGTCCTGTACTGGTATCGAATTCAAAGTAGCCAATCGTAATTCTCACCGAAAACACATTCGAACGCGTCGTGACCAAGTTGGCCAGCCGTGTAAATGGTAGGTATTTTTTAAATACGTGATTTTCATTGGCATTGGTAGCAGGCGAAAACAGCGGAACAGTATTGGGCACCTTATTTGGAGGTTGAGCATTAGCTATAGGAGGTATTTGCCCGCGCATCAAAGTAGTGTGAATTGGATTCAGTCGTGCAGCCCAGTCAAGCACATTTTGACGAGTATTGGGTACGATACCAGCTTCTAAAGGACTCTTAAATACGCCAGCAAACTGGGTTGGACAATGGGGATGCAAAAACGGGTTGTCGCCCGGTGAATTGGGCGCTATGTATCCCTGTCGGTTCGAAGCAAACAGATCAAATGCAGCTTTTGACGAAGCTAGAGCATTTTTCGCACTATTGGGTGTAAGGTAGTTCCACAACAGGCCATGGAATACATTTTCTTCAGTAAGCGTATTAAGGTTTACTTTTCCCGGCTCAACAAAACCTGGCAAACGATTATAAGGTGCACGCAATGTAGCCAGTGCAGTTGCAGAAATGACATCCGCCGGAGGAACAAATTCATCGGTGTCTGACCAAGGCGAAGGTGTTTCCACTAGCTCCAACAACATCGAAGCTGGATAGTCCGGTACAAAGTTCGTAACTGTGGGCTCTGCAAAAAAATTCAGTAAATGGGCGAAGCCATTATTTGAGCTAGCATATGTATTTGTCGAAGCATCTCCCGTAAATTCTTGCATAAATTGACCGGGACTGCTCAACGGTACCCAGGTCAACTCCAACGCGTTGGTGAACGGACGGTTAAGCCATAATGGAGAATGAGGAACGTTTTTGGGTGCACCCAAAAATCCTGGAGCAACCGTCGCGACTGGCTCGGTTAACTCAAAGCTTGAATTGAGGAACCCTAGGGTTGAGAACGATTTTTTACCAACCGCATAATCTTTATCCGCACGATCGTGCGACAAATCATCGACAGACAACTCGCGGTCGAAATACACATCTGTAAATGTTGCATTTGCTCCAGTTTCAGGCAACTCAAGCGGCGTGTGGTAAGAATAAAAAG
>CAZVBC010000520.1:0-4292 GCA_964625155.1 uncultured Pirellulaceae bacterium
CTAAAATTTCTGGTATTGCAGGGGAATGTGTTTGCGCAAGTTTCGTTCCACAGGCGGGGTCGCGGTGCGCAAGCGTCCCGTTAGCGACTGAATGTTGGTGGAAATGGCGGGCGTGAGTGCCGCTGCGAAGGAATCAAAGTGATTTCGCGAAGTATCAAATTGATTGCAATGCTAAAAAGCTGGACGCGATGAGTCGTACAGCACACTGCTCCGGATTTGACGGAAACAAAGTAATTCGAGGTTAAAGTGAAAGTATCGATATTTGGTACGCAAATTGTACATATTCCAAGTTGTCATGTAGTATCAATTTCGAATCATGCAGGACGGGTTAGGAAATGTTCTTTCAGCAAAAGATTCTTCTTTGGGCGACTGTCGCGGTTGTCGGCTCCATGTCTGCGGTATCAGCGTCGACTTACGAATGGAGTTCGGTAATGGGGCAAGCCCGAGCGCTACACCGATCCGTTCGGGATTTGAACCGTGCAGTAGAGCGTAGTCGAGTCCCATACGCCGTAAGAGTTACTGCCCGACTAGAAAGTGCAGTATGTGTATTGGTCGATGTGTTGGATCACGACCGATGTATTGCAGATGTCCGTGATGCGCAGAACGAAGTGCAATTGTGGCTAGAACGAACAGTGGTGGCAATCGAAGACCGCTGCGATCCGGTGGCAAATCCCCGACTTACGAACGCAGTTGATAACGTACTGGCCAATTTTGAGCGTCTTTCCGAGCGAATCAACGATCGCATATTGCCGCCGAGCAACATCTACCGCCGACCGCCGATATTCCTTCCGCCTGACCACATGCGTATTTTGCCTTATCCTTTTCCGATAACAGCCCCTGCACCAATACGAGTGCCTCAGCCGAGACTGTCGTTTCCACCTGCCAGGAATCCAGGAGATTGGCATCAAAGCAACGTTCCCGGCTATGTTTCGCCTGGCGATTGGCATTACACTCAAGTTCCTGGCGCGATTTCACCCGGTTCCTGGCATCCCATCAACACACCCTGAACACCGCGTATAACTCAATGCCTAACTAGATCGTCGAGTCATTGAGGTCTTGGACGAAAGAACGGATTGAGGTCACGAGGATTAGGAATTGACGCAGGGGCCTGAGAAGGCTGGCCTATTGGCTGGTTCTCTCGACCGGTAGGGGATAAGGGTACTTCGATACCGACCGTCTCGGCATCGACATGCATCGTGCGCAGGTTGACTGTGGCGCTACGGACGTAAACATTTAGTTCTAGTTGCTTCTCATTGGTTTGTGCTGCGGGAATACGCTTCAGTAAGGCGGGACTCTGTCCATCGCTTTTAATGACTAATAAATCCTTTGGCTGAGTGTAGGTTAATTCGTGGGCCGTTCCCGACGTACTGGCTTTATCCGAAACGTGTTCGAAGACGACATTACCGTTTGCTTTGAACTCCCACGGGATGCCCGAGGACGGCATCAACGAACGCATCGTGTTCAGCGTCGACAGGTCGTAGGCCTGCATCAGATCGCTGCTCAATTCCATTTGGCCGGCTGACAAAAAACGCAATTGATCCATATCTAGATCATCTTCCAAAGAATTGATTGGACCGACAACCAATCGAACCTGGCCTTTAACTGCGATGGCGTAGGTATTCAGGTTCGCGTCTAAAGTGTCACGAAACTTCATATGCAGTCCCTGTAATTGCGCAGTCTCGGTGCTGGCCAACTGGCCGGGACCGGAACGAGCCGGATGTCGAGACCGAATCCAACCAGGGCCATCGGCAACTAGCCGATTCGTCGCATATTCGTATGCTAGTTTCGGAACAGAAATGCGTTCGCGTGAGTAGAGTCGCTTTTGTTCGTCCAACTGAGATACACTGATGATCACATTATCGCGCAGGACGACTGCCTCCAAGCCCGCGCGATTCGCTTCTGGTTTGTTGAGGTCGATCGATTGATTTAAATGAATCTCCAGGGCATGACAATTACCATCGACCAATAATTGGCGGCGATTCTCCGTGCGCATTTGACCGGTTAAATGAACTTTCCCTTCGATGCGTGCAGCCTTGCCGTCAAACAACATGCGCCCTTCCCACTGACAGGCCAGGGGCTTGAGCCATTCCAGTCCGCTGCTGGCCGCTGGAGTTTGCAAGACTTCGGGAGGAAGTGAAAAAAATCCAGGTTGGTCCATCCAAATCAAGCCAAGTTTCTGGTCGAGCCGAATGACGTTGCCGGCCAATCCTCCTTGTCCCATCGCGACCACTGCAGGTTGGCCGACGATTTGCAGATCCGCTTGCCCAGCCGCATTGGTTGCCGTGCGAAGCTGGCTGCCGCGAATTTCCCATGAGTGCTGTGGCCCGAACTCTGCCTGTGTTCGTGAAATGGTCAACGGTCCATCAATCGTTAGATCGTCAATCCAAGTTTGATTGTTATAAGCAACGACTTTTGAGTTAAGCGATCGTCCGGAAACAGAAATGATCGCGCTATTAAGTTGTTCGCTTTTGTTTGTTGATGGAACCTGGACAGGGGCTAATCCACTTGCCGAACTGTGAGGATCCGCCGCAGAAGTTGCCACAAAGAATTGCTGAGCGGTACCAACAGGTGACAAAAGAACTGGATTTGTTGTAATTGATGGAGTCGGGAAAGTTGGCTGGACGTTTGTAGCCGAAGATATGGTCTCCGATCGCGCCTGCAATTCACTTGCTTGAAGCAAGCCCGTGGTTGGTGGCAAAGTCCCGACGAATGTTGATTGCGGCGGTATTTGGTCAGGCGGCAGTTGGGCGGACAGTCCCTGATTAAGTGGTGACTGGCCGAGCGGCGATGGTGATTGGACCTGTGGCTGGACTTGAGGCTGGCGAACCGGCGGTGGAGCCGCAGGGCCAAAAAAGCCATCCAATTGCAAGCCTGTCTTCGGAGCCGATGTTGAATTGTCCTGGGTCAAATCTGGATACAACATGTGTAACCAAAGTTCTTCCACGTTGACTAACAGATTTCTCGACCGTGCAGCCAATTTAACGTTGCCGATCGCATGAGCTTGTTCGATCGTGATGTTGGAGGTAACCGTACCTGTTGTATTGGCCAGTG
The DNA here is from genome assembly GCA_964625155.1 of uncultured Pirellulaceae bacterium. Classification (GTDB taxonomy): domain Bacteria; phylum Planctomycetota; class Planctomycetia; order Pirellulales; family Pirellulaceae; genus Aureliella. The sequence goes on from CAZVBC010000520.1 coordinate 3,052, forward strand.
AGGAAGTCTTGGGAGGGCGTTGCCCTAGCCAACATTCGATGTTGTTTCCGGCTAGATGTCCTTGCTCAGGAGATTCGACCGACGCTCTTCCAAGCAAGCTGATCTTATGCATTTGCTGGTCCGGAACGAGGCTGAGAACTTCGTCCCAGTGAGCATGCCACAGGCCGAATTCCGCGTTGACCGGAGTGCGTATCTCTCCTGGGCCGCTGGCAAGTAAAGTTCCAAGTTGCTTGAGATTGGTCGACGCCACATATTGAATTGAGGGTGCGAGCATTTCATAACCCATACGTAACAGTCGCACGACAGTGGAAGGTGACTCCGACGTCAACCTCCCCCAGATATTAAGTTCGTTGCGTGCCAGTTTCGCTTCGATCCGCTTGCACTGTAAATTGGTTTCGATATTGGGAGCTTCCAAGCGTACGAAAGGCTCGACTTGCATCGGGCCACTGGCATCGCTTCCCAATGCATCCACTTTTGTCAACTTCATAGGGCCAATCCAAATTTCGTTCGCATTTCTATTGGCGGAGTCTGCCGTCGGCTTGGGAGTTGTAGCATCAAAAAACAATGCGAGCTGATGACACCAAAGTTGGTCGGGAGGCAATTCGCCTAGCCGATGAACCAAGCGCACGCGGTCTGAGAGAGTTGCCTCAGCGCGATTGAAATCAAAACGAAATCGTCCACCGCAAAATAGCTCTAAACTGGCTGGCAACTTTGCCAACTCGGGGCCGGTTTCATTCTTCGCGCCCAGCGACATCGACGACCAAAGACCTCCCGCTGGCAATTTCTGGCGGACTTGATCCACATAAATCAAGTCCATGTGATCGAACATGCCCCACTGGCTTTGCTGAGCGGGTTGTGGTTGGTTGGGTGAGAGCAAATCTCGCTTCAAGTAAATCGAAAGGTCGCGACCGCGAATACTACCATCGTCGTAATTTAATTCGATCGCTTCTGTGGTCCAAAATCGTCGCCGTTCGATACGAACTTCGCGGGTTTTTAACTCCCATAGTTTTTCTGCTGTATCGCGACCTGGTGAATTGTAAATCCTAATTGCACCCACAAGGCGCCCGCCGACAATCGGAGGCATGTTCCCACTGAACCAGTTCGGCGCCTCTTTGAACTGAATAATGGCTCCTTCCGAAGCATCGATAATCACCATGCTCTCGGCGTCTTTATTCAAATTGGCGAGAGAGGCAGACTCGCGATGGGATTTGGACAATTTTGCGTAAGGCACCAACATCGTC
>CAZVBC010000521.1:0-4292 GCA_964625155.1 uncultured Pirellulaceae bacterium
TCTTCGTGAACATTAAGGAAACAGTGCCACGAATCGCTCCAGGTCGTCAAGGAAAATTCAAGTCACGCAAGAAATCGCTTCCACTGGCTGTGAGCGAAGTTTTGGGAGATGCCGGAGGTGACCGAACTGGGTACTCGATCCAACGAGTATTTGCAGTTGTGGTTAATTGCCCGTTGCAGTTCGTAAATTCTCTTTCAAAGAGTCAGGCCAACTGGGGTTGTTCTCGAGCTTGTCTTTCAATGCCCTACACCAAGTATATGTGTCCATAGCACGACAATTGAGTGCCAGCGCCCGGTCATTGTATTCCTGGGCTTTGGCTCGTCCGTTGGGTAGCGTAAGCGAATACAGGGCCAAAGTTAAAAGATGATGAGTCATTTGGTATCTGTTCCCATCAGCCAGTTGCAATAATTGCTCACCAGTGATCCTTCCGTCTATAAGCTTAGCAACATTGGCGATCCACCACGCATTGCGATCAATAAGTGCAGTGGCGTCTTTGATTGACTTTGTGGCAAGCTCGTCTTGACCACACATTCTGTAAACCATGGGTGCCCAAACGCGGTCCATATTGGTGAGTGGGACTTTTTCACCGCGCAACGCTTCGACCGCTTTATTGGGAGCGTCAACGAACAGGTAGTAATATGCGAATCGGGCTCCATTACCCACTTCCACCGGACGTCTCTCCATATACGAAAGTGGTAGGAGAAAGTACTCGGCAGATTGTGACTGATGGTCGCGAATCAATCGTTCCCAAATTGCAATTGCCAATCCATTCTTACCGCTAACAGTTAAAAACTCCCCGGTCATGCGCAATCCGAATACGTATCCACCATGATCGCGTTCCAAAATCCGAACTTTTGCCTCTCCGTCGCGAATCAAATCGTCGCTGCCAATTAACTTGTGCGCGTATGCCGCTGTAAGGACTTGCAAACTTGTTGCCAGGACGAACGGGTTTTCTGGTCTGAGCGCATAGGCGGATTCGATATGATACTTGGCTTCAGTTACATAGGCCGGATTTCCTTCTTGATAGGCGAGGTAGGCAAGTGCAGAGGCCAACATTGCTTGCGCGATTCCCCAGCCCGGGTTCGACCGAACGGTTGCTCGTAGTTCGTCTATCCCTTTTGACGGTAACGCATAGCCTGAAAGCAGCTTTTCTAACCAAGTCTTCGCGCTCAGTTGTTCTAGCGCTGCAGTCGATAATGATTCTTCGTCAAGGCTGATCGCGAAGTTATACGATGCCAACTGGAGAATGCTCCATGCGACAACGTCGTTCGGTTTCTCCTGAACCAAATTATGCAGTTCGTCAATTGCCTTTCTTGCTGTAGCTGAATCTCCCGAGAAAATCCCCATGAGCGCACTTAGGCGAACCACATCCCTACCACTGTCCGGAATCAGGCTGAGATCGCTGATTGTTGCCCTAAACTCTGATACGTTTCCTCCTAGTGCGGCAGACAACGATTTCTCAATAAGAATGCTTTTGAGCTTTTCAACTGTGTCCTCAAGCTTTTTGCGTTCTTCACTCAGTTCTCCGTTCACCACGAGCGCTTTGGCCTCGCTTCGAAGAGCAAGTTCTCGCTGCACATTTGCAAGCCTCGCCTGTTGCGCCGTAACAATCAACCCAAACAGTGATAAAACTACGTACCCCATTACCACAGCTATAGGCACGCGGTTGCGGCGGAACAGCTTTTGAGCTTTGTATAACCGACTTGGCGGAACTACCTGGACGGGTTCATTGACCAAGAACCGCTGTATATCGGCGGCCAATTCGGCTGCTGTTTGATAACGTCGAGATCGTTCTTTCTCCAAACAGCACATGACTATCCAGTCGAGTTCACCAGCGACCGATGCAGTTAATCGCGCTGGCTCGGTACTGCGCTGTTTTGAAACGGTGGTGAGGGTTTCACCCAGCGTTTTTAAACGACGGCTAGGCGTTGGCGGATCTTCTTCGCGAATGATGCGTTTGATTTCTTCGTAGGCAGCCTGCGAGAATCGCTGACCGTCGAACGGAGTCGTGCCCGTCAGAAGCTCGTACAACAATACTCCCAAGCTGTATACGTCACTGCGCGTGTCAACGTCTAAGGCATTGATCTCGGCTTGTTCGGGACTCATGTAAAGCGGCGTACCGATCATTTGCGTGAGGCGAGTGTAAATCGTTTTTTCCGTCAGTTGCTGACCGATGGCCTTGGCTATACCAAAATCGATGATCTTGGGCACGGGAACGCCATCGTGTGGCGAAACCAAAATGTTGCTGGGTTTGAGATCGCGATGGATGACACCCTTGGAATGTGCGTGTTGCACGGCTCGACATACCGACACGAACAATTGCAATCGTTCGCGCATGGAGAGCTTTTGGTCATCGCAGTACTCGACGATCGGAATGCCGCGAATCAATTCCATGACGAAATAGGGCCTGCCCGATGTTGTGGTTCCCGCATCTAGCACCTTTGCAATATTGGGGTGATCCATCAATGCCAGCGCTTGCCGTTCCGCCTCGAAACGCGCGATGACCTCCTTAGTGTCCATGCCGGGCTTGATGATTTTCAGTGCGACTTTGCGACGAACAGGCTCGGTTTGCTGGGCCACGAAAACCAAGCCAAAGCCCCCTTCGCCGACTTGCTCCATCAATCGATAGGGACCGATGACCGACCCTGGGCCTTCGGAGATCGGCTGGTAATCGGCGGTCATGTTGGCGTTCCGTTCGGCTCCACTCGCTGGACGTTCTAGGAAACTATCGGCGGCTTCATGCGCTATCAGCAGCGACTCGAGTTCGACGCGCCTTTGAGGATCATCGCCGCATACTTGATCGAGATACTGGTTGCGTTCGCTACCGGTAAGTTTCAATGCCGCCTTGAATATCTCGCTGTGATTCAATTGGTTTCCCCTTATATTCTGGCTGATGTTACGTGCCCAACAGTCAGTGCGTTAAAAGCGGCTTGAAACCTGGATGAATTTTTCAAAAAAATTCTTCGTGCTGGGCAAGCAGTCTTGGCAAGAAACCAATCGGGCGTGATTGCCGCTCAATCACATTAGGGGCATCATGAACCCAGATGGCCTAGTTTGCGTTTTAGCCAAGCTTTGGCGTAACGCCAATCGTCTTCGGCGGTAGCTGGTGCAATTCCGAGGATTTCAGCCGATTCTGCGACCGTACATCCCAAAAAGTATCGCAACTTGACCAGCTCAGCTTTGCGCGGTGAATGCTCCGCGAATTGGTCCAGGATGTCGTGGATCGCCAGAATCTCGCTCGGATCGCTGTCGGTTGGAATCGCCAGTTCGTCCAATTCGTGATGTTGCCTTTGGTGCTGGCCACCATGGACGACCGCCTGTTGGTGTCGAGCCCGTTCGACCAATATGCGCCGCATGGCTTCAGCAGCGGCGGCAAAGAAGTGGGCGCGGCCGTTCCACGATGGTTGATCGTGAGCTTGGTTGCCAAGAAGTCTCAAATAGGCTTCATGTACCAGTGCGGTGGCCTGAAGTGTCTGCCCAGGTTTTTCGCGTGCCAACTTGGCAGCGGCCAACCGACGCAGTTCTTCGTAGACCAAGGGCAACAGTTTTTCCGCTGCCGATGGGTCTCCATTTTCGATCAGGGTAAGAACTTTCGTGACTTCTTGCATCACTTCACGATAGCCCATGAACGAAAACTCCGCAAATCCAAACGCAGTCAAGATCTGTGTCAATCGAACGGCACACGCCTGGCTCTGACACTCGATGCCCTTGGGCGACATGTGCTGAAATGGCTGACAGGACGTTTTGGGGCAGGGTCGAAGGTAGAAGTAGTGCAATATGACATTTAGCTGGAAAAGGGAGAGCATTGATGTTGAGCAGGGGAACACATGCAAGCGTTGTGTTACAATCCGTTTGGGGACGCCTGGATTTACTGAGGCTGTGAAACCTGAACAGGATTATGGTGCCGGATCTGCTCGGACAAGGATCGTTGTTTAAAAATGGAGTCTTAACGTGAGCCAGGCAAGCGACCTGCTGCATCGCCGCGAAGTGAATAAGTCGTCGCAATCTAATTTGCGGCCAATCCAAGAAGAATCTTCGCCTGTGTTAAAGTGGATTGGATGGATAATTTTTTTAACGTATTGTCTTGTATGTGGCGTGTTGTATGCGCTACCAGCATATGCGGCCGATGAGATTGCATTTTTCCTGTGGGCAAACGCGGAACTAGGTGAGTTAGCTGCTTACGGTCCATTAGGGTTTCTGTGGCGTCCTAATCTTGGCGGATATGGAGCCATCTATTGGGACTTGTATATCAATTTGAAGAGCTGGTTTGGTTCGTATTCGTTGGTTGCCAT
>CAZVBC010000522.1:0-4267 GCA_964625155.1 uncultured Pirellulaceae bacterium
CACAACCGAGCGTGATCCCCAACATGCCTGTTCCGATCGTCTGTAGCATGTCGTCCAAATCGTTGTATCGCTGCCTCAATCTTTCTTCTTCCAGCAAATCGTCACGCAGCTTTTCGCTCGGGCCACTTGCCAGAAAGCCAGTTGCAGCGACCGCATCCAAATTGTCAGGAGCGTATTCGTCACCAGCCAGTTGCCACTGCGCGAATTGCTGGTATGGCATGTCGTCATTCATGGAACGAATCACAAAGTCGCGATATTTCCAAATATGGGGACGGTCGTAGTCCCCTTCCATCCCGGCGCTGTCAGCGTAACGAGCCAAGTCCAGCCAATGCCGTCCCCAGCGTTCACCAAAATTCTTGCTAGCCAGCAAACGGTCGACCAATTCATCGACCGCGTTTTGATAATCTCTTTCCGCAGCCTCACAAAATGACCGCATCTCGGTAGGTGACGGAGGCAAACCGATAACATCGAAATAGATCCGACGACATAAATGGCTGGGTGTTGCTGCAGGCGAAGGTTGGCAGCCAACAGCCTCCAGCTTGGCAAGCACAAACAGATCCAATGGCGAACGGCCCCACGTGTTGTTTTCAACTATAGGAAGCGCCACGCTTTGCAATTGCTGGAATGCCCAGTGCTCGCGGGCGAGCCGATCAGTCGCTTCGGCTTGGTCAACAACTGCCGGCCAGTCCATTCCGTGATCGATCCAAGCTCGTAGAACACCAATTTCCTCGGACGAAAGTCTCTTGCCCGACGGAGGCATGAATTCGTCTTCGTTCTTGGTGGTCACCAACTGAATCAATCGACTGCCAGAACTATCGTTTTTGATAAGTACTGTGCCATTCGTGCCGCCTGCCAGCGCTCGATCGCGAATCGCCAGATTCAGCCCACCTTCTTCTCGCTCGCCTGAATGACATTCATAGCAGTGTTTGCGCAGAATCGGCTGAACATCTCTGACGAACTCAATCCGCTTGTCTGCCTGGGCCGGCCTGCCAGGATCAGCAATTACGTCCGCAACAGTTGTGGCACACAAACAGATGAAAAAGCCCCAAAAGCTGAATGTACCAGCCATCAAATTGCCTCTGTTAAGGCTGCCCGAAGACTTGCTTATCACAAAAACTATTTCTGCGCTACCGGGAACATGACAACTTAAGGATTATAACCATCTCGTTTTACGAGAAGAAATCTCGAGTTGTCATTAAATAATGGAAAGCTCTATCCAGCTTGGGCCGTTTAAGACGTGGGCCACATCGCAGCGAATATCAATCCGGTGGCCAGGGCATAGACGCAGCCGTCAAGGATTTCCATCCCGATCCTTCTGCGAAACCAAAAGACAAACGGAAATTTCGCCGAGCAGTGAGCCAGTAGGCCCGCCGTGGTTACGAATTGAAACACTTTCATAAATGGTGCACCCGCTTGGAGTCCCAGAGATGCAAGATAACCGATGACAAACGCTGCTAAAATAAAAAATGTCAACGTTTGCAGGATAGCTACTCCCATATTCGTCGGAGTAGGCCAGAAGATCAGCATTCCGTTACAGGTTCCCTGCCTGCGTTTGAATTCTTCGCTGCCAGCCTCTTTACCATCGGCTGCAAACGGAAATATGTATTGTCCAGACGCAAGAGAATTCTTCTTTGTCCACTCAATAAAATCGTCTTCGGCCGGCATGCGTTGCCATTCCGGTTTATGGTGAGGCATCGCTGTCCAAAACAGCGTGCTGAGTACGTGGGTAGCTAAGCCAGATAGTGCAATCGGCCAAATCAGATCAAAAACAGACATCGATAGCATCTCCCCTGCTGGGTGAAATAGACCTAGGAATCGAGCAATAAGACTCAAACTTGTTCTGGAATCTTGAACTCACCGCGACCTGGACGGGAAAGTAGAGCATTGGCTTGCTCGTCATCAATAATAGTGTGTGAATTTCGCTCAAATCGTAACGGCCGTCCGACTCGAAACGAGAGGTTGCCTAAATGCGCCAGCAACGTTGATCGATAGCCTTCTTCGATATCGCAATTTGGTCGCTCGCCCGACTTCGTGCACTCGATAAAGTTCATTAAATGCGGTACATCAGAGAACTCAACCCGCTGATCAACCACAACTTTGTTGCGTTTCTCGACCAACTTCCAGCCTTTTCTGCCAATCGCCAGATAGCCGTCGGTTCCATAAAACACAGCACCGTTTTCGTACCCTTCTTGAGAATAGGGCGACCAAAGCCGCTGTTCATATACGAGCATCTTCCCTTGGTCGGCAAATCGAAAAGTGACGTATTGCGTGTCCGGAGTTTCTTGAATGTCGCCAACAAATTGAAGTTTGTCTCCAGTACAATTGGCGTCGGTAGGTGTATCAACTCCCAATCCCCAGCGAGCGATGTCCAAATCGTGTACGCCATCGTTGCCCATATCGCCAGTTCCGTAATCCCACATCCAGCGCCATCCATAAGTAAAACGGTTTGTATTGAAAGGACGCTCGGGAGCTGGGCCTTGCCAAATATTCCAATCTAAACCTGGCGGGACCGGCGAGTCCGGAACTGCTGGAACTCGTCTGCGCAATTGGCTGTTATAAGCTTTCGCCATGTGGACCTTGCCGATGCGTCCAGCATGGAGCAGGCCAATCGCTTCCTTATAATGTGGCACACTTCTACTTTGCGTACCCACCTGGACAACCCGTTTGTACTTGCGCGCCGCAGCGATCATTTGCCTCCCTTCAAAAACATTGTTCGATATTGGCTTTTCAACATATACGTGTTTCCCGGCCTGACATCCCCAGATCGTTGCGAGAGCATGCCAGTGATCGGGAGTCGCGACGACGATCGCATCGACCGATTTGTCGTCCAACACTCGACGCAAGTCTTGAACAGGCTTGGGAGTCGACTTCTGAATATCGGAAATCTGCTTACCAAAGTTACCCAGGATGGATTCGTTTACGTCACAAATATGTGTTATTTGCGCTTCCGGTAAAGCGGCAAAATTTTGTCCCAAGTCACTTCCTCGACCTCTCACACCCACAATACAGAGATTGACACGTTCACTGGGTGCGGCTTTCGCCGAGTTGGACATCCACGATGCTGCACTTGCAACAGCCACGCCTTTAACAAAGTTGCGACGAACCGGCTCGATCATGATAGACCTCCAATCTGGAAATATTCTGAGGCAGATAATCCCAACTGGTCCAATTAATTGCCACCAGTTGCTACCGAACCAATCAAACGAGACTGGCAGCACTATATCAAGTGGAGAATCCGCAATCTACTGACAGCAAAATCGGAACTTTCTGCAATTCCGCTACTCTAACGCTTTGTAACGCGGGTCTGCCCTAATTCTGGGTAGAATATTCGACAAAATAGGCAACTTTTGAAGTTTTCGCTCCCTTGACGCACACTGCCTATCTTTGCTGAATTGAAAATTCACCGTATTCCGACTAATCTAGTCGCCTGGGGCTAGATGCAGAAAACGTAAATCACGGATGAATTTTGGCCAAGAACTGCGTCTGTGGTCCCTATAAGGTGCGGAGTTTCGTGCCAGAGGGGCGTGAAACTTTTCCGATAGCTCATTCTTGTCGACATAGGCAAAACGATGGCGAATCGATTTCGGCGTCTCGGGCGAGGTATATTTCGCGTCATTTTCAACAGCGGGGTCGCTCGGAAACGTCGCCTTGTGCGCCGCCTCGTAGGAGAATCGCTGGAATCCAGGCAGTTAATGGCCGCTGATGTTTATCGGCCATATTATAACGATCTGATTCCTGAGGACACCAACCGCGATTACGCAGTCACTCCACTGGACGCGCTGTTAATTATCAATTCGATCAACCAGGGCATGTCGGGTGCGCTGCAGGGACCGGGCGTAGGCAAAGCCGAAGGGCCGATGATCGACGTCAACGGCGACAATGTCTTGAGCGCGATCGATGCGTTGCGTGTCATTAATCGATTGAATGGGGAAGGCGAAGGTCAACCTCTGGTGCAATTCAGTTATGAATTTGCTGACCAGAATGGAAGCCCATTATCCTCGAATTCGGTTACCTCTGGACAACTGTTTCAGTTGCGTACGTTTGTTCAAGACGCTCGTGGCTTTTCCGCTCAGGGCGTATTCGCTGCTTTTTTAGACTTGGCGTACAACAACGCGGATAAATTCCAGATTCAAGTCGGCGAAACCCAGTCCCTGAGGTTCTTTTTCGACAAGATCCGTACCGACGACACATCCAGCTCCTTCAAACTGACCCTGCCGACGCCGTCGGGTGATGAAACGACCGACCCCATCACGCTATTTAATGGCAG
>CAZVBC010000523.1:0-4235 GCA_964625155.1 uncultured Pirellulaceae bacterium
AGTAGTATCGCTGCTCTGAATCTTCATCACTTTCAGTCAAGTCCCGACCCTGAGATTCTGACTCGGATCGCACAGTACGAGATGGCCTTCCGCATGCAGTCGTCGGTACCCGAACTGACGGACATTCAAGGTGAATCTGCCGCCACTATCGAGCGTTATGGACCGGATGTGTCTAGACCCGGAACGTTTGCGGCAAATTGCTTGCTCGCGCGTCGCATGGTGGAAAGAGGTGTCCGTTTTGTTCAGCTTTTTCATCGAGGTTGGGACCAGCACTACAATTTACCGAGCGATATTCGCTTACAAGCGGCTGATGTTGATCAAGCTTGTGCAGCATTATTGAGCGATTTAAGAGAACGAGGTTTGTTAGACGAGACATTGGTGATTTGGGGAGGTGAGTTTGGACGCACCGTCTACGTTCAGGGCAAGCTCGAATCTGGGAACTACGGTCGCGACCACCACGGTCGATGTTACAGTCTGTGGCTGGCAGGAGGTGGTATTAAGCCGGGTGTTACTTACGGGGAAACGGACGATTATTCCTATGGAGTCATTCGCGACCAAGTGCACGTACATGATCTAAATGCGACCATCCTGCATACATTGGGAATCGACCACACTAAACTGACTTATCGGTCACAAGGACGCGATTACCGATTGACCGATGTTTACGGAAATGTGGTTCATGGATTATTAGCGTCTGCATGAAGAACTAAGTTGCTGCCGCGAACTCGTTTAACCGCGTGCCATCGGGCCGCGCGTGTTAGCTAGTTGGACAGCGCCACTGTGCAGTCCACATGTGGTCTTAAGCCCGAGCTTTGTAATCGTTTAACGCGCAGCCAACGGCGAGGACTGGGGTGAGTTTGGCATTATTACGGTTTTGAACACAATTGCGAAAACTCAACGCAGTCCTCGCCTTTGGCTGCGGGTTAAACGATTACGCTGCAACGACTTAGTTCTAACAACATAATCGAAAGTGACGCTGTCCAACTAGGCTTCACCGAAAACAGCCCAGCATGGCGAGTGCCAGCCACACTTCTTCGGCGAGGATATCTCTTCCTGCGTAAGCGGCTTGGTTCAACGTTGAGCTAACTTGGATCGAATAAGCGGTGCCAGGAACTTGGCAGTCTCGTCGCCGATGACATGGTAACCTGCAAGATTCGGATGACGATCACCGAACCAACCAGGAAGCTTACCAAAGTGGGCATCTAACCGGTTGTCCAGGACTTCAACCGTAGGCTGAGCGCCTTGTACAACAAAGGGTTTGGCAAATTGCCGCAGATTCACTGGTATCTTCTCTAATGGGAATCGGCGATAGTTCAACATGTCAGGACCGCGCGTCAGTTCCTCGGCATAACGAGGGTAGATATCGAACAGAGTCAATCCTTCAGATTTGGCAATTGTTTCGTTGAGTTGATTGATGCGCTTACACTTAGCTTCGTCGCCGTAGGGTATCACCGTCATGATGATGATCTTGGCCTTCGGATGATCACTTTTCATGAGGCTGATCAATTCATGGTAATCCTTGGGAAAGTTCTCGGCGAAATTTTCGCGGCGTACATTGTCGTTGAGACCGTAGCGTACCAAGATAAAGTCCAACCCCGGTAACTTGGAAGCTTTTTTCTCATAGCGGCCGGAGTCCAATAACCGACGAACATATTCGCCGCTCAAGCCGAGATTTATGACATTGGTGGGTGGTAAATCCTGCTCAGCGGCCAGCAATTCACGAATCACGTCTTCAAGATGCGGTCCCTGCGGCACATGTCGTCGTGGAATGCTGCCTTCCGTGGTACTGTCTCCCAACAATAAGATCTGAATCTTGCCGTCATGTTCAGCCAATGCCACTGACCAAAAACTGCTGGCAAAAGTTATAAATAGTGCCAACACGATCCAACTGAGCCTGCTGCGCATGAGTCGCTCTCCGTTCTTGATTTTGTGAGTTTGATACTTGGTCGTGAGTTTGTTAGGAGGTCCAAAGTCTGTGCGAACCTCAGCCCGCGAGACGACGATCTCTCAATACTGCGACTAAATGATTTTCCCTATTTCTAATCGTTCTCTCCATAATCCAATTTCACACGCATCGTGATTTTGAATAGCGAGCCAAGCTGAGCAGATAAATGACCGGCATGGCTGGCGCACGCATGCGCATGTTGCTCCAAAAGATCGAGTGGACGATGGTCAGCGAAACAACTAGGCCAAGACTGGCAACCCAAATTGCCGTGCAGTTCGTATCGCGGTTTAATCGCCACTGTTGATACACGTAGAAAGCACCGAAAAGTGCATTCGAGAAAACGATCCCATACCAAAGCCCAATCGACCAATTTGTATAGCTTTGTGAATTCTGATTGGGGAATAAGTGCCATAGCCAGATGACTCGGTAAACACAACTGACCAGAAAACTAACAGGTTCGTCGGATATTGTGTTCCAAGCAGCACGATAGGCGATTTGGTCGGTTTCGACTTCCGAAAAATTGGTGGGCTCGGCATGAGCTTGAACGGGTTCAGACCAAAAATTCGGCGACGGCTGGGCTCCTAATTCGAGAGCAGCCCAATGGCTGTGGAAATCGCTGGGATCCCAATTACGTGACGGACCGGCGGAACGAAAATGGGAGTAAAGAGATGGATTGTTGGCCAAAAGCAGCGTGTATCCTCCATGAGTTGTTGACCAGATGGGCTTACCAAACTGAGCAAAGTTTCTTGCTGTCCAAGGAGTAAGCAAAATGACAACGGTCAGCAGTACAATCCAAGGGATTTTCCATCTGTACTGGATTGCTGAATTGTTGAACGCCAAGGTTATTAGAACCCAGAGTACCCATGGAGCGGCAGTTGGGCGTGCTAAAATGGCGAGCCCTAGCGTGCCACCCAGCATGATTTGCAGTAGAACACTTCTGTGCCGCATAGTCCTTAAAGACTGCCCTTGGAAAGGGGCGGGGATTGCACAAAATTGCATAGCTACAAAATACAAAGCGACGATTGACAGCAACGTAGCGATTGTTTCGGTCATAACCTGTTGCCCTGCTCGTATCAGCAGTGGATCGATGGCAACACCTGCGGCCGCCCACCATGCCGCTTTACCCATGCCGAGCAAGAGCCCTATGCGAGCGGTCAGGAGCACAGTCGTAATGCCCATGATGACATGCATGGCGCCGACCGCTGGAAGTGACAATTTTTCGCCGAACACCAACCAACTTAGCAGCCAAGGATATAGCGGAGGTCGATAGGCAGTTGGATTTGGTGGCGCGCCTCCTTCGGCTTCGTATCCAATTGTACCGGTCTTGGCCAACGTAACAGCGATTCTGGCATAGGCATCGGGATCTTCTTGCAGGCTGGCACTACCGAGCATAATGGCGGTGGTGCGTACCACGAGGGCAAGCAGGAAAACAATCGCGGCAATGTTCCAAAACCTGCGACCTAACGAGTTCATTTGGAAGGTGCGCACCAATCCGCATCGTTGTCGGCTAGAGTTGCCTCGGCGTTTCCACGAGTCTGTGAAAGGGTGTTGATCAATTGTTGAATCTTCGAGTTTCCGACTATTCCTTCCAATTTAAGCCTAAAGGTAATCTCGGCGCCTCCCGCTAACTGAACGACACGTCCTTTGGACTGTTCAAACGATCGCGGGTTGGGGAAACCTGTGCCGGGTTCAATGCCAGTAACGTATCCATCGGCTTCAGCCACCGTGTTCTTCCACTGTGTGAAGAAAGGTAGGGTTGAAGTGTCGTAGTGGACAGCGAATCCCTGACTAGCCGTTTTGGACGTTAGGAGTGCCGAGGCCCAACCATTATTATCACCAACGGATTTGGAAAAGTAGACTTGTTCTTCGTAACCTGGTGTAGGACCGTCGTAGGTATCCCAATGCTTGATGCCCTGTGCGGCACGAGCATTGCGAGCGACGATTCGATGTGCGCCAAGATGTAGTTTGCTCCCAGCCTCCAAGAGCGGTCGGCCGATATTAATGTGATAGAGCATTTGCATAGAACCTGGATTCGCGCTGACGTTCTTGATACGATCGTTAACCGCGATGGTCGGTTGCCCGAAGGCGAAGATGTATTCGACGCTCATCTGCAGGTTAAACTGTAAGAAGCGAGACTCAACTACTCGTCCGCGCACGTAGAGCAACGAATGTTCCGTATCGACATCTAAGCTGACCTCTTCGGCCGGTAGGTTGCCAATTCTGCCGTGAAGAGGATAGGTGAGCTGGCCGTTGGGGGCAAAGTCGGGTGCACCAAAATTCCTCAGTCCAC
>CAZVBC010000524.1:0-4215 GCA_964625155.1 uncultured Pirellulaceae bacterium
ATACCAAACAAAAAAGGGTTTGTGCTGATTTGCTGCTTGGTCCAAGAATTCGGCAATGGGCAACAAGCCTTCGCGGCCAATTTTTAGTCCTAAGTCTCCGTGGCGAGTGCCGGTCGTCATTCCGTGTGTAAATCCGCCACGGGAATAATCTCCGTGCCACCATTTCCCGGTTTGAAAGCTGAGGTATCCACGCTTCCCAAGGATGCGAGGGAGCGTCGGAATATTCTCCAGAGAGGCATTCCAGCGTGCGACATTTTCTGCTGACGATCCGCGCGCACCTTGACTATCGCCAGGCACTGCTGGAGGATCATTTGATGTGATTCCATGCTGGTGTGGATATAACCCTGTGATGATGCTTGCCAAACTGGGGCAGCACAGACTCATCGGTACGAAACCCTGTTCGAAGACTAGGCTCTGCGAGGCCAGTTTGTCGAGATTCGGCGTTCGTATGTGAGGGTGCCCCATAAATCCGTAATCGGCGGCACCTTGATCGTCAGAGATGATCAAAATCACATTGGTCGGTGGAATTCCTTCAGCACCGCAGGCCTGACAAACAATCGCTAGGCAACCTGCTGCCAACAGGCTCACGCGGCTCACGCAGGTAATTACTCTGATTAAATACATGTTTAGTAGGAGCATCGTGGTCACAAGTTATTTGGATTTGAGGTCGAAATTCACTGAATTTTCGCCAAGCTCAATTTTGGCGACCAACTCGCTGCGAGTATTGTAACGAGGTGGGAGAATCTCCTTCGAATTTACAGGAATCGTAGGGTCGTCGCTGGTTGGTCCTTTGCCGGTATTACGCAGAGCGCGAATCTCGACGCGAAATTCACCCGTGCCCAGGCCACTAGTCGCTGGAACTGAAAATTCTCCCTTCTCGATCTCGGTCCACGCGGCACCATCTTGGCTTCCTGACTTTGGAACAAAACTGATGTTCGCCTCGTCCAGTGGAGTGCCATCCAAGGTAACTTTGCCATTTACCCATGCAGAGTTCTCTGAACCGCAGCCCAGAATAACACACCAGAAGAACCCAGTGATGGCCATCTTCGGCAACTTAACTTTCAAGCCTTGGTCTCCTAAAGAGTCGATAATGATTGCGAAACAATGGGCTGCTCAGTATTTCGGGATCGGCTGGCAGTTCAATCTACGTTGCCTATGACTTCGCCGTTAGCAATTGTCAGCAGGGCACGCCAAGTCGCCAAATCGATACTATTGCCAAAAAAACGGACCGAGCCGTCTCCTTGGACCACATTTACACCTCCCGTGTGCAAACTGCGCGCTGCGCAAGTTTCTTTGCCTGTTGCTGCAGCCACCCAGGGCCGGTGTCGATCGTTGTTGGGTACAGACCGACATCCTTGTGCGGCGTTAGGGCAGCGATCTGGAAGTCGGCTGTTCGGCGCCAACTCAGCAAACAAGAACTGGAAGGCAGCTTGGTCACCCCAGACAAATCCGCGCGCATCTTGCAAGTTCATACCTCCGAGCGCCTCAGCCAAAGCGACTGTGTTCGAGGTACCGTCGGTGATGTCACCAATTCGAATTGGCACGTTGGCGCCGAAAAAAGCCTTCGGCGCGGTAGAACGGCCATACGACACGGCCAATACATCTTCGGTTTGAAATCCGTGCCAAATACCAAAATAGTTGCTTCGGTAGTAAAGAATTCGCACGGTTGGTTGTTCGTATTGCGGACTGGAATTATCTGAGGGACATCGTAAATGCGGCATCGAGGCGGTTGTCGCAGGAATGTTAGCAGTGGATGTGAACCACGCGCCTCCAGTCGCTCCAGCGAAGTTCTGTAAGTTGATTAAGCCGTAAACATTATTTTGTTCGATGAATGGAAACAATTGACAGTGAAAATTCAGTCGCGGAGTCGTGAAATTTGCCGTCGTCGAGCCCCAAACAACACCCGGTGGAAACCGCTTGTGAACACTTTCGTAGTTGTGTAGCGCCAATCCAAGCTGCTTGAGATTATTCTTGCATTGCATTCGACGTGCAGCCTCTCGCGCCGCCTGAACTGCGGGAAGCAACAATCCAACTAATACTCCGATGATGGCAATGACGACCAACAACTCGACTAGCGTAAATCCGCTTGAAGAGATTTTTCGATGCATGGTCCGGACTCCGCAACAAAAAAACGCATAACGATTCACTGCGCATGATTTCATTGGGCTACACGTTTCGCCAACAGCCTGACGCGAATCATACGAGTGCAACAAAGAATACCAAGCGAATTCTCAACCATTCGACTTGCCCGTTCAAGTGCGATCCGAGCTGATTTCAGATTTCACATGCAAGTCTGTTGGAATTTCTTCAGCTACGCAGCAGTTTGATGGCTTTGCGAACTGCATCGGCCAGTTTTTCGGCATCGGAGACGGTGTTGTAGATATAAAAGCTCGCACGGGCACTGGCTTGGATGCTCAAGCTGGCATGCAAGGGCATTGCACAATGATTTCCGGCTCGAATGGCCACTCCTTGTGAATCAAGAACCTTGGATAGGTCGTCAGCGTGGATACCATCAATATTGAACGCTACGATCCCACTTCGCTTTTCAATGGATGGTCCCAAGAAGCGAATGCCAGGAACGGTCGCCAGCATTTCTTGTGCGTGCCGCGCCAGAAGCTGTTTATGATGATGGATGCGATCCAACCCAATATGGTTGATGTAGTCGATCGCTGCGCCCAGACCAATCGCTGGAACGATGGGTGGCGTCCCGGCCTCAAATTTTGATGGAAGCGCTGCCGGTGTGAATCCTTCAGTGCTCACCGTATGAATCATGCTGCCACCACCTAAGAACGCTGGCATGGAGTCCAATAGCGCACGTTTACCATACAGCACGCCGATCCCCGAAGGCCCGAGCATCTTGTGACCGCTGAAGGCAACAAAATCAACGTCCACCTTTTGTACATCCAACTTCAAACTGGTAATGCTCTGAGCTGCGTCGAGCATCACCAATGCACCCACGCGATGCGCTCCCTTAGTGACTTCATCAATTGGATTAATGCCACCAAGTACATTTGACACGCCCGTCACACCGACAATTTTGGTTCGTGAACTGAGCATGTCATAGAATGCATCCAGTGACAACTGATAATCGTCGGTTAATGGTATGAATCGCACCTTCGCCCCGGTTCGCGCGGCGGCTTGATGCCACGGCACGATATTCGAATGATGCTCCATCAGTGTCAGCAGGATTTCATCACCCGGCTTTAGGTTGGCGTCACCCCAACTGCGCGCGACCAGATTGATCGACGCTGTCGTGCCAGACGTGAAAATCACCTCTTGCTTGTGGGCGGCATTGATAAATCCCCGAACCTTCTCGCGCGCCGCTTCATACAATTCGGTAGTTTGAGCAGCAAGGTAATGACCGCCGCGATGCACGTTGCTGTAGAACTGCTCATAAACACGCGAAATCGTCTCGATGACCGCGCGCGGTCTTTGGCTGGATGCTGCACTGTCCAAGTAAACAATTCGCTGCCCGTCTGGGTTTTGGGTCTCGAGAATCGGAAAGTCCGCGCGGATGGACTCTAGTTCTTGATCGCCAAGGGGACTGACACATGCAGCTCGTGGTTGCACAGCGGCTGTCGCGGGGATATCGGTCAAAGTTGTGCGTTGCGACTGGCCCGCGATTGGATTCTGGGACTTAATGTGTCTCGCTATCGACTGCACTCGCTCCACCATCGCATGCAGTCCGTTGCTACGCATGGGCGATAAAAAGGTGCGCAATTTCAGGTGATCGAACAATCGATCAATTGGATAAGCAAGAATTTCGTCAGCCGTTTTGCCACTGTAGGCTGCAAGTAGAACTGCCACCAATCCACGCACCATGGGGGCATCACTATCTGCGTTCAAATACAGTTGAGATGCATTGATAGGAGTTGATTGCCAAATTAGCCATACGTTACTTTGGCATCCTTGGACTCGATTCTCTTCCACTCTTTCGCTGACAGGTAGTTCCGGAAGAGTCTTTCCAAGCTCGATCAAATACTGAATTCTCTCAGCTCCGTCTTCCAACTCACTGAACTCATCAGTAATTTCTTCCAAACTTGGTAATTTGAGTTCAGCCATTGCTTTTGCTAATAATGGATGGTCAATGCAGAACGGTTCCGAAATCGAAAAAGGCTCGACGTAGAGCTTGCGACCAGAATTTTAAGGTTCAGCGGGGCATGGCAACATTATTGTCCCGAGCTATTTGGCTGGGAGTGGCCCAACGCAAAAAAT
>CAZVBC010000525.1:0-4214 GCA_964625155.1 uncultured Pirellulaceae bacterium
GCTGGAGCTGAAGATGTTCCAAGCCAGCCAGGGAATCAGAGCTTGGCTGCGAGGATCTCCTTTGAACAAGCTCGTTGGATCGCTAGCCAAGCCTATCTACGTTCGGTAAGTCGCATGCCGACCGAGAGTGAATTGGTGACTGCAACGAATTATCTTACCGCTGAATCCAATCCTACCATTGCGGTAGAAGGACTACTGTGGAGTCTCGTTAATACTAAAGAGTTTATCTTGAATCACTAATCGTGAGCAGTTTGGCAGCGTCGCTAATGTTATATTCCCGATTGCTCGCGAAAGAATAAAATCCAAAAAATTGCGAAGGACAAAAACTATGCCCATACATCGAACTTGCGATGGTCAATCCCGTCGAGATTTTATTCGCGTTGGTGCGCTTGCAACGGGTGGTTTCACTCTTGCCAACTATCTCAGGTTCGCTGAAGCCAACGAAATCAGACCTTCGAGTGGCAAAGCAGCAATTTTTGTCGATTTGGCTGGTGGCCCATCTCATTTGGATTCGTTTGACCTAAAGCCACAAGCTGCAACTGAATTTCGAGGAACCTTCAATCCGATTTCGACCAACGTTGCTGGCATCGAAATTAGTGAACATCTTCCCAAGTTAGCCAAGTGCACCGACAAATACGCGATCCTACGAGGAGTCAGCCACACCTTAGCCGCACATCGCTTAGGTAGTGAATACGTCAATACGGGCAGCCGACCATTGGCGTCATTGGAGTATCCAGGGTATGGAGCAGTCGTGAGCAAGGAGATGCCCACCGACCCGGATATTCCTCCTTTTGTAGCCATCCCCAGAGGAAATCAACGCGCTGGATTTTTGGGCATCCAATACGCGCCGCTGAACACTGGTAATACGCCCGTTGCAGGCCAGCCATTCGGCGTGCGCGGAATCTCGCTTGGGGCCGGCGTCACGGTTGAGCAGATTCAACGGCGAAAAGGGTTATTGCACGATATCGACACCACTTTCGCATCGATCGAAAACCAGAATCAATTGCTGACTGGTTTGGATCGCTTCAGCGAGCGAGCATTCTCGGTCATCACCTCGCCGCGGGCAAGACAAGCCTTTGATATTAGTCGCGAGTCGCCAACATTCGCAGCTCAATTCGATAACGAACCGTTTGCGCAAAGTTGTTTACTAGCGATTCGCTTGATCGAAGCGGGTGTCCGTTTTATTTCGTTACAGCTTGGTGGCTGGGACACGCATACTGATAACTTCACGAAACTGAAGGGTACACAGCTACCTAAGCTAGATGGCGGACTCTCAGCTCTGCTGTGCGGACTTGAGCAGCGGGGTTTGTTGCAATCGACTTCGGTCATGGTCACTGGCGAATTTGGTCGCACACCTAAGATCAATGACCGTTCGAAGGAAGGTGGACGCGACCATTACCCCCGATGCATGTTTATGTTAATGGCCGGCGGTGGTATGCGGGGTGGCCAAGTGATCGGCGAAAGTGACGATACGGCCTCAGGCCCAAAGAACGAAGGCATATCTCCTGACGATGTAGCCGCATCGTTTTATCACAGCTTGGGAATCGACCACCAACAAGAGTTTGATACCGAAACGGGTCGCCCAATCACCCTCGTACGTGATGGCAAAATTATCCCTGCTCTGTTCGGGTAGAATACTGGCACAACGTTGGGTTGGTTTTTGTTATTTAACATTGCTGGCCGCGCGGGATATCATAACGCTCGAATTGATTTACACAGAGTCCCGCTAAAGCTTGCTTATGGTATCTTATCCCCAAATCTTCTTGCGACCCAGCAAGTTTGGCGCTTTAGAGCGTGGACATCCGTGGGTGCTGGATAAATCGATCATCGAACCGACTGTGCCGGTCCCGCCTGGCTCCATCGTCGACCTAACGCTCCCTGATGGTCGCTTTGTCGCTCGCGGAGTCTACAATCCAGCCAGCCGAATACGCATTCGAGTTTATCACCGCAATCAAGCCAAACCGCTCGATGAACTTTGGCTAGAAGAGAGGCTACGAACTGCACTAGATTTACGTCGTCGCGGCACAGATGCGTTGGGCGATTTGAATGCGGAACGCTTGGTCAATAGTGAAGGTGACGGGCTGAGTGGGTTGATCATCGATCGATTCGGCCAGCATATCGTCGTACAGCTCACTGCCGCAGCTATGTTGCTGTGGCTTCCTAAAATCTCAGCCTGGTTGGCAGAGCAGTTTCAATCAAGCAGTATCCTGTTGAGAATCGACGAACAGATCGCCAGTCTCGAAGGCATGGCGGCTGAAGAGCGAACGCTATTCGGCGACTTACCTGCCACGCCCGTGACGATCGTTGAGCATGGCGTTCAAATTCAGTTTGATCTCAGCACGGCGCAAAAGACCGGTTACTATCTCGACCAGCGCGACAACCGACTCTCTGCGGCCAAGTGGATACGCGGCCGGATGCTGGATGTATGTTGCTATCTGGGAGGATTCTCATTGGCCGCAGCAAAATGGGGTGCCCCCACCGAGATCTTGGGGATTGACGGCAGCCGGCGCGCTCTGGAACAAGCAGAACGCAATGCCAAGCTGAACTCGGTCCAGCAAATTAAGTTTTTGGAAGCCGATTGTTTTGAGTATCTCGATCGACTGTGCAAAACAAATGAGAGATTTCAAGCGATCGTGCTCGATCCTCCCAAACTGGCCGGCAGCCATAAACAAAAGGATGCTGCACTGCGTGCTTATCACAAACTCAACTCCCAAGCCATGCAACTACTCGAACCAAATGGAATCTTGGTTTCCTGCAGTTGCTCTGGACGCGTTACCCGTGAAGAGTTTGCGCACATGCTGTCGATCGCTGCACAGCGATCATCGAGACAAGTTCAGGTCATAGAACAACGTGGCGCTGCACCTGACCATCCTGTCAGTCTCGCTTGCCCGGAATCGGAATACCTTAAGTGCTTTATATGTCGGGTTGAGTAATCCTCAACTCCCGAATGTTATCCGCAAGGAACTATCTCTTACGGGCTGACGGTCTCCGAGTGATCGCTTGTATGCTCAATGGCATCGTGCTGCTTGGGCGTTGCCGGAGACCCGTTGGGGCTTTCTGGGTCGACCCAACGCTCTGGCTGAAAATGCTTTGCATAAGCACCAAAATCGTTAAACGCAAGCCATTTGGCAAACCGCACAGCCCAGCTTCTTTCTTTGATCTCAACGCCAGGAACATATTGCGAACGACGTGGAATCGTGGCCAGCAACTCCGCTCGAGCGGTTTGCCGCTGCGTTGAATCGCGCGCGCCATGCTTGTCAGCTAATTGAATTAGCAAGTCCGGACGTTCGAGCACCACGCAACCGCGAGTGTGTTGCGCAGTAAGTTCGCGAAAGTCACGCAAAAATTGACTTTGGTTGAAGACCTCTGCTAGCGGTCGCTGGTCGTGAATGCTTTCCTTGGCCAATTGGATAATTGGGCATGGCTCGATATCGCCAGCCGGGCCAATATGATGTGTAAACCCAGTTACGGCGGGGCAGAGTGCACGTCCCTGGCCATCGTGATAAGCGTCGATCACGATAATGGGTTTAGTTGCACGCGTATCAACTACGAATTGGCGAACTCGACGCAGTTGTTCTGTGTCCAACGCCAGATCCGGGTTGCTGTCCGGGCCTACAGGTCGATAAACGTGGAACCAACAATACATCACACCCATTTCTATCAACCGATCAACCCACGCGCTGGTCAACAGATCGTCGATGTTCGTTCGGCATACGCTGGTACAGACACCGGTGAGCACCTTGTTCTGCAAGCAATTCTGAATACCCTGCATGGATTTGCTAAAAACTTCTTCGCGTCCACGACGCTGGTCACTGACGATTTCACTCCCTTCGATGCTGATCAATGGAGTTACGTTGCCCAGTTTTCGCAAGAGCTGCGCCACTTCATCGGTAATAAAGTGACCATTCGTAAATACTTGGAAGTAGACATCGGGATGCCCTTCGAGTAATTCCAGCAAGTCCTTATGCAAAAATGGCTCACCACCCAGTATTCCGAAAAACGCGTTGCCCATTGCTTTGGCTTGACTGATGGTGCGGTTCAGCGCGTCGATGTCAATTTTCGTTTGCTTTGCGGCGACATCGACCCAACACCCTTGGCAACGCAGATTACAACTGTTGATGATGGAAATGTAGAGAAACGGAGGAAAAAACTCCCCTCGCTTGAGTCGGCGACGATGCTTCTGGACACTGCGCAACCCCTTCCAGCCGGCTTGG
>CAZVBC010000526.1:0-4207 GCA_964625155.1 uncultured Pirellulaceae bacterium
CCTATGAACCAATACAGCTCAAGGAGCTCGCGATTGACGGCAACTGCGGCCTTGATTTGAGAGGCCTGGACACGCTGCTTGATCGATACGATCCAATTCCGATAGTCTTCGGATTTGACGATTTCGCTCATGTGCCCCGTGCCACCTTATCTAATTCAACAGACACTGTCTGTTGGATCGGGAATCCCCCAAGTGCTTCAAAGTCGAATGGCCTGCTGGCTGAATGCTTGTCTGACTTGCTGAGCTCGCTCATTTACTCCCCCCAATACCTGGCATCTTCACTTTAGCCAGATTCTCAGCAATGGCTTTGTTGAGCTTCGACTCTTCAAGTAACTGCGCTTCAAACTCAGCCTTGAGCGCCGCAAACCGTTCGGCAAAATCAAAATCGTCTTCCTCATCGGGGAGGCCAACATACCGACCAGGCGTCAGGACGTAATCGAGTTCGGCCACGCGTACGAGCGGCACGGAGGCACAGAAGCCCTTCACGTCCTCATACTTGGACTCACTCGTTCGCCAGTCGTGATAGGTTTTAGCAATCTGGTCAATGTCGGCTTCGGACAATTCTTTCGTGCGGCGGTTAATCAAGTGACCCAGGTTGCGCGCGTCGATGAATAGGATCTCGCCTTTCCTTGGGTGACCATTCTTGCGGGCACGGTTGAGGAACCATAGAGCCGCTGGGATTTGCGTATTTAGAAACAGCTTGGCGGGCAGATTGACGATGCAATCAATCAGATTGCCATCGGCGATCATCGCTTTTCGAATCTCGCCCTCACCACTCGTCTTACTGGTCAGTGCGCCTTTGGCAAGCACCACACCGGCTCGGCCACTCGGCGCCAAGTGAAATACAAAATGTTGCAGCCAAGCGAAGTTAGCATTACCCGTCGGCGGTGTTCCATAAGTCCATCGACCGTCACTGCGTAGCAGTTCACCACTCCAGTCGCTGACATTGAATGGTGGATTGGCAATAATGAAGTCCGCCTTCAGATCCTTGTGTGCATCGTTCAGGAACGAGCCCTCGTTATTCCATGCGACTTGAGAAGCATCGATTCCTCGAATCGCCAGATTCATCTTGGCCAGTCGCCATGTGGTCTGGTTGCTTTCCTGTCCGTAGATCGAAATGTCGTTGACCTTGCCCTGATGCTCTTCGACGAATTTTTCGCTTTGGACGAACATACCGCCGGAACCGCAGCACGGGTCGAACACACGACCCTTATACGGCTCGAGCATCTTAACCAGCAACTCAACTATCGAGCGGGGGGTATAGAACTGCCCACCTTGTTTGCCTTCGGCCAGCGCAAATTCCCCGAGGAAATACTCGAAGACGTGACCGAGCACATCGGCACTGCGGGCTTTGGCATCCCCCATGGCGATATTGCCGACCAGGTCGATCAATTCACCGAGGCTGGTCGGATCAAGATTCTGCCGAGCGAATACTTTGGGAAGCACACCCTTGAGGATCGGGTTTTCTTTCTCGATGGCGTCCATTGCGTCGTCGACGGTCTTACCAATGGTAGGCTTTTTGGCATTAGCCAACAGATGCGTCCATCTTGCCTCTGGCGGCACGAAGAAGACGTTTTCGGCTTTGTATTCATCCTTGTCTTCAGGGTCGGCACCCGCATAGTTGCCCTCACCTGCACTGAGCCGGTTGAACATCTCCTCAAAGGAGTCCGAAATATATTTCAGGAAGATCAATCCAAGAACGACATGCTTGTACTCTGCCGCATCAATATTTTTACGCAGCTTATCCGCTGCTTTCCATAGCTGCTTCTCAAGCGGTTCTTCTTTAGCGGTGTCTGAGGTCTTCTTCTTGGCCACGTTGATATCCGTTTCAGTCGTTTAGATGCTGCGTCTCTGTGGATTGGAATTGTACCATAGGGGTGCTTCTGGGGAATCGTCAACCAGCAACCTATGAATGAGGTGTTGTCCTGCGATCTCAGAAGGAACCCCAGGCTCGATACCAATCCTGCCGAGCCTCGGGACTCTCCGCTTGCTGGACGGTAGGAATACGCTCTCGTGTTTCAGCTTCGCTCACTTAATCAAAGCACTCGACCTAAATCGAAGCTCTGCTGTAAGAGAGTGTTAAATAGGTGTTATATAAGAGTTACGCTGTGGATAACGATCTTCAACCAATTGAAGCAATAGGAAAATTAAGAACGTCCTGTGGGTGAAATGACGAAAGAGCGTGTGCAAAGTGACGTTAAAACGTGGGTGAAATGACGAAAAGTACTGCCCGAGTGTGATCTGACGAAACGCGCTTTGGTGTGGGTGAAATGACGATGCGTGTGTGATACGACGATGCGTGTGTGATATGACGAAACTTTTATCAGCGTGGGTGAAATGACGATTGTTCTTGACAAGTATGTTAACGTGTTTAACTATCGGTCCATGCTTGAACAACCTAAACCACGATCGCCCCTGCTTCCGGATCGTCACCCGACACCGGACTTCTTCGTCTGCGACATCTTTGATGCTGCCCCTAAGGGTGATATGGCCAGCATGGAGCATCCAATATTCTCGCTGTCGACAAAACCAGATTTGCATATTCGACGCTACGAAAACGGCTCCAACTTTGTTGAGATACAACCATCAGCCAAAGGTTTGGCGACCGTTCATGATCGTGATGTCCTAATATTCTGCATATCGCATCTGATGGCTTCCATGAACTCTGGTAAGCCAATTTCTCAGGTCGTTCGGTTTAAAGCATACGACCTCCTCAAAGCAACCAACCGGGTAACTAGCGGCGAAGGCTACGAAGCGTTGAAATCTGCATTCGAGCGACTAGCCGGAACGCGTATTAGCACCAACATTGTAACGGGAAACCAAGAGGTCTTTGAGAATTTTGGACTGATCGAACGTGCATCAATCGTTCGCGAGTCTAGGGGTGGTCGAATGCAGGAAGTTGAAATCAAGTTGTCTGATTGGGTTTTCAACGCGCTGCGTCACAATGAAGTGCTTACTCTATCGCGCGACTATTTTCGGCTTCGCAAGCCTCTTGAGCGAAGGGTTTACGAAATAGCTCGCAAACATTGTGGGAAACAGCCGGAATGGAAAATCTCTCTCGAACGATTGCAGCTTAAATGTGGTTCTCGGTCAAACCTTCGGGAGTTTCGTCGACTGATTCTCGGGATTGTCGATGAGGATCAGCAGCATCAACACATGCCGGATTATGCCATCTCATTGGATGACGCGGACATGGTGACGTTTCACAACCGTAGTGCGGTACTCAGATTGGCTCCAACGGAACAAAGCCTTTTTCGAGGGCATATCAGCGGAGATGGTTACGAGGATGCACGCGTAGCTGCCCCCGGCTGGGATGTGTACTACCTCGAACAGGAATGGCGGGAGTGGATCACTGAACCGCCTCGGGATGTGGATGCGGCGTTTGTTGGGTTCTGTCGCAAATGGTTTGAAAAAAGAGGCCAACCAAAATAACGGGAATGATTATGGCGAAGTATTTCACGTCATTGGGCGGTAGCTAAGCGTCTCTAGATGTCATGGCCGGAGTTGTTTCCAGCACGTGCGCATCAAGTACTTTCTTGATGTGACGAGCTTCAGATAACGTCAGGTCAAGCGGCAGGTTTCCGACTCTCACCACTAGATTATCCCGAATGCGTATGGGCAGCAAAGGGTGCGACGCAACTGGGCTGGCTTCGGCGGTCGTGCTGATGTCATCGAGGATCGTCATCGCTTGAGAAATCACAAGTATGTGTTCTGGCGCAACCAAGCCTCAAGCGCCTCTTCCATGATGTCCTGCACGTAGTATGGCTCAACGCCGGCAAGTTGGCGCTGGAGGGATGCACGTTTGAGGGCAGAAGCGACTTCAGGACGGCAACGAGTGGTCACCGGTCTTCTGCCGGTCATACCAGGTAGAATGCTACGGTCAGGTTGTGACAGTGATGGCTCGGCCGCAACCGGTTCCTGCACTGCGTTTGGCTGAGCAATGGGAATGGGCTCCTGAGTATCCGGTTTACGTTTTGGACCGAATACAAACGCTTCTTCGAGGTCTTGGAATGTCGGCGTGGCTTTAAGTCCTTCGACTAGCGATCTACGTTCTTTCATGCAGCCTTCGCCTTTCGGTTAGTAATTTTGCGTCGCTTCGCATCTGGAAGAATTTCAGCGAATATTCGCTGTACTTCATCTGCCGCTTCACGGGCGCGGGCTCCCAAGTTCCAGACGACAGCGCCTTGACCAGGTGCATCCGCATAGA
>CAZVBC010000527.1:0-4191 GCA_964625155.1 uncultured Pirellulaceae bacterium
GTATATTGGTAGTCGCGTCCATAGGCTTGCTGCCATCGGGGTGTGGGGACCAGCCTTCCGTGAATCATGATCTCGTGGTATTCGCTCGGGTGCATGGCCCAAACTTGCTCGTACTGGTCGGCAGAAAACCGAAGTGTCTCCGGAAGCTGTGCTGAATATAGGACGTGTTTCTCGTCCAGGTGATGGCACTCCAAACCTGGCACCCTTACGCTTCCGGCACCAGGTGAATTAAACGGTTTGGCTACGGTTGAGTGGTCCGGCAGTTCGTGGTTGTCTTGCTGTTGACCGATCATAGCGTGAAGCTCCTTTAGAGAGACGGGAATTACTATTGAACTAGTCGCAATCTGGCGTTGAGGACGCAAATAATTCCCGAAAAATCGTCAGAAATACGGACATCATCCAATTTAGTAGTCGCTTTGAGCACCTACTTTCTTCAAACGAATCCGACATTTTCCGCGTTGTGTTAGATGCCACCGGGGCGGAGCAATAGCAACCAGGGTAGTGGTTCCCGGCAGTTACGATGGCAGGTGGTGGTAGTGGCGGATCGAGTCGGCTCGACAACTTGACGTAGGTTTGGAACCTGTCTCGCAAGTTATTGCTGAAGAATTTCATCGAAGCATGTTAGACTGTAATCATCCCGTCGTGTGCGACGTGAATTCGGAGAGACTATAATGAACTTGCTAGTCAATTTGCCCCAGGAGTTAGAATACGCCCTGAAAAATCAAGCCATCGCTTCTGGAGAAGATATGGAAGCCATTGTTCTTGAGATCCTCGAGCAGGCTTTCTTCGATCCACAACCTGGAGCAGTCGAAAAATCACCTTCCCACGAGCAATTCCGAGAGAAACTGCAACGCTTCATCGATCTCCATTCAAGAGGCAACGCAGAGACGGACGATAGCCGCGAATCAATGTACGCGGGTTGAGTGTTTACCGATCGAATTCCACTTCGGTAGCGCTTCTTCAAAATTTCTAGCCGAAATGGCTGGGCGCAGAGATCATGACTCATTTTACAATGCTCGTGACGGCCTTTGTGAGTACGTGACATGCGAACAATTAAAAAACTGATCAAGTTCCAAACCGAATTTCCGAAACTACGTTGTGTTGCCAACGGCCATTAGTGTCGAAGTCCTCGTGTCGTAGCCCGCTAATCCCAAAACTACCAGCTTTTCGGATCAATTACATGAGCCGGTTATGGCGACAAGAGCCGAGGAATTGCGTTACAAAGAAGAATTTTGCTTCCGACTCAGGGTCGATACACGCGGGGAAAGCTACCGGGACCTCGTTTCTTGCCACATGGACGGCATTTAGTTGTGTCTTTTGCAACAAGGTAAATTGACCCTTGCTCGTTTAATGGCAAGCCTTTGTCATATTCAAAATCAAATTCCACCAATAGCTCAGTGGCCGAAAGGAGAATTTTAATGTCACGATCTTCAGTGTCGTACATCGGCAAAAAGTTGACTGGGTGAATTGAAGGCCCATCAACTGGATAAGATGGATCGTACAATTCAATCGTGCAACGCTTGCCCACCGCAATTCCGTACTTTGGATCTAATCCTGACCAAGCTGCACTCAACCCATCAAATTTCGGATTGAAGTAGATTGGCGTATTCCAAACTCTGTCCAAGCAGAGCCCCTGACACCTAAATAGCGTGAATGATTGACCTGTTGGTGAATGATTGAGACAAAAGTCCGTGCGTGCAGCTTTGAATCGTGGCATGTCGGGCTCACCTTGGGAATATGAGCGTGGCGGGAACACTCTATTGTACATCCCGTCGATTCACTTTCCAAGAAATTAGTCCTCGGCATGCCGAACTAGGTCGACATCTTGTAAATCTAGTTCTTTGGCAAGCGGAGTTCGAATGAACTCCTATCATGAAACAAGCAAAAAGTTTCTGGCAGAAGACCACGATCGTTGAAACCTGCCAATAATGAATCCTCCGATTTTCCAATTACCCAAACTTCATTGCTTTCTGCACAAACAGCCGCGACAGAGTTTTCTCCGACCATGGAAAACAGTTCGTGGAGCTGAGGTAGATTTTCGGGAGTATAACGCACGCGTTTGGCCAACCAAAAGTTACTGTGGCAATCCTCTTTCCCAAGGTTGTTCTTCATTTCCACTTGCATAAGTCCTCCTTCGATTTCACTTCCAGTCCGTACAGCGGAGGCCAGTTTTCAATCGGCATTATTTCGACCCGTACTATAACTTAGAACAATTGTGATTGGCTACTGCCGAATAGGCAATATGAGTCGATTAGGCAATATGGGTAAATTATTACCCACCAAGAGGCCCAATTGACATTGCTTTGACTGCTTCTAGGGTCGGAAAACTCCTTGACCTCAACCGGATTTCATGAGAGTCATAAAGGACGTTATGGTTCACGGTCGAGGGTTATGAAACGAGGTTTCAAAGGCGAATCCAAGCAGCTTCTCATTCAAGGAGATTCCGGAACTGGGCTTGCAGCGGTAACGCCTGCCCTGATTCGATGTGCCGGACCGAAAGCAACCAAACGGTTCTACGAGTTCTTCACGGCCAACATCAGAAATCGAAATACGCGGGATGCCTATCATCGGGCGTTGGTGGATTTTTTCGCTTGGGCTGAGCAGCGGCAATTGAGTCTCGACGATTTGGAGCCGATCGTGGTTGCGGCTTACGTCGAATATCTCGGGACGATCTACACGAAGCCGACCGTCAAGCAACATCTGGCTGCTATTCGAATGTGCTTGGATTGGCTTGTCGTTGGCCAAGTTATTCCAATGAATCCTTCCTCGTCTGTTCGTGGTCCCAAACATGTCGTCAAGAAAGGCAAAACGCCGGTGCTGACCGCTGAAGAGGCTCGTCGGTTGTTGGATAGTATCGATACGACAACTCAGATTGGGCTCAGGGATCGTGCCCTGATCGCCGTCATGCTCTTCACGTTTGCAAGAATCAGCGCCGTTGTCGGCATGAACGTTGGCGATTACTACCAGATTGGGAAGCGAACTTGGATTCGGCTGCACGAAAAAGGCGGCAAGCACCACGAGGTTCCAACGCACCACACGGCGGAAGAGTATCTGGACGCGTATCTGGCCGCTTTGAACAGGGCAAACGACAAAGGCACTCCCCTATTCCTGACCGCTCTGGGCAAATCTGGCGAGCTTTCAACCAATCGACTTAGCCGTAACGATGCACTGCGCATGATCAAGCGACGATCGCTAGCTGCTGGCCTATCTGACAAGATCTGTTGCCATACGTTTCGAGCGACTGGCATTACGGCTTACCTCGAAAACGGTGGCACAGTGGAAAACGCTCAAGCCATTGCAGCGCACGAGAGTCCCCGAACAACGAAATTGTACGATCGGACATCGGATGAAATTACGCTTGATGAAATCGAGCGCATCAGGATTTAACAAATTGGCAGAGCCTGCCAGTTGCCAATTCGCTGCCTTTCTATTCCTTTTCCGCGAACCGCGTAATCGCGGCAGCATGCGATTCTTAGCCAAAATGTCGTGCGAGTATACATCTCGTATGTCTTTAGTGCATTCTTAACCAATACGCCAGAGCTAGGCGGACAAAATCCGCCGAAGGAATGTCGATACCGAAAAAGTGATCAACTCGTCTGAGAATCCACCGCACTGCTCCTGGACTTCCAAGTGCATCCAACAAAGCAACTATCACTGCCGACTGTTTAATTTCAATGCATTCCGAGCGCCGAAGGCGTTGCAAAAATTCCACTACAATTCCAACCTTGGCAGAAGTAGGTAGATGGGACTTCTCGATCAGAGCAATACACTGTGTAAGCGGCCACGTGTCAGTCTTCCACTCAGCCTCAATGCCGGCAGCAATGATCGTCTCAGGATTCCAAATGATGCTGACGTAATTCCAACTGGCGAGCTTTGCCGTCACCAAATTGAAATCATCAGCGGATACGTTGCCCGAATCGACCAGGCAACGAAGGGCAAGCTGGGTCCATGTACTCTGAACACCGAAATCCGTTGTGCCAATGAAGCCAACCACGAGATCATCAGTCCACAGTAGAGCATCGTGGTCTTTTGCTACGCTCATGGACTCAACATTGTGTAGGCCAACGAGTCTGCTATATTTGTCACGCTTTTCCGGGTCCAGTTCGGCTACGGTTGCAGATGACTCGACTTCGCAATGCTGATCAATCATCTCCCGCATGCGGCCAGTCTCTTCGAGGTGGGCTTCACGTT
>CAZVBC010000528.1:0-4186 GCA_964625155.1 uncultured Pirellulaceae bacterium
GCTAACGCCCAACGGCTAATCAGCCGGAACGCGCTAGCGTCCGGTTGTCGCGCTCTAATTGGGTTGTCGCGCGAATACTCAGTCAATCGCCGCAATCACGGTAAACCGGGTGCTAGCGCACTGCGGCTGAAAACGTCGCGGATTACGCCGACTGCCGATCATCCCTCGTTGGGCTTTACCTCAGGCTCATCGTCGCCCGATGAATCGTCTTCGTCTGCCGGTACCGTTTCTGGCTTCTTGGCACCCCCAAACGGATTTCGCATATACTCGATCGAGCCAGTACTGACGCCCTGCACCTCGTCAACGAGAATGTGGTTCCCGTTCTCGTCAACCTCACGTCCAATCGGTTGTCCAAACTCATTACGAACGACATCCCATTGTTTCTCCCAAGCTTCCAACTTGGCTTGGTTCCAGACTCGCTTCCATTGGTTAACTGACAACATCCAATTGAGCGCATCTTGGACGGTCTTACAGGGTTGGAAATGGACCCCGCGAACCGCAATTTTCGTCGGGTTCGACTTCTCCAACGTCGCTCGATCTTCTGCTTGCGAAACTTGGCTTCCTGAGTCTTTCTTCTGTTGATCATAATCAGCTTGCGAAATGACAATGGAATCGATAAACGGAGCCTCTGTGTCGACGCTCGGCTGAAGTTTGTACCCAGCACATGCACCACACTTTCTGTCGACATCAAAGACTTTTCCGAGTATTGCCGTTCGAATGTCTGCTAAGTCACCATTGGCGGATACGGTTCCCGTTGCAGCAAAGACCGTACTCAGCGGTATCCTTTCGGGTAGACGACTCGGCACCCCTACTTTTTCTTTGGGCACCGGTTCGTAAACGAATCCACTTGCGGCGAGCAAGCAAACCAGCATGGCGCATTCCGCAGAGCGCCCTTCATAAGAATGAATGTATTGGAGGTCTTTCGCTTCAAGGAGGGAAGCATCACACGAAGTTGTCGGACGATTGGTAATCCTCCAACGTCCGGAAAAACCAAGCTCTCCCAGTCTCGAAAGTTTCCACATTCGATCAAAGTAATGGAGTATCCCCACCGACTCATCCTGGGCAAGATTGTCGGAATCCGTTTGCGCCGAAGAGGGGCTCATTGCGATCTGAGACCAACCCAAAGAAAAGATGTCAGGCGCCAATGAACCTAGCCCATCATAGAATAGATCAACTGTCAGCCACATAACCACACCATGCTTTCCTGCGCTCAACAGGATCGGCGTGCATACGGAGCGACTATTCTCTCTTCGGCAGTAGTCTGGCTTCGACTTCGAGTCTTCATGCTCGGCCCACTCCCGAAACCACCGTAGCGAGTCGACGCGGGGTTCAAACATTACTCGAATCTGTGCCTTGCTGCTGTTGGCCGGGTCATTCGGATTTCCCACTTCCCTCTTGCCATCCTGCTCAAATTTTTCACTGAAGATTCGATTCAGAGCGAGATCCAGAACAATCTGGTGTCCACGAGTTAAATTGGTCTGGGCTTGCTTGGCTATCCAGTTTGCGAATGCAGTTGTGAACGACGGGCTAGTATCACTAAAACCCGAGAAAGATAGTTGGGGATTTGATGTCGATCCTTCGCCCCAAGCTTTGTTGAAACACTTCGCGGAATCACTCAGAAGGGCCGAAATTCTCGATTCAACGATTGGACCCTGTTGGGTACTTTGCTTGCCAGCCTCCCAGGCTTCGAAGAACCGAAGTATGCCTTCGCAGCGAGATTGGTTTTCGGGTGAGTTTGCCGACGCAGTCCACAAGTGCGAGCCTTCCCCATATTTTTGTTCTCCGTTCTTAAAGACAGGAAGTCCTTTGCTGGAATGACAGAGTTCGGCCAAGCTATCGCAACTGATGAGGCCAAGCGAAGCTCGTGATCGATCCCCAAATACTGCATTATCGGTTGGCATCAAACACGCCCTTTCAATGTCATGATGGAAATGTTGATCACTTTCAGGCCAAAACCCGCAAGTCCAAACTGGCCAGTCCAAATGCCAGTTGATTTCTCAACCATTCTCACGATGCCGACATTGACCTCAAATTCCTCTCCGGAATCCTTCAGTTCATAGGTGAATGATACGTCCAGCAATAGCTCTCGACGGCTATCCACGTGGCGGGAATGATCGACAAATGTGAGCAAGATCGCATCTTTGCTTGGAATTTCCTTCCACGTAAATTTATAGGGCTCACTTTGATCTTGTGGTCCGCTCGCATTTCCTTCGGTGTCCTTGGCTGCAACATGATTCGCAGCCAGCGCAACGCCTTCGGATCGGGCGTGATAGACTTTGCTTACTGCAAGGTTGACAGCAGCCGCTGAACGCTTCTCCAGTATTTCGATCATGTAGCGGCGAGCAGCTTCCTCGGGCGGCAACCCCAAATATCGATCGAACTCCTCGTTCCCTGTCCGCAACTCGAGATTGTCGCGGTCGTATACCAGACTGTCTGCACCATCGTCATCTATGCCTTCATCGCCAACCGACTCGGCTTGATCAACAAACAGTGCGTCTGGTTGCAGTTCGCGAATGTGGGAAAGCCTCTCGCAGAAGAATGCATGAAGTTCGTCATTGCCTCGCAAAGCTTCCTCGACTTCACTACGGCGTTCTATGTCGAGTCTATCAAACAAGTACTCGAGAATTGTTTCTTTGGTTACGTTCATTTGAATTGCTCTTATGTGCATTATGAATTGAGGAAAAGGATCGCTAGCAAAGTTTCGACAACAGGTTGTTGACGACCTTTTTATGGGCTTCTCGAAGGACGCGTTGTTTAGCTTGATGAGTAAGCCCATCCTGTTGTTTTCGGAGCAGACTGTACTCATCGTCTTCCATGACATGAATCGGCCAAGCCATATACTTGAATAAGGCAGCCTTTTCATCGCTGTTCATGTTTTCTAAGAAATCCACAACCCGATTCGTCACGTATTCGTTGGACTCGGCCAGCAAGGTTCCTTTGTCCCTCGCATTCAAACTATCGAGTATATGCATCGCAGCCGCAAGTTCGATTGGAATGGGCTGACAATGCCAGACAAGCAATGCTACCTGTTCCAAATCAACTAGTCCCGTGAGCAACTGAGTTCTTAGCAACTTCCGTTTTTTCTCCGGAAGGTATTCTAATTGTTCGGGTATTAGAAACGGAAAACGTGTTGCCCCCATGGCGATAGCCTGCTCAGGGGTCCAAGTCTTCAGAAAAAAAGAACTCAGCTTATCCCACCCGCGTTTGACCAAGTCTTGAACTTGGTCTTTGCCGACTTTTCGGTCGAGCTTTCTCTGGTCGACCGGTGGAAGATTCCTGGTCTCGACCAACAAATCGTAGCGAACCAGAGCATCTTCCATGTGTCTTGGAAAAAATCCCTTCGAAGCGTCTTCATCATCGACCGAATCTGAAATCGCATCTTGACATGCCGCATCACCTAGGTCCCGCGGGGCAGGCTCATGGCAAGTGAATCCTAGGTCTGTGAGAACAGCGACCTGTACTATTGGATCTTTGATTGCAAATGGTATTGCCCTACTGCACCAATTGATTATTGAAGAGCTCCCCAAATCATTTGACCTTGTGATACATGACTTGCCGCTGTGGACTAGGTGCCCATCGGAACTCACATTGGCTTCGACGACATCAGACATCGGCCGATCGCGATTGACGTCGCTCCCTGCCAGTTTATACACCGTCTCTATGTCGCGTTCGTCAAGATGATCTAGGTCTCCGATTCGAGCAATCAGTCGCGGGATATTTCTGGTTGCCATAACGTCCGACAGATGGAATTTCTTCTTGAACAACAAGTCCCGTTTGGAAGTCCATTTGGGGTCATCGCCTTTGGTGTTTCGTCGAAATTCTTCAATGCTTGTTGAGAGATTATTGAACCACTGGTCAGTTAGAAAATCCTGAGGAACGTTTAATTGCTCCTTGATGTACATGTAAATGTCCATCCCAATAACAAGAATCGCCGCCGCCAATTCCGAGTAGTTTGAAAACGGGTGAACGAGTGGAGCACGTGCTTGGCAAAGCCAGAGCTTGAGCTGTTTCAGTTGCGATCCGTACTCTTCGATACCGAGCTTGGTGTTTTTGTTCGTATAGTAGTTCTTGATCGCCTTTGAAAATTCTTTGTCGCCTAATGCCAACGCAATGCAATCACCAACGTATTCCGGAATCGGAGCGTACTCGAGCAACCGGCGGTATTCTTCATTAGGGAAGTTGTTTC
>CAZVBC010000529.1:0-4145 GCA_964625155.1 uncultured Pirellulaceae bacterium
ATGCTTAGCTCGTAGGTACGAGCCACGTTCTCCAACTTCTGTACCAGTGAAAACACTTCAATTTTTAGTTTTTAACTCTCATCTCGCTCAAGTTTTCCGTTTCTTTGCTGTCGTCACGCTGAAAGATGGCGTTCCGCTGCTAACGTACAAGCTAAAACCCATAGCTCCAACAGCCATACAGAAGCTAATTGGAAAACTGGCTGATCCGAACGGAACGCCGGTGTCAGGCGCACGCATCGGCGTCGCCGTGGGCCGTAAGGGATCGGGAAGTGCGACCAGGCCTAACGAGACCACCTCCGGGGCAGATGGCAAATTTACGCTGGACGTCGCAATTCCAGGTCACTTCAACAATGCCGCGAACAAACGCGAGAACATGCAGTTCGCTGTCACGATCAACAAAGACGGCTTGGCCAGTCGTGACACCGAGTACTTGGATGCCGACGCCGACTTCTCCCCGATCGACTTTGGAACCGTACAACTCAGCTTTGGTTTCTCGATGCCAGTACTGGTGGTTGACTCCAACGGTGAACCAGTTGCGGGCGCAGCGGTTGAGCCGCAAAGCGACTACGCGCTGCGTCGCGAGGCTGTGCGCACCAACGCAAGCGGTCAAGCGACTCTAAACAACCTGCCGGCAGGGCTGCTGCGGGTAAGCGCATCGCATGGAGACCAGTACGCATCGTCTAAGTTGGTTGTCAGTACAAATCCTCAGGAGAATACACTTGCAACTATCCGCATCTCCAAGCTGGCGCTTCCCCCTGCTTCCATGCCTGAGCCAACGAAGACTGTCGCGGTGGGCAGGATGGCACCGGAGCTGGAAATCCGCGGCTGGACCGACGGTGAAACACGAAAGCTGACGGATTATCGAGGCAAAGTTGTGGTATTGGATTTTTGGGGTGGCTGGTGTGCCCCTTGTATTCACGCGATTTCCGCCATGCAACAACTGGCCGAGAAGTACGAACCGAAAGGTGTCGTATTCCTGGGCATACACACCGCCGATGGCGATCTCGACCAGATGAACAAACTGATAAAGTCGATGGGCTGGAAGACACCAAGTGGTCTCGATCTAGGAAGCTCAACAGTGGACGGTAAGACTTCCACAATTTACGGTATTCGCGGATATCCAAGCGTGGTCATTGTCGATGGCGAAGGGAAGGTTGCCTTCAACAGCAGCATCAAGCCAGAAAGCCGCGAGGCGATGATGAAAGAGATGGAAACGCTCGCCAAGGCCAACGCCATCCCTTGGCCGCCTAATGAAGGATCCGCAGAAGAGATGAAGGAAACAATGACTCGCCTGCAGATTGCCATGTTCAGTCGCGAAATTGATCGACTTCTGGAGCAGTGAGGTTTTTTGCTGCGGTTGCTACAAACTGCGGTGGTGACAATGCAGGATAAACCGGGATGAAAATGTACTCGGTTTTGATCGGCTCATAAATCTGCCTCCACGCCCCCCGCTGGTCCTCCCAGCGGAGCATGGCCGCGATCGGACGCAGCCGCTTTTCGTGGATCTCGGGTTTGCCCTTCGTGGCCGGCAAGTTGAGTAGGGCTTCCTGGATGTCAGGCGCAAGCTGGTTGAGCGCCATGATCTGGCTCATCCGTGGCTGGGTGACATGACCGCGACGAGCGAGTTCGATCGTGTCGGATGCTTCGCCGGTGCGGAGCATTTCATCGAAGCGGATGGCCAGCGCCATCAACTTGGAGATACGAGGTAACTTGCTCGATGGTCTCGGTCGCTGTGGTTCCGCGTTGGGGTCGGGCGGACGAATCGCAATGCGACCTCGTGAGGCGATGCTGACGTTCAGTTTGCGTTTGACGGTGACCATTAAACCTCCTGTGATTGTTGTTCCAGCGACTCAATGCCGCTGGCGTGGAATGAAATCGCGATCGTGCAATCGCTTTGATCGAACTCGACCTTCGAAACCAGCAGTGCCAACAGCTGCGATTGTTCGCGAGTCGTCAGTGCGTCCCAGACGCGATCGAAGTCAATGAAGGCCTCCTGGATCTCTTCTGTAGTCATTTGTTGCTTATCGAGATCATGAAGTTGACGATTGACCTTGGCCAGCTCGAGCTCGGCTTTTGCGATTCGATCCTGTATGTCGGCGATGCGATGAGCAAGTGAACTGCTTGGATTCTGTTCGAGAGCCAACTCACGAATCTCGCCATGATCGCGCGTTAGTTGGCGTGTCAGCTGAACGTGGTGCGACTCAAGCTCAGCTCGGCCTTGTTGCGTGGCGATCATCGCCTGGCGAATAATCTCGTCGCGCAGCTTGGTGTCTCGGGAAATCTCTCGGACCTGGTCAACAACTGCGGCTTCGATCTCTCCTGCCGGCAGCGACGGATGCTTGCAAGCTTGACGGCCGCGTTTGATGGCGCGGACGCAGGTGTAGTAGCGATAAACGATCCCGTTGCGTTTGGTCATGTTGTGTACCATCGCAACGTTGCAATTAGGGCATCGAATTAAGCCCTTGAGCAGGCCACCATGCTTGCTGACGCAGATCCAAAGCAAAGACACCATTATCGCGATCGGAACCGGCTACCCCACAGTAATCCGTAAATGCAAAGAGTGCGCCCAAGTCTGGATTAACCAACAAGCCGAGATCTGGGTTGGAAGGACACTGTAGAACGGGAATAGTCGTTCGTCTTTTCGAGTTTCGAAGAAACAGTCCGGGGGATAAACAGCGAAAACGCAAAGTAACGCAGAGAATGACATTGATCTAAGCGATTCAACAAATCCGGAGATCCAAGTCAGTGAAACGAAGGGCCTAAACCTCGTATCGCAAGCAATGAGATATTTCGAAAATTTTGACACTTCTCGCTGAACGCCACCGTTTTTTGAATTGTTATAGACACGAAAAAGCCTGATTGCCTCTATTTGTGTTTTCTCACGACTCAAAAAAAGGAACCAGGCATGGATGCTAAAAAACACCCGCTAAAACGATAATTGATTCTTGCCATCCGCGAAAGGCTCCTTGTCCAACCTGCGGGAAACTCGGTCGACGTAAACGGATCCGTATTCGGCATGTTCGTTCGATAGCATTTCAGCAGGAACTCTGGCGAGAAGTTCGCTACGGCGAGTATGTCGCCAATTGTCAGTGTTGCAAATCGTTTCATTCGCATCCCGAGGATGTAGAGCTGAAGGCTAAGTACGACAACAAGGTCGCCAAGCTATCTTGGAGCGCATCCTGGTCGATAAGCTCAATACTTCCACGGTTCAAAAGGCTATGAAGCGTGACTTCTATCTTAAGTTATCAATGGGCTTTCTCTACGACTGCTTGGAATATGCTGTTCGTAAATTTGACGGTGCTGAATTTCGCGCGAAGGTGCTTAGCGAATTCTCTGGTACGCTTTGTGTCGACGAGATCCATCTTGGACATCTTGTGGAGTTGCTTGCCAGCGACCCACTGGCTGACAATCCGATCGCATGCGCTTTAGTCTCGTGCAACGATGCCGCGCACATGCTTAGGTTCTTACGAAACTTAAAAAATCATGGGTTTTCTCCCAAAACAGTGATCACCGATCGGTCGCCCTTGTATCCTGCAATGATCGCAGAGATCTGGCCAGTGGCAAAGCATCAGCTTTGCGTATTCCATGTGATGTCGGAAATCAACGAACACGTTTTGAATGCCGTTCGCGAAGTCAGGCGAGCGCTAAAGCCGAAGCGAATCAAGAAGGGTAAAGGTCGGCCCGAAAAACGTAATCACGCTCGTGTGCAGAAACTGAAAGCGCAACGCGAGCAAGCCGAGAGGCTATTGCGTCGGCGTCATTTGATTATGACCAAGCAGTCTAAAATCAAGACAGAAGACCGAACCATACTGGACGAACTCCTGAGCCTTTCGCCAACACTTGGCACGCTTCGTAAATTCGTCGACGACATGCATGACCTCTTTGCGATTCGCCGCTCCAAGAAGTATTCCTGGAAAATATGGAGACGCATGAGAAGTAACAATTCCTACTTGAGCAACGAGCACTTGAAGAAAGCACTTGATGTCCTTACGAAACAGCATATGGAGAAGCTCTTGAACTACTTGGACGCGCCGTCATTAAGTCGGAGCAAGGTTCGTACGAACAATCACGTAGAGCGCTGCAATCGAGTTCTTCGATACCTGGAGAAGGTACGCTACAAATGGCGTCGCCGCCGCACCATCGTG
>CAZVBC010000530.1:0-4129 GCA_964625155.1 uncultured Pirellulaceae bacterium
CATGGTTTAATGTCAGGCTACTTGCCAAATCAATCGCCTGAGTTCCCGTGCCATCAAAGGTGATCGTGCCACTATTGTGACTGAAAGTGCCGCTAGTCGTGGTCCAGTTGCCAGCCACCTGTAGATTTCCGCTTGTCGATGTAAAGATCCCGTTGGCTGTGAAGTTGCCATGCACCTCGACTAAGGAGTTTCCTCCGGTAAATGTTCCCGCTGATTGCGTCAATGTCGTCGAAGTAATGGTCACTCCGCTTGACTGCACAAACGTGCCGGCCGTCAGCGCAAGCGTTCCATCAACATCCAGATTTCCATTCAGCGTCAGTGTTCCGCTCGACTTGTTGACCGTCAAATTCTGAAAATCATGGTTCGTATCTGTACCGCCTGTCGAAATACTTTGCGCACCCGAGCCGTTAATCGTAACGGTTCCACTGGAGGTAAACGTTCCTCCTACGGCTACCGACCAATCCCCCGAAACATTGACCGCATTCCCTGCCGCATTAAACGTTCCCCGTACGTCGATATGGGATACGTTCGTTGTCCCTCCGGACGTGTAACTATGAGATCCAAATACAAAGAGCTCCTTGCTACTCACCATCGTTAACGTGGTACCCGACGCAGAATAGATGTTCGATAGGTCCGACTCTGACGCAACAATCGACGTCACCAAGTTGGCATTGCTTAACGAACCTGCATTGTCCTGGCGAACAATCAATCTATCTTGGTAGACGTCAATACCGCTCAAATTGTTGCCATTGCTGACCGTCACCGTCACTCCGTCTGCAGTCATGTCCTCCAGGTAGACCGTGATAACGTCGCCCGCGTTAGCTGACAGTCCAGAAACGGTGAAGACGCCAGTCGTTGCATTGCTGGTTGCGGTGGCGATATCGACTCCATTGACTGCCACACGTACCGTTTGACTACCCAGCGCCGTGACGCCCTCATCGCTAAACACAGTTCCGCTGATCTGTGTCGTGACCAACCGGTTCACCCATTGTTCGCGGAATTGGTCGCTGACCGCAATATCCGTAGTGATCGTACCTATCGAATACTCTAGGTCCCAGTCGCCTGCCAATTGTTCGTGGCCCGTTATATCGGTACTGGCCGCGATGTCGGCCGACCACAACTCGCTCAGTTCCTGCAGCCACTCCCTGCCATCCTCCGTCTGCGCGACCGAACAGCCATAAATCAAAATGTCGGCGTCCTCGGCCAAGCCTTCTTGCCACATCACCAATTCGACCGCGCGCAGGGCCGATGTGTCACCATCTAACCAGTTCGATCCTAACTGAAATCCCTCGGCAGAACCGTGAGTAATAATATGCAACGAATCGTAATCGAAGGTAGCCGAATGTAGATAGCTGCCCAGTGTCAGGATGCCATCTTGGTTCGCTTCGATGATAACGATATCGCGCTGCCGAACACTTGACTCGTCGGCGGCCAGGTCGGCGAGTAATTGTTCGAAGTTGTCGAGCTGAGCGTCGATGACCACCAATTCACGTATGGGTTCGCCAGTTAGGTCATCGTTGACGCCAGCAGGCGCAGCGGAGCCGCTAAGAGAACTAAGAGCGAGTCCACTCGGTGAATTCGAGGTGTCCTCAGTCGTGGACTGTGTCGGAGGAATAACGGGATTGTTCTCCGCAGCGACCCAGTCATTCATCATCTGTACGAGCTCTGGATCGACTTGTGTGGTCGGCCCATCGATCGGTTCACTGAAGAACTCGACCGGCATGATTGTGGCGCTGTAATAGATACGCGGATCCAGGACAGCCAAATCGAGATCATAGTGCTTCGTGGGAGGCGCTCCATCACCACCGCGCAGCCAGCGAAGTAGTCGCTGCTGCAAAGCTTTCAATCTGCTTGGTGGTTTAGGGTTGACGGTCATTTTATTCGAGGACTCTCACCATGTTGCCTACGCCTGAAATTCCCGCTTCAAGACTGGCTGTAACGTTTGAAAGTTTTATTCTTTTAATAACGATTCTTTGGACTTGGTCTGCATTCGGAGTTTGCCATTGGAAACCTACCACCCATTGTCAAAGCTGGGAGGAGGTTGCAGATTAGAAAAAATCGATTCTTTAGATAAGCAAACAGGATTACTGTGTCTGTAGCGACCGCGACAAGCTTGCTAAAAAAAGTAAAGGTAGCTATGCCACCAAGACGCAAGTCAAAGCCACCTGCCGCAACGCTGGTAAGCACGCAGGGAACGAATGGATTTTCTACCTACATTTTGTCCCTCACGGGACGCCTGGATTAATTTGGTTCTGGGTTCTACCGACATCATGTCCCTTGCGGGACACTGGAATAAATCGATGCGGATTGCTACGTCAATTACGTCCCGATAGGGACACAATGTCGGTAGAAACTCCGAAACCAGTCGGTAAGATGTGGA
The DNA here is from genome assembly GCA_964625155.1 of uncultured Pirellulaceae bacterium. Lineage (GTDB taxonomy): Bacteria > Planctomycetota > Planctomycetia > Pirellulales > Pirellulaceae > Aureliella. The sequence goes on from CAZVBC010000530.1 coordinate 2,381, forward strand.
CAGAAGCGGCTCTATCAACTTGGCGATTTTTCTTAATTCAAATCGCTGTCATGTCGTTGATGGCGAAGTAACAATGTCCATGGTTCCGGTGACGTAGGTGATCCCCTTCTCTCCACATCCTGTCCCTAACGGGACGCCGGAACGAAATCGATCGGGGGTTCTACGTACATTCTGTCCCTAACAGCGAGCACAGATGATCTATTTGCCTATTGGCTCAACATCATCGTCATCCTCGACGGGGGTGGTTGCCCAAACGGGAAATGGGACGGACGTACCACGCTGAGACCGCCAGAGAATGCGATTCAGCACGTCCTCCGGGGCTTGATCAACTTCACGAAAATTCAAAGTTGCAGAAACTAGAGCATCATCTCGCAGTACTGAGTCTCGAATCGCGTTGGGGCTGGGGTTCATCTGATCGAGAGGCACTGTAATTGGGACCGTTTGATAAGGTTTCAGATTGGGCACATCGGTAAAACAGTCGAACATGGGCGTGGCACTTGCATCAAACTGATTCATCGGACGCATCCCCAGAATCTGTTCAATTGTGCGCAGGATACTGGTCGTGTTGTATTGAGTGCTGATCGTTTGGCCGCGTTTGGCATAGGGGCTGACACAAAAAGCGATGGTGCGATAGCCACTGACATGATCCCAACCGTTTTGAGGATCGTCTTCGATAGCAAAAATTGCCATATCTTTCCAAAATTTCGAATGGCTGAAGGCTTCTACGATTCTACCAAACGCTAGATCGTTATCAGCCATACACGATGCGGGCGTAGGGCAATTGGGACTAGTTCCGCTCGTATGATCGTTGGGCAGGCAGATAATGGTGAGGTTCGGAAATTCGTTTTTAGCTTTGTATTGTTTGAGTTCGTTTAAGATAAAATCGGCTCGCGCTTGATCGGGTACGGACATTTCCCAACCGACGTAGCCCGTGGGCGAAAAGGGATGCAGCGACGCAACTGCTGGTTCGCTTTCGAAAATAACTTCATCTGACGTACCCTTCCAAGTTCGATAACAAGACAGATAGTCCGGAGTTCCTCGACGATTGGGATCGCGATAACGAACCTTGGGGATCATGAACTCGCCGTAGTTGCGAATGGTTTTCTGGTGCAGCAGAGCGTTATCCCAAATAAATCCCGCTGGCGAATAGGCCAACGCGTCGGCGCCGTCAACCGACATGCCGTCAGGGTAGCTTCGCGGAAATCCGGCAAAGCTCTTTTCCATGTAGTCGGTACTAAATGCGGTGGTGCTCCACTGATGGCCATCGGCGCTGAGGATGCCCGCGCAATAAGTATTGTCCAACAGGCAGAAATCGCGCGCAAGTTTGTGGTGATTGGGTGTTATCTCTTCACCAAAAATACACAAATCGGCGCGGCCTCGCCCCTGCTTGAGCGCACCGAAGACTTGATCGTAAGTTCGATTCTCCTTAATCACGTAAACAACGTGCTTGATTAAACTCGGCTCACCAATCCTTTCGGGAATCGCTCGTGGCGGTTGATTGGGGCGCGGCGGGAGTGCTGTGGCCGCAATCGAACCAACTCGCATGTTGCGAGCGACCCGTTCGGAAAGTTTTCCAAGTTCGTCAGCGTTTGGCAGCGGGACCAGTGATACCGATCCGTAATAATGGTGCGAGTTAAATCCTTCGCTTCCCTTGCCATCCTTGCGCGGTACAGGAGGCAAGCCTTTGATATTGGCGACACAAATATTGTTTCGCCTAGCGTCAAACAATACTGCACCTGGAAACCAACC
>CAZVBC010000531.1:0-4126 GCA_964625155.1 uncultured Pirellulaceae bacterium
ATCCACATTTGGGCATGTGAACCCCCCATCTAGGCTTATTTTCTGGACTCTGCTACCAAATCGCTCCCTTAGAAATAGGTTATAGGAATAATACCTAAGTCCCTGTTTCAGCCAGGGTGGAATCTCTTGCGGACTCGCTTGCTCGCTCAAAATTGACGTGTCCGTGAATAGTGCTTAGAATCATTGGTTGTAAAAAGCTTGACTGTAACTCATTGGAATTCATGGGCAAGCGGCTGCTGATGCACTGGCGGCGAATCCTGCAAGGTTTGCGTTTTAGACCGGAGCTGTTCGGTTTAAGGGGAGATTAGTGATGCCAGACTTTGGTGAATTAGTACCCACCGGGGGCGGTGAGACAATCGCCCTAATGAAAGACAAGCTGACAATCGGGCGCAACGAGAGCTGCGATATTGTGCTCAGGTTCCCGAATGTTTCTAGCCAACATGCGCGCATGACCTTGTTACAGGGCTATTGGTTTATCAAGGATCTAGAAAGTCGTAACGGCACAAAAGTCGACGGATTCAAAATCACTTCTCGGAAGCGGCTTGATCCCGGATGCAATATTGCCTTTGCCAAGCATGTATACACTTTGCAGTACAATCCCGAAGCATTGGGCGCTATGGGAACTCCGCCGTCGGACGACGACCAAAAAGAAGACATTGCTCGTCTCAGCCTGCTCGACTCGGCTGGTTTGAATCGACGCGATAACAAAAACATTTACAAAAATCGTACAACGTTCGAAGAATAACCACTCAGGCCTGCTCGACTCCGGCTCCCCGCGCTCCATTTGAACAATTCAAGGACCGAGTTGTACTTCCATTTGGAAAGCTGCACTTAACCTGCAGATAGGCTTCGTGTATTTGGTTTGCACCCATCTTTCCGAACCGCTGCGCGATCAATCTGTGATCGTCCAATGGTGAAACCAGGCTGCTTATTGAATTCAGTTTTCGCCCCTAGTTTTTTCTCGTCCTACACTCGCGCAGCAAGTTTCTTAGACTACAATTTGCACGCGGTTCCTACACTTAGGCTAGCGGCGATTGAGAATATACGAACCACCGGAGTGCTAGTGTACTGCCGCTATTATTTATCGTGGTGCTGCGTAAGCTGACCAGTTTGTTTTTTCCTGACGCTCACCTCAACCAATATCAACAAGCTTTGTACCTATCTGCCCTCAGGATCGAGCGATGCGATTAGCCCACCACGTTTATTTCACCTTGGTCGATAACTCGCCAGCGAAAATCGAAGAGCAATTGGCGGCCTGTCGCAAGTACTTGGACAATCATCCGGGAGTCGAAACGTTTGATATCGGCGTGCTCAACCCTGATTTGGCTAGGCCGGTCAACGATCGAGCTTTTGATGTCAGTCTGCACGTGGTATTTGCCGACAAAGCCGCACACGATCGATACCAAACCGACCCTCGCCACATCCAGTTTATCGAACAACAAAAACCCAATTGGAAACAGGTACGCGTTTTCGATTCCGATCTGCATAGTTGATGGCAAGGTCGATTGAAATCGTTCGGTTGTGTTTCCAGATTCAGCTCACAGCTTTACCATGAACATCATGAATTTAAGAATTGCGATTTTGCTAGTTCTCGTGGCTTGCGCTCTTTGCTTTCCGCAAGTTGTTTGCGGGGAGAATTGGCCTGGCTGGCGCGGAACGCGTGGAGACGGTACCAGTTTGGAGAAGGGCCTAGCAACGCGATGGTCGGCTACCGAAAACATCGCGTGGAAGGTGGCTATTCCCGGTACCGGCCATGCATCGCCTGTCGTTTGGGGCGATCGAGTATTTATTGCGACCTATATCCCAGAGGAACATAAACGCGACATCATCTGCTTGGATCGGCTGTCGGGACAGACTTTATGGCAAAGAACGGTAATCAAGTCGCCGCCAGAGACCAAGCATGCATTGAACAGTTTCGCATCGAGCACTCCCGCAACCGATGGCGAATTAGTTTACGTAACGTTTTTCGAGGCGGGTGATCACACCGTTCAAGCGACCAATGTATCGAATCCGCGGGAAGTTTCGTTCGGAAAAATGGTCGTCGCCGCTTACGATTTCGCTGGAAACGAACGCTGGATGGTTAGGCCTGGCGAGTTTATTAGCGTCCACGGGTATTGCAGTTGCCCCGTTTTGTACCAGGGGTTATTGATCGTCAATGGAGACCACGATGGCGAATCGTATCTCGTAGCACTTGAACGATCGACGGGGCAAACGAAATGGAAGGTGCCACGCGTCAATAAAACCCGTAGCTACTGCACTCCAATTATTCGGCAGTTTGATGGACGCACACAAATGATCATGTCCGGTAACAAGTCGGTGACAAGTTATGATCCGCTAACTGGTCAATTGCACTGGAGCATGGATGGTCCTACCGAGCAATTTGTGGCGTCGATGGTCGACAATGGTAAGCACGTTTTTCTGACCGCCGGATTTCCTGATAAACACATTTTGGCAATCGACCCCAATGGTCGAGGCAAGATCGGTGAAGCGAACATCATCTGGAGTTCCAAACGCAATTGTTCTTACGTTCCTTCACCTATAATTGTCGGCCCATACTTTCTCGTTACCAGTGACGATGGAATCCTAAGTTGTTATGACGCGACCAGCGGCGAGCGGATTTGGTTTGTGCGACTTGGACCGCACTATAGTGGTTCGCCGGTTGCCGCCGACGGCTTAGCTTATTTTACTGACGACAAAGGGACGACAAAAATTGTCAAAGCTGGCCCGCAATTTGAGTTGGTTAATCAGTGCAGTATTGATGAAGCCTGTTACACCTCACCTGCGATCAGCCAAGGTCAACTTTTCATCCGAGCTGCACAGCACTTGTACTGTATCGGTGGGCAATAACCTGATCAGTGCCCAATAACCAGTCGCTAAAATTGCTTGTTCTTGCTCACAAGTCTACGAAAGTTTTTGTACGTGAAAGCCAAAATTGTTTTGTTGCCTGGTGATGGAATTGGACCTGAAATCGTATCGCAGGCAGCTCGCGTACTGTCTGCCGTTGCGAACCAGTTTGCTCACACCTTCGACTGCATCGAGCATCTGATTGGGGGAATCGCAATCGATACTTATGGCGATCCCTTACCAGCAGCCACCGTTGCTGCTTGCAAGGAGAGTGATGCCATTTTGCTGGGTGCGGTTGGCGGGCCGAAGTGGGACGATCCGACCGCTAAAACTCGACCTGAAGCTGGCTTATTAGGAATTCGCAAAGCGTTGGGACTGTTCGCTAATTTGCGACCCATTCAGACCTTTCCTGAACTAGTCGATGCGTCGCCTCTAAAGCGTGAGATCGTAGAGGGGACTGATATATTGTTTTTCCGCGAATTAACCGGCGGTATTTATTTTGGACCCTCGGGGCGGACCAGCAAAGATGGAATCGAAGAGGCTTACGCGACCGAGGTGTACAGTGTCACGGAAGTCGAACGCATCGTGCGCTTGGCCGCAGTGGCGGCACGCAATCGCCGCCAACACTTGACTAGTGTCGATAAGGCAAATGTGCTCGAACCGAGTCGCCTGTGGCGTCAGGTTGCCGCGCGGATTATGAAGGAAGAATTTCCAGACGTTCATTACGACGTCGTGCTCGTCGATTCCATGGCGATGCACTTGATCAGTCGTCCGCGCGACTTTGACGTAGTTGTAACCAGCAACATGTTCGGCGATATTTTGACAGACGAAGCATCAATGTTGCCTGGTTCATTGGGCATGTTACCTAGTGCATCGATCGGAGGCAGTGGCCCCGGATTATACGAACCTATTCACGGCTCGGCCCCCGACATCGCAGGTAAGGGTATCGCCAATCCGTTGGCCACGATCCTCGCGACGGCTATGCTGCTGCGTCACTCGTTGCACTTGGAGACTGAAGCCAAAGCCATTGAGATTGCAGTCCAGCGGGTCTTGGCTTCCGGCGCTCGTACCAAAGACATCTCCCATGGCGGTCCATCGCTGGGCACCATCGAAATGACCGATCGAGTTTTGCAACAGTTGGCGAATTGAGCCCGTCACACATACCAAGCTGTCTGGTGCACAATATAGATCGAGCAGTTTAGTTGCGTATACTTTCAAGAACTAGACGTACCGTCATTTTCTGCCTGTGCCCATAAACGCATTGTTCACATCGGTGGCGTCA
>CAZVBC010000532.1:0-4109 GCA_964625155.1 uncultured Pirellulaceae bacterium
CCTTCGTAGGCATGTTGGTCTAGAGCTTGAGATACCAAACACCTTTGGGGCCAAACGAGCCAGTTGGTTTGAATGCGTCGGAGTGCCAAAGAAGCTGCTTGAAAAGTGGTCCTCGAGAAAAGCTGAGATCGATCAATCCCTTACTGCCTACGGTTTGGATAGAGAAACTTCGCGCCCACAGTTTCGGTCGAGAATCAATACAAGCACACGTAAATCGAAGGAGCGACTCGCACCGCTCGATGTTCTAGCGGAGCAGTGGCGCCGCGATTTGAGAGACCATGATTTCTCGAGCCGCGATATCGTTCGGTCTGAACTGAAGCTGACGGCGGCTGAAAAGGCCAAGCGACTGCGGGAGGCAGTCCGCGATACGGTGAATGGCTTGACCGAAACGCAATCGCATTTTGGCTTAAGCGATCTACTTCGCGGGGTTGCAGAGCGGATGCAAGATATCGGCCTAACAATTCCAGAGCTTTCGCAGAAGGTGGGGAAAGCCATTGAGCGGAGCAAGTCCCTTATTCATCTTCAAGGAGATGGCGTAGGCCGGATCTTTACAACCAAGAGCATCTGGCGCTACGAAGAACGGTTGCTCAAGGACGTTAGCGAACTTCGCTCGCGTGAAGGTGCGTGGGTGGCCGAACGGGCGCTCGATGTTGTCTTTCGCAACCGAAAGAGCATGACCGACGAGCAAGCAAAAGCAGTAAGCGATCTGACCGAGCGCAAGGGAAAGGGAGCAATTCGGCTTTTGCAAGGCGTGGCTGGGGCAGGGAAGACTTATACGCTAGACGCAGTACGGGAAGCTTTTCAAGTCGCGGGTTACCAAGTTGTGGGCGGTGCTGTTTCAGGGCTAGCCAAAGAAACGCTTACCAAAGACGCAAATACTCCGAGTCGAACGGTTGCAAGTTTCATCTACCAGATCGACGGTAAGTCGGAAGCCAAGCGGCGTAATCCGTTCAATTCAAAATCGGTTGTGATCCTCGATGAAGCGTCGATGGTGGATCTCAAACCGATGCAGAAGCTAGTGTCGGCAGTAAAGAAGGCCAAGGCCACGCTCATCCTGGTAGGCGATAAGAAACAGCTCCAAGCGATCGGCGCAGGTGGACCGTTTAACTATCTGGTCGAGAGAATCAAACCGGCAGAGCTAAACACCAATAGGCGCCAGGGGGATAAACTCGATAGACAGGCGGTAGCGGACATTCGCTCCGGCAAAGTAAAAGATTCGCTTGAAAATTACCTAAAGCGCGACCGGCTAAAGATCCTCGATACGCGCCAAGAGACCGTCGCCGAGTTAGTCAAATCTTGGGCGAAAGCGGGTGCGGTTCGTCACCCCAATAACCACGCCATTCTAACCGAGACGCGCCGGGAAGCGTTTTACATTAACGCCCGTTGCCAGCAGAAACGGATCGACGCCGGGGAAGTGTCAACCAAAACGTCGGCCACGTTGGGTACGACCAAGTTCTACCCCGGCGACAGGGTTCTGTTTAACGAATCGATTTATCTGCAAGGGATTAAGAACGGATATCGCGGTGAAGTTATTTCAGCTTCAAGTCAGCGCAATTCCATCCGAGTGCGACTAGATAGTCAGGCTGCTGGCAAGCCCAAAGTGGTCGACATCCGGTTAAGCGATAGAGGCGATGAGTCAATAACGCTTGGGTATGCGGCCACCACGCACAAGATGCAGGGGCAAACCGTCGAACACGCGTACGTGCTCCTTGGCGGCGGCATGACCGATTCGAACATGGCTTACACCCAGCTCACTCGCGGCAAAGAATCGACCCGGCTCTTTGTCGATGCGCTCTCGTGCGGCGATGAGCTAACAGACTTAGCCCGCGCGATGGCGAAAGACCGAACCAAGACGCTTGCTCACGAGTTCGACCAGAAAAACTCTCATTCACAATCACTAACTTAGGAGCCACAGTGCCATGTCGAAATCAATTGGGGAACGCATTCGGGATGTTGGGGAAGCCGCGAAATGGGTTATGGAATTCGGAATTTCAGTTGTCTACGTGGCAATCGCTATCCCGTTCTTAGTTGCATTCGCGGTCATCTTACTGTGCCTGCCGGCGGTTTATTTGTTGTTTGCCTTTCAATCAAATTTTCTCGTCTCAATCTACTTATTTACAGTGTTCGGCGGGGTAGCAGGCTACTTCGTGTACAAGTTTCACCATCGGCATGATACCGACGATCCGGGGCCAGGTGCCTTCATCAGTTCGGAGAGTGACGTAAGCCAACATTCCAGCTCACTGATAAACCGCAACAAACGACGATGGGAAGACGACTGATGTTTCGAGCAATTCGAGCAGCGTTTTTTGGAAGCGGAGGCTCCAGATCTGATGGCCCAATGCGATCAGATCAAAGAGAGCACAACCACGGTGCGGAATTCGTGCAATGGGGGAAGATTCCTATTCCCTACCACGACGCCTCAAATCACTTCCTTGCCGTTGGAACCACTGGAAGTGGCAAAACATCAATGCTGCGATTACTCATGCAAAGTGTGCTGCCACTTGTTGGAACAGGAGATTTTCGTGCATTGGTTTATGACGCAAAGCTTGACGCCATGCCAGTTCTTTCAAACATCGCCGAGGAAGAACGCATTATTAACCTTAACCCCTTCGATGATCGCGGGGCGGCTTGGGATATCTCGAAGGATCTAGACGAGCCACGGCTAATCTTCGAGATTGCATCCACGTTAGTTCCACACGTCCCCGATACGACGCAGTTTTTTAGAAATGCGACCGTCCACTGCCTGTATGGAGTTGCGCTTAGCTACTACCTAAGCGACTTCCAATACGGTCTAGGAGATTTGATTCGGCCTCTGCTTCGTCCCTCTCATTTGGTCCAAATCTTGTCGGCGCACGATGAAACTCGGGCCATCGCCGAGCAGTACTTTCGCGACGAGAAGCTCGTTTCCAATCTCTTGGCATCGTTTGCGGTAAGCGTTATTCCCTATGAACATGTGGCCGCGTGCTGGGAATTCGCTGAAAAGAAGATCTCGCTAAGGGAATGGGCAAAGGGTGAGTTCATCCTGGTTCTCGGCAACACAGAGGTCTCACGAGCCGCACTCGACAATATCAATCGCTGCCTCTTTAAAGTGGCTGCAGTCCTAACCATCGATAAGCCCGACTCAAGAACTTCTTCGACCTGGTTCTTTATCGATGAGGCTAGCGAAGCTGGAAAGCTTGATTCGCTTGTATCACTTGCCAAGAAAGGTAGGTCGAAGGGAGCAAAACTGGCACTAGCGTTTCAAAGTATCTCTGGACTGCGCGACCCAAAGCTCTACGGCAAGGAAGGGGCCGATGAGTTGCTTGGGCAGTTTGGAACCAAGTTTATTGGAAGACTTGAGTGCGTAACCACCGCTGAGCACTTCTCACAGTTGATTGGCGATGAGCGCTATATCTCCATTAGCAACAGCTACACCTCTGGTCAGCAATCATCGTCTACGACCAGCTACAGCGCACAGGTGCGTAAGGCAATCATGCCAAGCCACCTGATGAATATCCGGCCCTGCAATATCGAAAACGGGCTTACTGGTTACTGCATTTCACCAAGATTCGGGACCTATAAGACTCGCATTAATGGGCAGAGTCTCTTTCGGGACATGCTTGTTCCGGCAAGTGACGATGTGCCCCATTTCGTTCCACGCCCCGCTAGACAACAGATCCTTAGCCCTTGGACGAAGGAAGAAGCCTTGGCGTTTGGGGTCGATATCGATAAGCCATTCCGACTTCAACTTGAGACGCAACTTGGTACGGCCAAGCCGAAGCCCGAGCGTAAACGTAAGCAGGCAAAAGCGACCGAAGCCCCTGATGCACTGGAGTTCTAATGGATAGTCAACCGTCCCATGAAAGCATTCCACCGCTCTTGACTGTTCCCGAAGTTGCCAAGCGCCTTCGAATATCCGAGAGGTCACTTTGGCGGCTGCTCGCAAAGAAGGCTATCGTGCCACCACTTCGTATCGGAGGACTACTGCGGTGGCGGGAATCGGATATCGCCCACTGGCTTAAGAACAACTGCCCAGCTAGTTCCCAGATTTTGGCCGAGATCGAGATGATCGATCAGCAACCGATCGATATGATCAAGACTGGCAGCGCCGAAAGAGGTGACGCATGAGT
>CAZVBC010000533.1:0-4082 GCA_964625155.1 uncultured Pirellulaceae bacterium
GAAATACAAGTTCTAGATTCGTTTGGACTTAGTGGCGAAAACAATGAGTGTGGAGGCATCTACCAACTAGCAAAGCCACTTGTGAATATGTGCTATCCTCCGTTGGCATGGCAGACTTACGACATCGAATTCAAAGCCGCTCGATATGACAATGACGGCAAGAAGACGACCAACGCCAGAATAACCGTACGCCACAACGGTGTGCTCATCCACGATAATGTCGAACTTCGCCAAGGTACTCCAGGCAAGTTACCTGAAGGGGCCAGCGCTGAACCACTTTATCTGCAGGGCCACGGCAATCCTGTGGTCTATCGCAACATCTGGGCCATTAGCCGATAGACACGCTGATACCGTTAAGACACGACTTGATTGTGGGCTTGAGGCGGATGGTTGGCCAAAAGTGCGATTGCCTGAATTCATGTGAGCAAGGGCCGCAGAACTCGTTCGTAGGCATCAGCATAGCGCATCATGCCCAAATCGTTCGGGTGCGACCCGTCGGTTGCGGCTTCGCCGTCGGTCCCCAACAAGTCATTGCCGGACAAGTACGCCACGTCCTTCACACCTTGGGCAACCAGCGAATTAAATGCCTGCTGTAACGCAGCTCGGCTGGCAGCATGATGTTCGCGGCGCGATTTACTGAATCTGGCGTTCGTAAAGGTGCGGTCTTCTACCAGTAAGATAGGTGTTTGTGGACGCGCTTGCTTGAGCAGCTTGACCAATGGTTCGGTGCGTTCAGCGACTTGCTGAGCATTCATATTCGGTAGACAGTCGACAACAAACGCTGCCGCATCAAGTTCGGCTAGGAATTGTCCAACCTCAGATTCCATGCGCCCATTTCCGGAAAAACCGAGGTTGATGGTCGGTCGCCCAAGACGTCGTCCCAAAATACCAGTGATCGACATTCCCGGTCGTGATGCGCATGCACCGTGCATTATGGACGTACCATAAAATACGATCGGTTTGCGCTGCCTGGGAGTAATGGCCTCGAATTTGGCCGATGCTGGCACACCAATTTCCAGTGTGTCGACTCCGTTGTATAGCGGCAAATACAATGCAAAGCTGCGCATGGTACCGGCGGCCAAAGGATCAATATCGCGCGCGATTACCACATCAACTTTCTGTTGAGTCGGCTGAGTCACGGCGAGCCACGACTCTTGCTCTTGGTCGTCATGTGCATACAGGTCCAGGCCACTAACTCCAGTCGCCGGCATATGATTCATATCCAAGCGTGACGACCACAACGAATATCGCGCATGTATGGTCGTTGCGTCGGTACGAAAGCGGAAGATCATACCTGCAGAATGGCGACTTAGATTCCATACTTCTGGACGCACTCGATCCTTAGCACGTTTGGGAAGGCGATCAAAGAACCGTTCGGTATCTTGCCATCCCTTACCTTCCACACCTGTTTTGGATGCATCATGCCAGTTGAGCTCCGAAGTGGATTCTGTTTGGGGCTGCAGCGCGGCCAGTGAACCGCTAGCCAAACATGTAGCGCCAATGGCGCCCGTTATCAGAAATCTTCGTCGAACAAGGTTGTAATGCATTTGGCCATCTCCACTGACAGGTTGTGAATTCAACTTGATCGCACACAAACGCGAAAAAACTAAACGTGAAAAGAATTCTACAGCAACTGTGGTGTGGCCACGATTGAAATGACTGTCATTTTCCATAGAGATGAAAATCGGCAAACTTGCCATGCTAGCTGGACAACGCCAATTTCATTTATTGCAGGATGAAAAAACGTTTCAGCAAAAATTCGACTAGGGGACGTTCCCGCTAGTTTTGATTGAGTTTAATGCATCATTAATCGCAGCGGTTAGGAGCGTGAGAGTTTGCAAGTTGTAGGACGATTGGCTGCCATGCGACCGCAGTGCAGTTGTCCAAATAAGCTCACGGCCAGGAGGTAAGCGTTCAAGTGCAAAAGCTCGCTTCGAGGGGAAGCCGAGGAAAAACTCGTTTCCATCAACGTGAATTGCTCGATCCTCTTGCGCAGATTCGGCAACCAAACGAGGATTATGGGAATCGATGATTCCGAGTGTCTCACGCTCATTGGAGAGCAACCAGACAAGCATTGCCAGACGACCAGTTGCTGGATCGATCCATATTAAGTGACGCGTCAACGTATCTCTATGTTCTTGGTTAAATAACATCACCGCAGGTGCATCAAAAATTGCAAGGTTGGTGGTGTGTACGAGCGAACGAAGCTGTGCAATCTGTTTTTCGTTTTCAGCCAACATGCGGGATTCGACGAAATCGAGTGCCAAGCCATATTTCCCTGCCGAGTCGCTGGAAACTATCACGGCTCGTCCGCCCACGTCGGATGAGTATCCGACACCGATCTCATGCAACATGTAATGAGGCGTGATTTGTGACTGGGGATTAAGATCGTCCGTCGATACTGGTGACGCGGATACGGTGGCCAGTATCGATAAGCAGAATTTTGGTACTGACCGTTGTATGCTTGCTGGCAGCGCTTTAGTGGCTCCGCTGGCAATTCTCGGACGGGCGATCAACACAGTACGATTCCACCGCTGGGCCTGCGCGTTACCTATAACGGTTCCGGGTGTGATAACTGCCAGCGGGCGTCCGCGACCAAGCGATTCATTGGCCTGGATAGTTCCCAGCGACCAGCAAGCTATTGAGACGGCTAGGGTTTGAATCCAAACCGTGGCAACGCGCCAAAACCGACGCGCTCTCAACATGACGGGCGAGCGTATTGGCTCCCACCTCACAGCCCGCCAGCAGACATTGGCGTACAGCATGATCGACCAAGTTTTTCTAATCGGCGAAGCTGTGTAAAGCGGCAAAGTCATTATTGTGCAGGCCCTGAGCTGAAGGGCTGAACGTGGAGGCTGTGCTCCGATAGCTATGCATAACCTCAGCAACTCCTGTAAACAGTGAGCATAGTACGGTTACGGGCAGCTTAAAACCGTACGCAGCATAGAACAAGTGTCTAGCATGTGTCCAGCATAAGTGACTCTGGATGAGCATGAAGAAACTTTTCTCTCAAAATGACTTGTCCCGGTTTGCTGACTCAGCGGAGTTTGTTCAGCGAGCGAAAGCCACCGTCCATGGCGAGTCCTTCGATGATCAGAGAACTGGTACTTACGGAATCAAGGCAGCTCCACCAACGACGACACGTGCTTGCGAAATTGCGCCAGGAATGCTCCAGGGAATAGGAGGAATCATATAGGGAGCGCAATCACCTGGGCGATAGTATCCCAATGCGTACTGACATTCATGCATGGGATGAATTCCCATCTTGTATGGCAGGACAGCGATGTTGCCAAAGAAGTGTACGGAGCTGATAAGCGGCTGCAACACTGGCCCGACTTCGTGACCATAGCGTTCCAGTTGTACTTCTTCAAAATAGAGTGGTTTGTGGCATAAACCAGATGCTTTGAATTGAAACGAGCTGGCAATGTAGTTGCGGCCATCGAAGTTTTCGTCGCCGCTGCCACAACCGGTCGGCAAATTCCAGAGCTTCATCGCATAGTTATAGTCCGCGTCACTGAGATCTCGCAGCGGAAGCCTGCGATAAGAACCATTTTCATCCAGAGTCACGATGGCGTTCTTGAGGTCAACCATCTTGCCGGTTGCAACCAAATTGCCGTGCACATCCGCCCACTGACGAACGGCACTCCTGGCCAGAAAATCACCTCGCAGTTTGGTTTGCTCGACGCGATTTGGGCGAATGCCCTCACCGTATTCGGGCGAGGTATTAATTTCAAGTTCAGACAACGGTGCCCGAGCTCGCTGGCGTTGATCTTGGCAAATATTGTTTGCTGCATTTTTTTCACGGTCAGGGAGCGCGAGCTTGTCGGCTTTGTCACTTTCTTCGACAGAATTCTCATCCCCTTTTTGCGACGGCGTTTGCGGATTGAGTCGATCGAAGGGGCTGGCATCCTCCGGCTGCCTATCAGGAGCCGGAGCGGTTGCGTCGGGAAGCTGAAGCTTTGGCGGTTCCTCAGGTGCCCCACCGCTGCGGCGCGAATTATTATTTTGTCCACCAAGCGGACTGCCAGGCATGGGCGCAGACTCAGGCGTTGACAGCGGAGCGGTTAGAAGATCTCGCGACG
>CAZVBC010000534.1:0-4069 GCA_964625155.1 uncultured Pirellulaceae bacterium
GTAGATGATCAACCTAGCCCGTTGTGAAGTAGAAGAAACAAGCTGGCTGGCCCGACTCAATTCTTCGTCTACCGATCGCCACAGAAACGTCGAGCCATCCCGACTGGCTATGGAGGCAATGGCACTTGCAAGTTTCTCTCGGTCTGCAGGAGAGCGCAGCACGATGTCGCACAGCTCCCGACGTTCGTGATCGAATATGCACACGATCACCCGATGCCTGTCGGGAAGTTCGGCGCACAACTTCGACATGCGAAGCTTTACTTCCGCTAATTTGGAAGACTTCGAGAGGATCGGCTGCCTTGCCAGCGAGATCGGATCGTTCATTGAGCCACTAATGTCGATCAGAAAATCAAACACCGGCGGCGGATCGCTCGCGTCCTGCGCGTTACATACCGAGTTGACTACTGCGGATGACAGTCCTAGCATGAGGATGCCCCAATGAATGAAACGATGAGCGAAGCGGCAAATCGAATAGCGCATGGGTGATACTCCCCGAAAAAGAAATGGTATTGGCTGAGTTCAGATCCAATTGATCTGGAAGGTAGAAGGCAGCCAAATGCAGTGAAGCGAGCGCCACATGATCGATTTCACGCTTACATCAGCCATGTTGCGCAAGTTAACACTGGGTTCCTGAATTACGGTGCGTGACGATGGGATGCTAAATCTGCCGAAGTTCTTAGTGCTATAGCTGCCTACTGACACCTACCAACAGAAAACGCCAAGTCTTGTCTCACGACATGACCTGGCGACTGGCTTCAACTGACTTGTTGCTACTCTGGGCGTTTCTATACGGCTGTGGACGGTGACCATTTTTCAAACGATATTTGAACTTGCTTGACATTCATTTTCGAAGCTCGTGATACCAGCGAGTTCCAGCGGTCTGAGGTGAAAGCAACAAGCTGTCCCCCCAATTCATCCAGTTGTCGCCACGAACCGATATCCAGTTGTTGTGCAGCTCGTGTGATGCCGTTAATCAACCCAAACAACGTTGGTGCGACATCTGGCGTCAACCCAGCTTCAACATGCCATGCGGTCAGGACTGCGGATGCCTGCGTCTTGGAGAGCCGATGGTCTTCCGCCACTTGAGCGATGACTGGCTTCATCGACACGTCCGTGGACAAGTTCCGTGTGGCAAGTAGCCGATCCACATGTTCGATACACAGTGGGATCTGTTCCAGCAAATTCTTTTCGATGGCGATGGAAAACTCATTCATCGAGAAGTTAGATCGCCCAAATCGAGCGATGGTTAGGGCATTCCCTTTTTCCTGCCCCCAGATGCAACCATTCATGCAAATCGCACGAAACAAGGATGGCCGCTGGCAAAACCGATGTTCCAACACTTCGCTATTGGACACCGACAACATTGCACCGTACTCGCTATCGGCTTCTTGTCGAATCGTGTCGGGAATTAGAATGTTCCCAAGAACGCTGTCTTCGTCACCTCGCCAGTGGGAAATTCGCCCGTCGGGAATCAATCGGCTCAACAATCGCAAGTAACGTAGATTGTCGATGACGATGCTTGTTTCAGGGATGATCCCCGTTAAACACTGACCGTTGCGAACTCGAAAGTTGAAGGTTCGATTCTTGCCAGAGCAACGACGAACGTGGTGTGAAAAGACTCGGCCTAACAACTCGGAGTCTGCTTCTCGGCCAGCATTAAACAGACTGGTTGGATAAGTTACGCCAATGCCACAAACCTTGCTCAACTGTTGAATCGCGTGTTGAGTGGGCTCAAGCGTTCGCTCAGTAACTTCGTCTCGAAGCACAAATCGCCCGTTCGACCCGATGGCTGGCGAGAATTGAATAGGTGTCCGTGGTAGGGTCTCAGCCGACTGCTCGTACTCCTCGGCTTCTTGCAAAGCTTCGCGGATAGGACGAGTTTTGTCGTACCATGTTTTGGCGACGTTTCGGAACCCTTGCTCTTTTGCCAAAGGTTGCGAGTTGAGGACAAAGTCACCCGCTTTGGAATTTCCGACTAGAGCCACATTATTCGTTGTGTCCATATCATGCCTCTTTCGAACGGAGATGACCGGTTAGTGCGACATCTTGTGTTGCCAACCGTGGTTCTGGTAGAGAGCCATCCGCTCTCACCATTCATAAGGCAGCCAAAAATGCAGAGCGACGTTAAGTGTTGACAGTGCCGAATCAAGTAAGAAGGCAGCCAAGATTATTATAGGCCGTACGATAAAATAATTAAGATTCAAGATTCGGGAGCCCGATGCTAGCGCATTGTGGCTGATCTATCGATTTGGAGGCTAGCGCGTGATGCCAAATGTAGCGATCGTTCACAAGTACGTGTCATGCGCTAGTACTTAGCCCACGTTCGCTTCACAAGAAATTGGCGCGCTCGCTTCGCTCTCGCATAATGGCCTTTTCACGAAGACCGCCTTCGGCGAAGAAAAGGAAGAAAGGGCTAAGGATCACGAGCCCTGGAAACGCGACAACCTCTGCCTTGATCCAATATATCTGATGGACGGGCGTGCGCGCGAAGAGAGCACTCTGATATGAAAACATAAGGCCAGTAAGATTGTCCGCGAATTACTCTTTCTTCTTTGTGCTGGACAAACAAGTCCGCGCACCATTGTCCACGCATGCCATGCATGTCATATAATTCTGCTGTAGTCGAGGGTAGTCGAACACCGACGCGGTTCCAATAAGGAGGTAATGAAAGATAGTTTTCAAAAAGGGAATCTCCGTTGTTTCCAAAAACAAAATGTCGCGATTGGTCCAGATTTCCAACGTTTCCTCTTGCCGCTGCTTCCCATTGATGTTCGTCCGCAAGACGCCCATGGCACCACATTGCGAACACTAGCGAATCGTACCAAGACAACCCTCTTATAGATTGCATTTCATGCAACGTATTTTCATTCTTACTAAAGTGCTCCCACATGGACATGGTGACGAGATAAGCGTTGATTTCGAATGAGCGCAAATAGGCTGGATTCGTCGGATCTGGATCGTCGCCGTAAAGAAACGGTCCACCTTCAATCACACGAAAGCTCCGTTCGAATAACCATAGCGGATAATGTTCGTTCAAATAGGCAAGTCGCTCCTCGCGTTCCGCTATATACTCATTTGGCTGAAGCCAAAAGCTCTTAACATCGATCGGTTGAAAGTCGCATGCCAGATAGAATCGCAATTTCATCTCCCCCGTCACGTTCGGGTCCGACATGCAAGCGACTTCTTGCGATCTACACTGTTCCAAGTAGTGGGTCAAGAACCTGGACACCAAACATCTCGCAGGACTTGCCGAGAAATCGCTTTCGCCGTTTTCGAACCGTCTTCGCACCTCTCGCTGTGCTTTCAGCGTTCCATCTGCCATCGGAGTCTCATTCCAATTCGGACCATCGACATGATCGCGATATTCCATAAAGCCAGCCCGCCAAAGCAAGTCAGGCCAGCATCGGTACATCAACTCTGTCGGTCGCGATTCGCAAACCTCAAAAAGCGGTGCCACTGCGTCGGTCCAAGACGCCTCCGTTGCTGCCTCCTCGTGGGTCACTGGAGTATCGCCAGGCATTCCTACCAACAATTGCCAGAACTTTCTTAAGTCGGCTGAATTGACGTTGGCTCGCAGTCGTGATTCCAGATCGATGGCTGATGAGCCATCGACTTTCGTCTGCGACTCTAGCCAATCCAGTTGCAGCGATAGATACCGGGCGGCCCAATGGGCTGCGAAGAAATCACGCACGGTGGCATCCGACATGCGAATGTCACGAATTTCGCTCGGAGCTTCTCGCGCTGGCGATTCGCTATAGAAATGGAATTGGACTGATTCGGTGTCAACCTGCACAAGCTCCAACAACTCCACTTCAAACTGGATTCGTTCTTTCTTTAAAACGGTAACGAATCCGGCGTGTTCCATGAATTCAAAAAAGTCACGGGCTTTGTCCGTTGCGATCGATGGAACTTCAACCACCGGCTGCTCTTTCCAAAACATCATGGCAAAAGCCACGGCGGCAACGATGGGCCTCACATGCTCGACGCGCAAGCAATTGAGCTGATAATCCGTATGCACGCGTCTGAAGTTGTCCTGAATCGTCCTGTTCATCGCATGTCAGTACAGATC
>CAZVBC010000535.1:0-4059 GCA_964625155.1 uncultured Pirellulaceae bacterium
GACGATGACCGGTGGCGCTCCTGACCGAAATGCGTCAACCAAACTAGGCATGCCCATCCCCACTGAGAAATGGGCAAAGTCGCTTCACGGTAGTGAGTCTGTTGAACAATCGGTATTGCATACAGTCGAACGATCTCGCGCTCGTGGACAAATCCTGTTACCGAGTATCGAAGCTCGCATGGTGAGCGATCTATTGATGGTAAAGTCATCGAACAACTTCATGATGGCAATCGATTTTGAAACAGGCTTGCTAAAGTGGCCTTACTATTTTGATAGCTTCAATAACGCGCCCTATGACTTGTTCCCGAATCGTACCTACGAAACTGCTGACGGCACCCTTGAAGCTCCTCGCGAACTACTGGAGCGTGTGCTGGGAAGGACTTCATTTGGGCAGTTTTCTTGTGACGCCAACCACATTTATTTTGTAACTGCAGCCAATCAACAAGTGGTTAACTCGCGGAACTTACTTGCTCCCGCACAGCGTTTTCGATCGGAGGCTTGGAATTATTTGGAAGGTGTGAGCATTGCCCGTGAGGGTGCAATTGAATGGCGTGTGGGAGGCGAAAAGGGTGATGATCCAGCACTCGCACATGCTTTCTTTTTAGGACCGCCCACTCCATTTGAAGGCGATCTCTATGCGATTGCGGAAATTAATGGCGAAACTCGATTGGTGGTCTTAGATTCTGCAAATGGAAAGCTGATTTGGAGCCAGCAATTGATTCATTCACCGAATTCCTCAATTTCGAACGACCAAAGGTCTCAATTCCAATCGATCTCGCCATCCATTGCAGACGGGATCATTGTTTGTCCAACAGGTCATGGGGCACTAGTTGCCTTGGATTTGTTGAGTCGCAATCTATTGTGGGCCAGGCATTACGCCCCGCAACGAATTCCAGCATCTCAATTTGGGCTCGGCACGGACTTTGCCATCTTTGATGTGATGGAGGAACGCTGGACGGAGCCGTTTGTCGTCATGCATCGCGGAGCTGTGCTGGCCGCCACGCCAGAAGATGCAGAAATCCGTTGCTTTGACTTGTTGACCGGCAATCTACTTTGGAGCAAAACGCGAGGGCAAGGGCGAATTGTCTCAGGCATCCATAATGACAGTGTAATCGTTGTTGGAAACAACTCGATTAGCAGTTTCCAAGTATGGAGTGGGGAATCAACATGGACGACGAACGTTCTGTTGCAGCAAGGTGAATTCGTCGCTGGCAAACCCGCTCGGCAAGATGGCATCTTGTTGGTACCCACGACTCTCAAACGCGTACTGAGAGTCGATTTGTCCTCCGGCCAAATTGCTGGCGTCGCTGAGGTCGATCGGCAACTGGGAAATCTTTTTGCATACCAAAACCAATTGGTGTCTGTGAGCCCGACTGATGTCTCGGTCTTTTATACACAAGAATACTTGTCGACCGTAGTTGAACAGAGATTGGCTGCGAACGCAGAAGATACTTGGGGATTAAATCAAAAAGCACAGCTTGAGATTGCAAACCAACGCATCGATTCTGCAATGCAGTTCTTGGAGAAATCTTTTTCTCTTGATTCCAGTAACGAAGAAACCCGGTATTTGCTTGTACGTAGCCTCTTGAGAGGATTGGAGGTCGATCCAGAGCGCTACCAACCGATGGCGGACAGGTTAGAGCGATCGATCCAAATCGGCCGCCAAAAGTTCGAGTTCCTGGTCGGTTTGGCGAAGAGCAATATCCGGCGTGGTCAACATCAACAGGCATTTGACCGTCTGTTCCAACTGTTACACACGCGCCGATTTGATACCGCTCCTCAAACGCAAAAACGCCTTGATCGAATTTCCGTGGATGTACAACATGATGTCGATGCTGATGCGTGGATTGCTGCCGAGTTGAGCCGTTCTTTTTTTGCCGCAAACCCTACAGAACAAGCAAACATGCTGACGGTTATCGAAGCCGAACTTGAGCGGGCCAGTAAACTCCCGCTTTCGACTCAGCGCGAATGGTTGAATCAGTTACGATGGCTACCTGCCGCCCATCAGGCAATTTCTGATTTGGCGAGACAATTCCTACAAAATCCCCAACAAACTTCCGGTGAACGATTGCTCCAACCCATTCTTGCAATGGGTAGTTTGCACGCGGCAGCGGAGGCCCGTCAACTTTTAGGTAAGCAATCACTGGTCGATCGCACAAAATTGCAAGCCATCGATTCAAATGCCATTGAGCTTCTTGATCGAAGAGCCCCTTCCAATCCAGCGCAGGAAGTTGAAGTTCCTAAAGAGATCGACGAGGAAGTTGCCTGGCCTCGCGGGATGGCATACGCTCAGACGGGTCAAGAGAACCTGCCGATGTCGGCCGGAAATCCAGTTGGAATTTCGGGGCAGCGATACGGACGTCCATCAATTTCGGTGCGCGCTGTAGGGAGCAGCGTTTTTGTGTTTAACCAATTTGGCAATCGAGCTATCGACCTGTTGATAGAACGCTCTTCGATGGAGAACAATGATGCCATACTTCGCGGGTATGTGGACGGCAGCATTCTGATACTCGAAACCCAAACCGAGTTGGTTGCACTCGATTTAAATCGTGGTGACGAATCGCCATCTGACTCGATGTTATGGCGACATTCGCTTTCCTCGGCTGGGCCCGCTAGGACTCGCATGCCAATAAGTTCGTCGCCGGTCGAAGAGAATTCGTTGGGGTTGCGACCCAAGCGGCGTGAATTTGCCGATGGTCGTGATTGCTGGGTCGGACCAATAACACCTGCAGGAATTGCAGTAAAAAAAGGATCTGAAGTGGTCATGCTGGATCTGCAATCCGGCGATACCATCTGGAAACGAAGTGGCCTGAACAACAAAGTGGCTCTGGCGGCACAGGGGCTAGAATTAGCCGTTATCGATACTGCGGCCGGATTCAGTCGTATTCTTGATTGCCGCGATGGAGCCGCAAAGCGTCAAGTTCAGTATCGAGGCGATTGGCAGCCCTGGATTTCGTTTGGGCCAATCGTTGTCGAATTTGCTAGTAAGATTTCCGATACTCCTTCGGATGGCATTCATCACTCAGGCAATTTGCCGATGGCCATGCGACTTGTCCATGCGCTTACAGGAAAGGTCCTAGCAGAAAAAGAATTTGAGGCCGGAAGTCGAGCGGCGGTCTGCGAGGATCAGTATTTTGTATTGATCGAACCGAAAGGCAAAATGTGGTTCTGCGATTTTAGCAATCCAAAACTCATAGAACGCGACATCCAATCAATAAGCAATCTCAAGGCTATTTCGCTACAATCGTTTCGCAATCGTCTGCTTGTGCTCACCAATTGCAGCACGGTCTACCGTCCCCTCAATCCCAACAGTTTCTTGGTAAATGGGCCCATTTGGGGACTCGATCGAGAAAATGGCTTTCCCATTTGGCAACGCTCCGGAAAGTTGCACCAGTTTATTTTTGCGATGGATCAGCCTCGCGGGTCGCCCATGGCAACTTTTTACCGACAAGTACGAGGCCAAAACGACGGACAAGCCGCAGTAAATGGCGGAATTGCGGTAGTGGATACACGCAGCGGACGATTGGTTTACGGCACTTCATCACGCAAAGATGTTCAGGAAAATCGTCCGGCACAGGTGGAGTTGGAACCGGCTAACTCGACTTTAAATATCTTCTTTGGCACACAAGTCACAAAACTTAGTTTTACCGACGATCCCATTCCACCCCAGCCTGTCTGTCATTTCGGATTTGTTCCCACAACGTCAGACGTTACAAAACCATTCTCTTTTGACCTATTCTCCAGTCCAGAGAAATAGCTCAAAAAGTGGCTTTTTTACCGCTACTCGCATGTTCCGGACAATTGCAACAGTTTTCGAACTTCAATTATTTACTTCACTACCGTGAACAGCGATTGCCAAGTGGTCTGGCGTGAAACTGTACATTCAATACACAGTGAAGTTCTTGGCAGTGAAATCCCAAACTGCGGACTATAGCGAGTTTCCTCAGTACTCAATCGCATGTCGGGTCCGCTACATATAAACTTGATTGACGTATCGCTAATCCTGCACACTGCTTCATTCTCTCCTAACAGTTCAACTACGACCTGTGGTGCAAAGTG
>CAZVBC010000536.1:0-4053 GCA_964625155.1 uncultured Pirellulaceae bacterium
AATCACATTCTATGATAACAAAGTGGCTTGCGCCCTTCCAGTTGTTACACTGTTGGGTAGTGTCTCAAGGTTGTGTTGCTGGTAATTTAACTTCGACCTGAACCGGGACTGGCTGGATCGGTTCTTTAGCCTTGAATGCCGAATATGCCGCAATGGCTACGCCGACCAGCGAAACGGCTAGCGTGCGAATATTGTGTTTTCTGGAAAGTTGGGCCTGATCGGCTTGAAAATTTCGATTCATTTCAGCCTGCTCGGCTTGCCACGCTAACCGCATCTTTTCCTCTATCATTTCCTGGTGCTCCTTTGGCGATCGACCGGGAAGCCATGATTCAAATTCACTGCACGCGATATCAGCGTCGATCTTCGCGATGATTTCGACGCGCATGTTGGTATCTTGCTTGGGAAAGCATGGCGAGTTTCGATAACAAAGCAGCTTAGCCGTTGAAAGTGATCCATCTCCATTTCGATGATCTGCTTGAACTCTAGTTATTTCCGCTGCTTCGCGAACTTTACCATTGAACTCATCGCGAACTGATAGAAAACCACACTGGTTGCACTTTGCCATATTTGCCGCCTTTGGCTTGAAAAAACAAGCCGCAAGGCATACCATGCAAGTACCACCGAGCATGGGCCTCACGGCTCAGAATGAAAGCCACCGGATTTGCCTCCGGTGGCTTTTTTATTTTAGCGGGCCAGAACTGCTTGGAACAGTTCATCAAAGCTCCAGACGTGACCGGCCAACCCGGCCATCATGGCAGCCGTGCCCCGCTTCTGGCCGCTCTTGCCCGACTTACGGGTCTGCCAGCAGTAATTGTAGTAGGCGACGTACATCGCGACCGCAGCCTCTAGGTTTTCCAGCTTCTTGGAGAAGCAGAGCGTCAGGCGGCAGAACCGCTTCATAAACATGCGAGTTGTGCAGTTGAACCGCTCGACATGGCTGGTGCATATCGAATTGACGTTGCGGCGGTCTATCCCCCGGATGCCTTCCCGCTTGGTTCCGACCATTTCGCTCGGGGTGTAATCGAGCCGGGCGTTGCGGTACTGCTTTATGATCGTGCCGAACTTGGCCAGCGGGCCGAAAGCCAAGTCAACGGCCTCGGGGTAGGCCGCAAAGCCGTCCGTGCTGATTTGCACGATGGGAGTGTAGCCGCCCGGCGTCCAGCCGTGGGCATCGCTGGCGTGTGGGTTCGGGCGCACGAGCCGTTGGGCTAGGTCGACCATGAAGCGACGGGCGTTGTCAGCGCTACGCTTGCCGAGCCGGAAGCAGGGGATCAGCTTGGTTTTTTGGTCGATGCCCAGCCAGAGGTACATATCGCCAATCTCGGCGGTCTTTTCGCGTTCTTCGATCGTGAGCCGGGCTTGCTTCTTACGCACGAACGTCCATTGCTCATCGACCTCGACGTGATCCAGTTTGAGCCCCTGCATCTGGCTATCGAGAAACGCCCGGCACTTCTCACCGAACAGCACAACCAGCTTGCAGATCGTGTTGCGCTGAATTCCGGTAATACGCTCTGCGGCTCGAATCGACATGCCTTGCGTGAGCAGGTTTAGGACCAACTTGGCATCCTCGACCGAGACGAGCATTTTGCCGAGCGGCTTGGCCTTGGGGACAATCCATGTTTTGCCGCAATTCTTGCAGCGGAAACGGGGGTTGCCGTCTCGGTCCGTGCCGTGCTTCTTAAACTCACTGTGCTCGCAAACTATCTGTATCATCGCGAAGCCTTCCCGTTGCTGGGGCGGTTTCGCGTGCTAGAATGTTCTTACCACGGAGCATTCTGGCGCTAGCCGCCGGTCTGTTTCTCGCCCCGATGATTCCCGCCAAGGAGTCACCGGGGTTTTTTGTTATCAAAGCGATATTTATTGTAAAACAAATAATCATCGCGTCAACCTGAAAATGGCCTTGAAAATAAGATTATTTGTTTTACAATATATTCATGGAAACTAAGCAAAAGCGTGGACGGCCAAAAAAGCCGGTCGAAGAACAATTGTCGGCGATTTTCGCAATTCGCCTAACGCCAGAAGAGCGTGCAGAGATTGAAGAGGCGGCGACGGGCGACAAGGCATCCGCGTGGGCCCGTCGCGTGCTTCTAAAAGCAGCTCGCAAGCGTTAGGTTATAGCGGAAGGCGGGGGAGTCGAACCCAACGGTTAAAACCGTACCCTAATGCGGATTATAAATCCGCTGCGTCGCCAAGACGCGGGCCGCAGTCCTGGAAAGGGACAATGATAGCGCTGTTTGATTGAGAGGCAAGGGCTGTGGATAAAAAAATTACAACGAGCCAATCAAGTCCAATCTCCATTCCGATTGTTCGACTGTCTATTCAAGTATTCTACCGTGGGAACTTGCACGTATATGGGAAGATGGATGAAGTCGGCCTTTCGCTGAATTCTCAATTTCCTGACTGGCAACGAGACCCCCTCCAATTGAAGTTAAAAAACCTCTCAACTCCTTCAATGTTTGGTGTTTCGCACAGCAATTGCATTTATCAGAATTTTAATCCATCGGATGTGCAGAAAGAGGTTGCTGGTGCCGCTGGCTTGATTGAGGATGCGCTCAAGAAATTTCAGGTTAACAATCTCGAACGAGTCAGGGTTGTGTGCCAGGGTGCATTCCCAAGTGGACTTACCTTTGAGAATCTAGCCATACGGCTCGATAGAAAATTTCACAAGCAATTTTCAGAAATCTCTGCATTCGATGAATCCACGATGACCGACATGGCTTATGTGATTAACACAGCAGATAGGACGCCTTCGCATTGGACAAGGAATATCACCCTAGGACCGATGACCAAGGCGGAGTGGCGCAGCAAATTTCCGATCGATTTTGAGATGCACCAAATCACAGATTCTGCACGAAAGTCATGCGACGAGCGAATCCCGGAAGTATTCACCAACATCACGATTGATTCACAACTAGGCAAGAGTATTCGCGCAGATGCGATGCGAAATTTGGCTAGCTCCTCAGGCAAATCGCTTAAAATTATCGAGTCGCTTTGGCGCTATTGCGAGGAATGACACATGGTAAGCGCATTATATGATATATCCCTTGATTACGTTACTGCCTTTTCGGACAACAGTGACAGCAATCAGCCTCGCGCGGCAAATGAGAACGGGCCGATAGGCACAATCCGATCGCAAGGTGTCGTCGGTGGCACAAATAGGATTCGCAATCAATGCGATTCAACTGTGCTCGCGTTTAGCCATGAAGACAGGGCGATGATTGCTGTTGCATCAGTTTTAACTCAACGCAACGCTGGATTGAGAGCCAAATTCAAAGCATTAACCGCCCAATGGAAGGAATGCCGAGAGACATATTCGTCACTTCCCGAAGCTTGGGCAATGGCCATGCCCTATCAGAAAATAATTGCCATCGGCCCCGAGGCTATTACACTTATTTTAGAGGAGCTACAACACGAACCAGATCACTGGTTCTGGGCGCTCCATGTCCTTACAGACGCGGACCCGGTTGACGACGAAGATGCTGGCGACTTCGCGAAAATGACAGCGGCGTGGATTGACTGGGGCATCGACAATGGATTTCTCGCAAATCAAAATTCGCAATAGATTTCCCATCGCTACTCCTGAAAACACTCGCAAAACAAGTGAGCCAGACAGGACTGTAAACTGTTTTGGGTATGCAATGGGGTTGCATCGAACCGTCTATCATATCCAGGGCCCTGGATATTACTGGCCGCGCAATGTTGCTCGCGGCAATTCGTTGGACTGCTATGAAGGGCTCTTTGCTTCCATTGGCTACGAAAAATGCGCTGATGGAGTGCTTGAGCTTGGCTTTGAAAAAATAGCGATCTACGCAACAAGCAATTACGCAGACCACGCTGCAAGGCAGAAGCCCAATGGGAGGTGGACTAGCAAACTGGGCGATGAGGAGGATATCGAACACGACACGCCCGAGGCGATTTCAGGTGGCATTTACGGTCGGCCGCTGGTATTCATGAAGCGCCCGTCACTGCCCCCAGCAACACAACCTTGAGACACTACCCACTGTTGCTGAGCGAATCGATCG
The DNA here is from genome assembly GCA_964625155.1 of uncultured Pirellulaceae bacterium. Lineage (GTDB taxonomy): Bacteria > Planctomycetota > Planctomycetia > Pirellulales > Pirellulaceae > Aureliella. The sequence goes on from CAZVBC010000536.1 coordinate 4,023, forward strand.
CCATGCCCCCCGCAAAGGACCTTGCCATGAA
>CAZVBC010000537.1:0-4046 GCA_964625155.1 uncultured Pirellulaceae bacterium
GTCTTAGCGAAAATGGAAGCCGACGCCAATCTTCAGCAGGCGATCGACAACAGCCAGCGCGCCCAGGAGTCCGAAGCCAAAGCGATCGCTGCTGCCAATCAAGAGCGGGTCGCAACGCAACGAGCCGAAGCGGCCGCCACCGCCGAGCGAGAAGCGAAGGAGGCCGAAGAGCAGCGGCGTCTCGATGTGGAGCGACAGAAAGCTGAAATCGAAGCCCTCAATAGTTCTCTGCGGAAACAGAAGGAAGATCAACGGAGAATCGCGTATGTCGGTCAAATGAATCTCGTTCAGAAAGCGTGGGAAGCAAACAATTTCGATCGCGTCCGCGAGCTACTCAATGCCACTCGTCCTGGACCAGGCGAGACCGACCTGCGCGGCTTGGAATGGCACTACTGGCAACGACAAATACACCCCACAGAAAACGCTGTCCCGCTTCCCGAGGGATTTGTCAAATCGGAATCGCGCTTTAGTGCAGACGGAAGGTGGTTTGCCTGTGTTCCTCGCTACTCTGGCGATAACGCAGAAGTATTGATCGTGGATGTGAGCAACGGAGCGATCGCATTTGAAACCACGATCGCACTTGGTCCCAAACCTCCGGCTGAAGAACTGGCCGATGGCAACACTGAATGGAGCCAGTCGATTCAAGTCGCGCATGTCGACGATCGTCATATTGCAGTAGCAGTTTCAAATTACCAAACAACACATGGTCGCGAGATTTCCGAAAAAAATCTCGGTGGACCAACACGTCTAAAGGTCATTCGTCGGGACACGAAAGAGACTCTCTTTGAGGCCACGGCGAAATCGTATGATAGATTTTGCCAGTTTGTTTTCAGCCGTGATGGAAATCGCGTCGCGGCTCCTCTCGATGAGCCGCTTGTAAAGGTCTGGGATATCCATACCGGCGAAGAGCTGCATAGTATTCCCATCCCCGCCGATGCGAGCATTCCACGTCATGCGGAACGCCTTGCACTTAATCATGATGGTACGCAACTCGCAATCAAACCGCTCCTTCGTCTCGTTCAGGTGCAGCCTCAAGGAGTACAGCCGTTTGGAATTACACTGGTCGATCTAGCGACAGGAAAGTCGGTGGCAACTCCATCCGTTTCCGCGAATGAGCTGAGCTACTCGATGGACAGCACGCGACTGATTGCGTTTCTTTTTGGCTCGACTGTTTCTGTTTTCGAACCTACCTCCGGAAAGAAATTGGCTTCATTTGACTTCGATGGTGGTGACGAACGCATCAGAGGCGTAAGTCCCGACGGCAAGTGGCTTGTCGTCGAAAAGGGCCCAAGCAGCTACGTGCTTGGTGAAGAACTGCCAGCGCATTGGATCGAAATTGTCGACTCATCGACTGGACATGTCGAGGCAATATACAAAGGTTTCTCAGGCTGGGTAAACGATATCGCATTCAGCCCTGACGGAAGAAGTCTGGTCACGGTCCTTGATCAAGGAATCGTGACATGGACGCTACCCACATTGTCGGTCAATACGCCGGACGATGAAGCTACGAGAGTCGTCGCATCACCGGACGGTCGCTGGTTGGTTAGCATTAAACCACATGTTTCATCGGAAAGCCAAGCGACCGAGACTGATACGAGACAATCGCCACGAACTCTTCTATTGTCGGATATCAAGGGCCAGAAGGAAGATCGCGATCTCCCCATTCAAGAATCCATTTTGGGTGTTTCGGCCCTTGAGTTTTCATCAGATGGCTCGTTCTTTGCCGCAGTTTCGGCTGATCCGCGCGCCAGTTTCGAACAAGCTGGCGAATTGAAGATCTGGGAAACGGAATCCGGGCGCGAAATCCTATCGCAACGAGTGTCGATGCGTGCATTACGAACGAGCGATGTACCCACTCTGATCCCACAAGTTCTACCATATCGGGACGTTGCGTTCCCTTCCGACAATCGTCGCCTTGCGGTCGCGTTGCCCGTATATGGGTTGATCGCTCCGGGATCTAAAAAAGCGCTCGCGAGAAGCGACGACTCCCAGAGTGGTTTTTATTCTGGTATGTCGAAGGTGCACGTATGGGACGTTTTGTCAGGGGGCAGTCTTCGTCCGTCGGACGTGTCCATTGAGATACCATACTTCTCCCGCATTGAATTCAATCAAAGCGGCATTGGTCTACTTATCCTTCCGCGGGCTTCTGGAGGTCTCGCCAAAAGCTCACCCGTCGAAAGTTACGATGCGAAAACGGGCCAACGATTGTGGCGACACGATATCTTTCCCTTGGGAGTCGAGCTCACTCAAGACCACTCCATGATCGTCGCGGTTGTCCAAGAACAGGCAGGATGCAACTTGGTCGGATGGTATACCGAGGACGGACGCGTGGCCTTTCGGCTGCCGTGGAGTCCAGAAAAGACGATTTCGAGAGCAATCCAGAGCGACGATCAGAAATACGTGGCGATCCTAAGTGGTTCAAATGTGCACGTCGTCGATGTGGCATCGAGCATACAGCGCGTGGTGCTGGCCCAATCCGGTGGCGATGTCCTGAATTTGGCCTTTAGTAAGGATGGCAAGCGGCTGGTGACCAGTTTTGGCAGCGCTCAATTGCGCCTCCCGCCTTCTAGGCGCGACCTTTGGCCAAAAGGCATCTCGATTTGGGACTCACAGACCGGCCAGGAGTTTGTAACTCTGCACACTCCCAAACGAAGCACGCCCGTTTGGGACTCTATCTGCCCGATCAAACTGGACGAACAATCCATCAGCGTTGGAAACGAAGTTGTAATCGATATCGCACCGCTGAAAAATAAGACGCTTATTCGCGAACTGACTTTGGCCACACGCGACATTCTTTTTGCAGCCACCTCCTCCGTGGATGACGACCAGCGTGCTCGACAGTTCATTCAAGAAGTCTATGCTCTGGAGCCGTCGAACGTTGAGGTTGCCAGCTTATGGGCATTGGCTCACTTTCGCGCAAAGGATTCACGGAGCGCAATGCAGGGAATCCTGGCGAAGGATGGATTCTCCTCGAAACTTGATTATCCCAAATCATCGGAGGCCTACACGTTGCGCGCCTTGGTAATGCACTACCAAGGCAACCGCGACCAGGCGATGGAGTTGCTTAAGCAAGCTCAGATTTCATCCAGTCAGGACGAGAATTTATGGCTTCGTTTAGTTCGTGAAGTTCGACGAGAAATGGCAATCCCGTTGGCGAGTTCGCAACCGGATCAGTGGATCGGGCATCCATTCATGCCTCGTCAATTCAAGAGCGATGGGTTACTTCCGTTGGTAGCGACCAAGGTGGACGGGGATCGACTCCAATTCGGCGACGTATTTCTGGACTCCGTCGAGGTGGTACGGCTGGAAGACGCCTTGGCCTATTACACGGCCGGATTGGAAACACATTCCCGAGAATCCGAGTGGTGGAACTATCGCGGCGCGACGCGCGATACTTTGGGGGAATTCGATCAAGCCATCGAGGATTACACGCGCGCCATCGAAATTTATGCAGATCCAGCCTATTTCGTTAATCGCGGCAACTTGCTCGCTGTGGAGAAGAATCAGTTCGAGCCGGCGGTTGCCGATTTCCAGCGAGCCCTGGGGATTCGCTCAAGTGATGCCAGGGCCCACGCATCGCTGGCGAGAACGTATCGCCAAATGGGCAAATTGGACAAAGCTCTCGAAAGTGCAAATGCAGCCATAAGATTGGAAACAAGCAATGGCTCTCATTATTGCAAACGAGCGTACATTCACGCTGCCAACGGCAAGCTCGAAGCCATGCGCGCCGACTTCGAAAGTGCAATTGCTGTCAGTCCGGACTACAGACGTGTTTGGCAGCAGCGAGCCTGGCTGTTGGCAACCTCAACCGACGACCAGCACCGCGATGGACGACAAGCCGTTTTGGATGCAACGAAGGCTTGCGAGCTGACCTATTGGATCGACGCTGAATCGCTCGATCATCTAGCCGCAGCCTACGCCGAAGTTGGCGATTTTGCTCAAGCAATTCCGTGGCAGGAAAAGGCCATCGCCCTAACCCCAATCGCCAAGCGCCCTAAACTTGACGCTCGACTAAAGTTGTACCTGCAACACAAACCCTACCGCGA
>CAZVBC010000538.1:0-4034 GCA_964625155.1 uncultured Pirellulaceae bacterium
ACCCGGAGTTGTTGGACGCGTACCGAAGTCGGCTGCGACGCATGATTGCCGCAAGGATGGACAACCGACTGGCTCGAAGAGTTGATGCGTCGGATGTTGTCCAAGATGCACTCATTGTTGCAATGCGCAGACTTCCTAAATTCTTGGTGGAACAGCCAATGGGTTTCTACCCATGGTTGCGTCGCATTGCGTTAAACTGCTTGGTCGATGTTTTTCGGCGCCATTTTTTGGCCAAGAATCGATCTGTCGTGAACGAGCAAACCGAATCGGGCATTCGACTCGGAGAGCGTTACTGTCATGGGATGAGCTTGTTCGCTGATAAGGAGCTCACGCCAAGCGAACAATTGGTGCGCGAAGAACTACACGCTCGGGTTGCAAGCCGCTTGCGTGAACTTCCCGGTACTCTTCGCGAGGTGTTGGTTCTTAGGCACTTCGAAGGCCTAAGTGTTGAGCAGATTTCCGAAAACTTAGGAATTCCCGAGGGTACCGTCAAATCACGACACTTTCGCGCACTAGCGGAATTGCGAAGCTTGATGGGAGAGCCAACATAGCGCGAGCTTTTGGGAAATTCACGTGTCGCAGAACTCCACGCCACAGGAAGAAGACGCCGAAGATGCGAATCTGCATGAGTTGGTCGAGAACTTAACCCAACGACTGCAACGTGGCGACAGGGTTGACCTCGATACAATTATTGCCGAGCATCCGGCATATGCCAATCATCTGCGTGATGTCTGGCCCATGCTCTTGTTGATGAGCAAACTCGGACCTTCTCCGGGCAATGCGACCCCGAACTCAGATGAACATAAAATATTTGCGGCGATCGGTGCCAATTATGCTGTGGGAGATTTTCGGTTGGTGCGTGAGATTGCCAGAGGAGGCATGGGCATCGTATACGAAGCCGAAAGAATCTCCGATGGCCAGCGAGTGGCGTTGAAACTTCTGCCATTCATTACCGCTTATAGCCAGCGCCAGATTCAACGTTTCTTGAATGAATCGCAGGCTGCTTCCAGCCTAAAACACCCCAACATCGTGCCGGTGTTGGCAATCGGAAATGAACGCGGCTTGCACTATTACGTGATGAAATACATCGAAGGCCAATCGCTCGAGTCCGTAATTGCGGGATTTCAGTCAGCCCAATCGGTCACGATGTCAGCTCCGCCACAATCTTCCTACGAAACAATTGCCGACTGGATTGCTCAAGCCGCTGAGGCTCTCGATTATGCCCACAGTGTCGGAGTCCTCCATCGGGATGTTAAACCTTCAAATCTATTGCTGGACACTAGCGGCAAAATCTGGGTCACGGATTTTGGTTTAGCGCATACCGACTCTGGTGAAAACCTTACGAATACTGGCGACGTGTTGGGCACATTGCAATACATGAGTCCCGAACAAGCGATGGGAATTCGAGGCATCGTCGACCGCCGCACCGATGTCTATTCTCTCGGCGCAACGCTGTACGAATTGTTGACTGGCATGCCCATGTGGAAGTCGTCCAATCGACAAACGTTGCTGCATAGAATCCAATTTGATGATCCGCCCTGGCCACGCAAGCTCAATCCGGCAATACCCGTTCCCTTGGAAGCCATCGTTCTCAAGGCCACTGCCAAAGAGCCGACCTTCCGCTACCTCTCGGCATCAGATTTTTGCAAGGATTTGCAGCGATTCATTCAGAATCGTCCCATCACCGTGCGACTGCCAGGTTGGAGATCGCGAGTCCGCAATTGGACTCGACGCAATCGTGCCCTCGCGCGAAGCTTGACAGTAGCGGCAGGAATTTCTTTTGTCAGCCTGTTAGTGGCCTTCGTCGTAGTTTGGCTGGCGCTTGGAGAAGCCACCCAGCAAAGCAACTTGGCTCGGCAAAGTGCGTCCGAGGCTAGAGCCGCTGCCCAGAAAGCACAAGCCGCTGGGGAAGCAGTTCGCCAAAGTGAATCGATCGTCAGCCAATTTCTGTATGCCGCTGACATGCAGTTGACGGAACTTGCTTACCAGCGCGGCGAGATCGAATACGCCCAAAGCCGATTGGCGGCGCATGTGCCAAGCGAGAATCAGCCCGATAATCGAGGGTTCGAATGGTACCATTTGAAATCACTGTGCCAGGACACTTTTTCGTACGTCCAGCGTCACTCGCGCGACATCTTCGGCATGGCATATTCAAGCGATGGTAGGTACTTGGCAACCTCCAGCCGCGATCGGAGTGTGATCATCTCCGATACGAACACGGGTGAAACGGTTCAAACGCTGCGAGATTTCTCCGATGACATAAATGGAGTGTCTTTTTCGCCGGATGATTCATTACTGGCAACTGCGGAAGAAAACTGTCTGGCCCGCGTGTGGGACTGGAGAAATGGAATCGAGATCGCTCGTTTCGCGGACTTTACTCAGCCCGTCGCCCAAGTCTTTTTCACAGCAGATGCGCGTCGATTGATTGTCACGCAAGTCAAGTGGGGAACTAATACGGACGGTCGAATCGCGGTATTCGACTTGCAATCTAGAACGCTGCTGCACTCGGTCGATGAGTATCGATCGCTAGCAGTTCACCATGCTTCTAATCGAATTGTTGGCTGTAAAGAGCATGGACAATTGGCGCTTTGGTCCTTGCCTGAGTTGAAACAGATCAAAACCTGGCAAGGATCGCACCAGCTTGTGTACAGTGCAGCCTTTTCGCCCGATGGCAAATTACTGGTCACTGGGGGAACTGGCAACGGTGGAGTTAATGTTTGCTCCCTCGACGATCCACAAAACTCGGGTCGAACATATCCCTTGGAAGGAGCGTCTATCCGCAGTCTTGCCTTTACACCCAAGGGAGATTTGCTGGTATCTGTAACCGATCAAGGTATCTGCCATATTTGGGACACCTCAGATTTCGCTCTGCAGAGGGTTTTTGAGCAAGGTCGACGATTGTGGCACGTGGCCATGCAGCCCGACGACACGCGATTCGTCGTGGGCACAAGTAACGGGGACTTATTGATTGGAGACTTTACCTCCATTCCCGTAAATCGGCGAACCGTGTTTGATAGTGGAAATATACCACTTAACATCGTTTTCGAACCCAGCGGTCAGCGATTTGCAACAATCGCAAACGAGTCTACAAGCATAGCGATCCACGATTCCAGTACTGGGAAAAGGATAAGCACGATTACTAATCCGGAACCTTCCATCATTGTTGCAGCACAATTCGAAACCCAAGGAAGTTCGATTTGGATAGCTGACGGTAACGCAGTACTGCGGCGATACGACGTAAACAGTGGAAAGTTTTTTGCCAGTCAAAAACCAGACAACGCACCTGTCCTCAGATTACTGGTTTCGCCAGGCCGCGAATACATCGCAGTAGAATACTGGCTGAGTCCCGATCAGCGGATGTTGAGCGTGTGGAACGCAAGTTTTACGAAGCCAATTATTGCAACCACGGATTTTGTCTCTTTTTCTTCAGTTTTTTTGAGTGAGCAATCGTTTGTGTTTCACCCCGCTGAAATTGGCATAATTTCCTTTTTGGACATTCCCAGTGGCAGCCTTTCGCAAAGATTCAAGCATCCAACCTGGATCACTGGCTTGACGGTTTCACCGGACGCAAGCACCTTGGTGACATTGTGTGCTGACAAAGTTATCCGACTATGGGATATAGAATCTGGCGAACTTCGAAGCTCTTTTCGAGGACGCTATCCGTTTGACAAACACGTTGCCATTTCTCCAGATGGAAAGACGTTGGCAACTGGCGTTGACAAGGGTCCTGTCGTACTGTGGCACTTGCCCACCCAACAGCCCCTTTTTTCGCTCGGAAACTGTCCAGGTGAGGTCCAGCAGATGACTTTTTCCGCCGATGGTCGCCGCTTACTCATGGCCGTCAATCGCTCCAAGGTCATCGCCTGGGAAGCATCTCCAAGAGAGTAGGAAAACTTCAAAAATTTGGCTGAAGCAATCTGCATTGGGTGACTGCTCAACGCTTTGCCAGTAGCGTACAGGGTATCCGCATGAAACGTGCGAAAAATTCGCAACATCAAAACTACCCCGGTCGGTTCACAGCTCGCGGTGCTTTC
>CAZVBC010000539.1:0-4024 GCA_964625155.1 uncultured Pirellulaceae bacterium
ACGTGACGGCAGTCACCATGGATGCCACTGTCGCGGAACTCTGAGTGCGATCGATGCTGATCGCATGGCCACGCGCAGGTCGGGCTGTTTCTACAGCGTCCAAAGTTTCATTTTCGTTGTCCCATTCCAACGCAAGCTGATGCACTTTCCGTTCGAATGCAACATTTCCGTCCAGCCAGTCAATACAACTGTCGGGAAGGGGTACGACCTGCAATAACCCAAGTCCGATTAAAGCTAGCAAACCGATGGCTGGGCCACATAAGTCATTTGCCTTGGCTGGATATACCAGGATCGACAGCATGGTAATTGCCAGCAATCCCCAGCTTGCTTGAACCAAATAGAACTGCGGACTCCAGTTAGCGCCGCCATAGTACCAGGGTGCGGCAGCAATCATTGCCAATAAAACTACTCTTCCAATCCAAAGCAGGCTCTGATGAGCGATGTCCTGGATGGTCAATGGAGTACTATGCCGTTTGGATCTCTCCGGCGTCTTGCGTTCCCTGAGTCGAGTTTCTGCCACTTTCGTTGCGGCTCCTAAAGGTCCGTTCGATATACAACTCAATTCAGCATACTCTGTCGACTACAGCCAAAACCACTTTGACGTGCGATCCTAGGGGCTGGCCGCGTTTTCTACCGTTATAGGCGATTCGACCCGCATTAGCAGAAGAATTGTTCAACTCGCTACAGCTTAACCGACGATCATGAGAATAACTCGACTTTGGTTCGGTAGGTGTTCGCAGCAACACAAGCTTACCAGACCGTTTGTCCGAGCCGTAGGACGATCGACACAGGAGTCGGTTTACAGCTCTGCTGCGAGCGTTCAGATCGCGCGGCACGTCCTGTACGTTGACGAGCGCGATAGTGGGTTTCAAGACTTCGTCGACCAGCTAAGCCGATGTGCTCAGCGATTTTGCTTGCAAATTAAATGTCATATTAGGGGGCACCATGGAGCGGCCGAATAACAACGCCAGCGCATCTGCCACAGTTTTTCCAGCATCTCGTACGTTTCGATCGGGACTTGTCACGACGATCGGATTTGTAATCCTGGCGGCTGCCAATGGTTGTACCTTCGTGCATAACGCATACGAAAACTTTCGCTATGACGATACTTGGAATCGGGCGGTCATCAGCACTCGCAGCAAGGCTTGGTCAAAAACTGCGTGGCATAAACGCAAGCATCTCTTTTGCCGTGAAAAGCAGATGGATGCTTTTTGCGAAGGATTTCGCGCCGGTTATGAAGAAGTATGCAGTGGCATGAACACGACCGGCTGTACGCCGAATGTCCCTCCACGCGAATATTGGAGTTGGCAATATCAGTCTGCAGAAGGCCAGCAAAAGGTCTCGTCGTGGTTTGCGGGTTACCCACAAGGAGCCCGAGCGGCCGAAGAAGATGGAGTCGCCAATTGGTCGCAGATACAACTCTCGAGTAGCTTACAAAACCAATACCGCGATTCTGGCATACTTCCCGCCAGCCACCATGCCTCGTATCCGATCGCGCCAGGTCCACCGGTAAACATTGGTGCGCCTACTCCAGTGCAAACGTCTTCGAGGAACAACAATTCTGCCGTCGAACCCGATGTTTCTGCGGCCAGCTTCGGCACGAAATCGCTCATGCTTCAACATGAGAATGCGCCGGCGAACTGAATTGTTCGATTTTAAACTCAATCGTGGATTCGTAGTCCGTTTCGAAATTCAAAACTGTACCCAACAACTTGCCCAACCACTTTCGATCGGTCGCTGAACCGATTCAATAGTTGAAATGGCAACAGGGATGCGACGATGAAAATCAATTTGGCCATGGACATTCCCACCAGCTTGTTACGAAGATTGGGATGTGGATTTCAACGGACACTGCTGAAACTGGCGTCGGCAACTCTGATTGCGACGACTGCGGTTGGGTGTACGTCGTTGACACAGCCCATCAACGGTATCCCGTCCAACCGGTTACCGCCACAGTTCTTTGCTGAAGAACGCAATAACCTCGTGCCCATCGATTTCTCACTGCTCGCGCAAGAGCCACCCAGAAATCACTTGCTCGACAGAGGTGATGTGCTGGGTATTTATATCGAAGGAATTTTCCCTTATCGACCTTTGAATGTAGAGAATCCGCTGCCTCCGGAGATGCCGCCCGTTAATTTTCCGACTGAAAAGAGCACCCTACCTCCATCGACCGGCTTCCCAATCCCTGTTATGGAAGATGGAACCATAGCTTTACCCTTGCTCCCCAAACCCATTGAAGTTCGAGGTCGCACCATCGACCAAGCTCGCGACTTGATCCGCAAGGCTATTGCCGAAGCCGGCATCAATCCAACCGTCGCGGTCAGCCCAGTGGTTACATTGATCAAGGAACGTGAGTACAACGTCGTTGTCATTCGCCAAGACAACACCACACAGTACAACCCTTACCTCAACCAAAATATAGGACGAGGTGTTTATGCAGGTGACCAAAGCGCCGCAGGTAACGTAGTAAAGTTGCCCTACAAACGCAACGATATCATGAACGCCCTCATGGAAACTGGTGGATTGCCAGGCTTGAATGCCAAGAATGAAATCAAACTCTTGCGTGCCAGCAAAGCTGACCAAGCCGCCAGAGCAGCATTTTATCAGCAGTACGCTCAAATGGTGAATGCGTTCAACGATCCTTGCGGCTGTCCGCCACCGCCGCCCGAAGATCCGACGATCCTGCGAATTCCATTGCGTTTGCCCGTGGGAGTACAACCAGCCATTCGTCCAGAAGATGCAATTTTAGAGGACGGAGACATTATCGTCGTCGAAGCTCGTGATAACGAATTCTTCTACACAGGTGGTTTGTTACCGCCAGGGCAATGGCCTCTGCCGCGAGATTACGACCTCGATGCACTAGGCGCAATGGCGATCGCAGGGGGTGGAATTGCATCTCAAGGAGCCAATGGTGGCGGTCTCGCCGGGCTGACACGCGGAATTGGTGGAGTACCACCGGGTCGATTGTACATTCTTCGCCGGACACCCTGCAAAGGTCAACTTGCTATCGAAGTGGATTTAGCCACAGCGATTAATAATCCAGCCTCGCGACCGATCATTCAGCCAGGCGATACGCTGATCTTGCAATACAAACCGTGCGAAGAAGCGCTAAACTTTGGTCTGGGTACCTTCTTCACCTACGGCATCCAGCAACTGCTTAGCAACCGCTAGCAACTCGCTTGAAATCGACACATACCGATACACCTCGTGCTAGCCACGGGGTGTTTTTGTTTGCGTGGTGCTTCGGTCTGGAACCCTGCTGACACCTTCAAGCCAACCGCACCTGCACTGCGGACTGCAACCGCTTTAGCGTATCACGGACCTCTGCATCGTCGATGGTCAGTGCAGGTATCAATACAATCCGAGTCCCGAGCGGTCCACTGCGGTGTACCAGTAATCCTACATCGAGGCAGTTCTTTGCAATTTGTCCGCAAAGCTGGGCCGATTCATTGGGCGATTGCGCGCAACGAACCAATTCAATCGCGGCGCAAGCACCAAGCCCTTCAATAAGTGCTGCAGGATGCACATCAAGAAATATGCTACCCGCCAGCGCTCGCAGTTGTTCGCCAACTTTACGCCCTCGCTCAATCCATGGTCCGCGATGCAGTTCTTGCAGCACACTTAGAGCAATTCCTGTCGCGAGAGGATTGGCTGCAAAGGTCTCGGACTCACTCCCCGTTGGGATACTGTCTAGCAATTCTGCGCGGCCGACCACTGCGGAGATCGGCACTAATCCGCCTCCCAAACTCTTACCCAATACAATCAGATCGGGAGTCCATCCCTGTAGTTTCGATAGCAACCAATCTCCGCAGCGCCCCAATGCCATCTGGACCTCGTCGGCGATCAACACAATTCCCAAATCAGCAGTAACCTGGCGCAGGCGGCGCATGTACTCAGCCGGCGGAAACACATACCCGCGCGCCCCCAAAGCTGGCTCGACTAGGACTGCCGAAATCTCCTTGCGTTGACTTTCAAGTTGCAAAATGAATCGGTCGATGCACCCAACTTGGCACCCAGGATATGT
>CAZVBC010000540.1:0-4005 GCA_964625155.1 uncultured Pirellulaceae bacterium
GCGATTCAAAACATCCCTGGCCAACGTTGGGACTGAATACACTTAAGTGGGCCAAAAAGCAGGGTGCGGTTTGCGGGCCAGCTCACAGCGGTTCGGGCTTAGACGTGACCGACCGAGTCTTGCCAAATTACACCATTCCACCTTACAACGGCATCGGTGCGAACGAATTCGTGGTCGACATTACTCATATGGTCGCAGGTCCTGACGGTCAGCCCACACCGGCCATCGACTTCATTTCCACAGTTGATACGAATTACTTTTCGGAACTCAATATGTGGTATCACGCGCTCAACGTAGGCTATCGAGTTCGAGCTAGTGGCGAGACAGACTTTCCATGCATCACTGGCGAGCGTGTCGGCATGGGGCGATCGTATGTCAAGTTGGAAGGAAAATTGGACTACGACCAATGGTGCGAGGGAATTCGTCAGGGCCGTTGTTATGTTTCGGAGGGGCGTAGCCATCTGATCGACTTTACCGTCAACGACGTGCATGTAGGTGAAAAAGGGAGTGAACTGAATTTACCTGGACCCACCAAGGTTACCGCCCGTGCAAAGGTCGCAGCTTATCTCCCGACGGAGCGCTCCAATTCACCGGATCGTCGTGGTCTCCGATCGTGGAATCTCGAACATGCACGCATTGCCGATTCTCGCAATGTCAAAGTTGAATTGATCGTCAACGCCCAATCGATTGCTGAGCATATAATTCCCGCTGACGGATCAATGCAAGATATAGTCTTTAGCGACATAGCGTTGGAGCGCAGCAGTTGGGTGGCCTTACGGATAGCCTATTCGTCTCACACCAACCCGATATTTATACTAGTAAACGAACAACCTATTCGTGCCAGTCGGCGCAGCGCTCAATGGTGTTTGGATGGCGTTGAACAATGCTGGAAATCAAAAGAACGTACCTATAAAGAGAATGAGCTTGCCGATGCGCGAGCCGCTTATGATCATGCGCGCAGTGCTTACCGCCGCTTGTTAACAGAGTGCCAAGCAGATTAATTGGACAGCGCCACTTTGCGGTCCAAATGTGGTCTTAAGTCCGAGCTTTGTAATTGTTTAACCCGCAGCCAAAGGCGGGACTGGAACTTAGTTCTAACAACATATTGAACAGTGGCGCTGTCCAACTAAGCACCAATGTTCATGAACACAGTGGGATCGTATCCAACTGACCAGTCGCTAACTTACGAAAGAACGAGTGTGCCCATGGAACCGAGATTCTTGCTCGACCCTAGTTGTAGGTTTGCAATCGTCTGTTCGTACGTATGCTGTTTAGCATGCGTAACTTCCCTGCGCGCAAATCCCGTAGACGAGCTGGCAGCAAAGTTGGAACCGACTCGAAAACTGTCGTACAAACAACTTGGCGATCGAAAACTCTACTTGCATATCTTTGAACCAAGCCAGTCCATAGACCGGCGCCGAGCACCGTGTTTAGTCTTATTTCACGGTGGTGGATGGACAGGCGGAAACCCACGCCGCATGTATCCTTACGCCGATCATTTCGCCCGACAAAGTTTTGTTGCAATTAGCGTTGAGTATCGTCTGCTGAGTGCTCCACTAGGTACTACGGTATCCGATTGTGTGAAGGATGGTCGTTCCGCAATTCGATTTATTCGCGAACATGCCGAGGACTTAGGTGTGGACCCAAATCGAATTGCCGTCGCTGGCGCTTCTGCAGGGGGGCATATAGCTGCCGGCACGGCCATGTTTGATAATTTAATTGACAGTGCAGACCATTCAGAGTTCTCGAGTCGTCCTGACAAGTTAGTGCTGCTGTACCCCGTCATTGATACATCAACACAGGGTTATGGAAACGCAAAAATTGGAGCAGATTGGAAACTGCTGTCGCCGCTCCATCAAGTGCGTCCGAGGCTGCCGCCAACCATTGTGTTTCATGGAACGGCCGATACAGTCACTCCTTTCGCCGGTGCCACCGCATTTCGCGACGAAATGTTGCGCAAGGGAAATCAATGCCAACTTGAAATACACCAAGGTGGCAAGCACGGGTACTTGATCTATGACTTGGCACTGTTTCAAGAGACACTGACTCAAATCAAAAAATTCGTTGACTCACATTGATCAACCGGCAAAGTGTCTGACAACTTCAGCTCCATTCAATTCCGGTCAGCGTACCTGTCGATGAACTGAATTGGTCGGTTTCAATTCCAAGGCGTTGTAGCATGCTGACATATAAATTGCACAATGGCGGAGAGTTCCCGGGATCGAAAGCTAAATGCTGTCCGTGCTGGAAACCACCACCAATCAACAGGACAGGGAGATTTTGCGTAGAGTGGCTGCTGCCATCGCCGAGGTTGCTGCCGAGAAAGACGGTTGTGTGATCAAGCAGGCTTGTGCCGTTTTCTTGAGAACTTGCGAGCTTGGCAACGAGGTCGCGCACAGTCTTCATGGTTTCTAATTCCACGATCTTGAGCTGTTCGAGTTTCCGTGAATCCTTACCATGATGTGAAAGATCATGGTGACCAAGTGTCACGCCGGGAATTGGAGGCGTAAGGCTTGAACCGGCCAGCATGATCGTGAGCAATCGCGTTGAGTCGGTTTGCAAAGCCAAATGAGTGAGATCGAAAAGCAACCGCGTTCTGCCGATCAAGTCGGCTGAATTAGGAATGTCATTCGGCGGCGCAACATCGACCTTGGGCTTGGGTTTCTTTGCCCAACTTTGATCGTTGACCATTCGTAATTCGAGTTCACGAATACTGATCAGATACTCATCCAACTTGTCTCGATCTGAGCTGCTGAGTTTTGATCGAAGTGACTTGGCTTGTTCGCTCACGTCATCAAGAATGCTTCGACCGTCTTCCAGTCGGCGCAGTTGCTCACGGACTGCGCCATCCCGACCATCGAGAAATAGTCTCGCAAAGACTTTCGACGGACTGTTATCGGCGGGTATAAGTGCCCCTGTGCGAGTCCAAGAGAGGCCACCAGCGCCTTCACCTGATAAAGTCAGGCTGGGAAACCGAGTCTCCCTACCCAAGTGCTCCGCAGCAAATTGATCCAGTGAAATGGCATTGCGGAAACCAGGTCTCCCCGCACCGGGTATACCAGTCAGAAAACTCGCGGAAGCCTGATGTGCAAAGCTGGATCCCATACCCGCATGTGACAATCCAGAGATCACGGTCATGTGGTCCCGGTGATCTTTAAGAATATCCAGATATGGAGAGAGGACATAATCCTTGCCGGTTGTTTGTGGAAAAAAGTTCTCGGGATGGAAACCAAGCGGTGCACAAATACATAACAGTCGCCGGCGAGAATGAACGCCAGTACGTGACTTCGGCTCAGCCGCATAAGTCTCAAACCAGGGGAGTGCGAGGGAGACAACAGAAGTTTTCAGAAACGCACGACGTATGATCATTTTTGCTTGCCGTACTACTTTCTTTGAAATACCGGACTTTGCACGATTGCATGGATCAAAGATCGGAATCCATAATCTTGTTGGCGGACCTGGCTGACGATCAATTCAATTTGAGCTTGATCCGACTTCGTTGGTGCCGCACCCGTTGCATAAGCAAGCAACTTTTCTGTCAAAGCACGAGCAAGTTGATCTTGATCCCGTGCGATGAGCTGCTTGAATTCGTCGATGTTGGCAAATTTTCTTCCGTCAGACAAGGTATCGCTGGGGTCGACTGCTGGACCGGGCCGAACTCTACGCCCTTGCGAATCTTTTTCGCCATCATTCGTAAGCGCTCGATAGTTTTCGCGCCAGCCACCGATAACGTCGAAGCTCTCCAAAGCAAAACCTGGGGGATCGATCAAACGGTGACAGGTATTACAACTAGCGACCTGGCGGTGCTTGTCCAATTGATCACGAATGGTCGTCGCTCCGCGAATATCAGGTTCAATGGCTGCAATATTCGCAGGTGGTCTTGGGAGCGGCACACCAAGTATACGCTCCAACACCCACGCGCCTCGCAAAACAGGTGAAGTCGTCGTCCCGTTGGCAGTTACTTTTAGTACACTTGCCATAGTCAGTAGTCCGCCACGATGACTA
>CAZVBC010000541.1:0-3990 GCA_964625155.1 uncultured Pirellulaceae bacterium
TTTTCTTTAGGCACAAGATACCCAGTATCGGCAAGCTACTGCCGGTAATTCGAAGAGTTTCCCAGGGGGAAAATTTAAGATCATGTTGCGCAAGACAATTTTGAGCCTGTTAGCTGCCGCTAGTTTGCTTGGAGCGTGCACACAATCGATTACTGCTGCCGACCCGCGTGCCTATGGACGGGTATGGGGAGGAGCGAACAGCAACCGCGACGTTCAGCGATTCTATCACTATCCGTACGTATTTTATCCGCAAAACTTTAAGGGTAACGAGTATTACCGCAGCAGCGATAGTCTGTACTATCGTTACCCGGCGGAAATGCAGATTCCAGTTTACAATCGACACTGGCACAACGAATATCCGAGCAATCGGCGATACCATTCCGGCCATCACTTTATTCTCGACGTATTCTAAACCACGATGACAACCCGGCCACGGTTGTCATTTAAGTTGACGATACTCGATGAATGACCGAACCTACCAACAAAGACGCGTTGCATACCCCTGGGAGATGCAACGCGTTCGCTGTTTTATGGCAGATTAATTGCAGGATCGGTTGATGCAGTTAATTGCTGACTCGTTCAACGTACTCACCGGTCCTAGTGTCGATTTTGATCACGTTCCCTTCCTTAATAAATCCGGGCACGATAAACTCTCCGCCGGTTTCAACCTTTGCTGGTTTGGTTACGTTTGTCGCCGTATCACCTTTGGCACCCGGTTCACATTCAACCACCTTCATCTCGACGTGATTGGGTGGTGACATGGTAATGGGTGTACCGTTGAACAGCATCATTGTGCACAACATGCCGTCTTTGAGATATTTCCAATTGTCGTCAACTTGATCCGCAGACAGCTCGTACTGCTCGAACGACGATGTGTCCATGAAAACAAATGAGTCCGCTTGCTTATAAAGAAACTGTGTATCAATTTCCTCAACGTCAGCCGCTTCTAACTCGTCGCCCCCCTTGTATGTACGATCTAAGACGGTATTTCGGACGAGATTTCGGAGTTTGCATTTGTAAAGTGCGTTACCTTTGCCAGGCTTTACAAAGTTCATTTCCACCATCAAGTATGGTTCGCCGTCGATTTGAACCTTTAATCCTTTGCGGAAATCGCTAGTCTTGTATGTGGGCACGGAACATTCTCTCACTGAGTTAAAATTTAATTTGGCAACAAATGTCCCAGATTGTATCTTCCGATCCACAACCTGTCGAAGCCACTTTGGAAGAGCCTTCAGGCTTAAAATTGCCGGAATCCCACTGCCCTTCTAACTCGACGTGGCACGACTCTATTCGCTCAGCCATTCGAACGTCCGCAGAACTTCTCACAGAGCTGAATCTCAGCCATGAGCAATCGTGCAGCGAGTCGGAAAGGGACTTTCCGGTTTTTGTTCCGCGAGAATTTATGCGACGCATGAAACCTGGAGATTCTCAAGATCCGCTGCTGCGTCAGGTACTTGCGGACTCTCGTGAACAAGTGTCCGTGAACGGATTTACCGCAGACCCTGTGGGAGATTTGGCAAGTGAATCGCAACCCGGTTTGCTGCGCAAGTACAAAGGACGCGCGCTGATGGTGCTGACAGGCGCCTGCGCGGTGCATTGTCGTTATTGTTTCCGTCGCCAGTTCCCGTACGATTTGCTCCCGAAATCTCCCAGTGTTTGGCAGCCGTTGCTTGACGAAATCAGAGCCGATCAATCGCTGGAAGAAGTCATCCTCAGCGGTGGCGATCCGCTGATGCAGACCGATTCCAGTCTGGCATGGCTTTCAACTGAACTAAGCCAAATTGAACATGTACGACGACTGAGAATACATACGCGCATGCCAGTGATTGTGCCAACTCGAATATGTGCGAGCCTGTTAGAATGGTTGGAAATTGTGCGCCCGGCTCTGTTTCTTGTGTTGCACGTCAATCACCCCAACGAACTGGACGCATCTGTAACGCCAGCTGTCGAGAAACTAAAGCGAGCTGGAGCAACACTGCTAAATCAAACGGTACTCCTACGCGGCGTTAACGACCATTCCGCAGTGCAACTCGAGCTGTGTGAGAAATTACTCGACCTGCAAATCATTCCATATTATCTCCACCAACTCGATCGGGTAATTGGAACAGCTCATTATGAAGTGCCCGTCGACGAGGGACTGCGCATAATCAGTTTTCTACGAGACAATCTTCCAGGTTACGGCGTCCCGAAATACGTTCGTGAAGTTGCTGGCGAGGGGCACAAACGCCCTCTTTGATACCATCGATGAAGCCGTAAGTACCAAGAATTTCTTGCAATTCGCCAGCAAGGCAGCTTTATTTTCCAGCAACTTTGTGGCGTAACGCGTGTTCAATAAGTTGCGATTGGCGACAGGCCGAGTTGGCAGCCCAGCCGATTTCTAAGTTGCCGCGGCAGCTTTTTTCTTCTTCCTTTGCTTTGGTCTATCCTTTTTCTCTTGCTTGCTGCTTGAATCATTTTCCGGCGCAGTACGGACATCGAGGCGAGCAGGCCGAACCGAAGCGTAACGCTCGAGCACGCTGGCGAATTCTTTAGCTGCCACTGCCGATTCACCTGTCAGTGAGTTTACCTGCAAAGGCTCGCGTTCTAGCCCATCGCGAATCAAATCGTAGAATTCACCTGTGCGGTACAGCTTGAATCGCTGGTTGAATACACATTCACGAGCTTTGGTGTCGTTGCCCTGTCGAGGCGAATACCATGAGTATATCCAGGGACGGGGCGAGTAATCGCGTCCCTGTGTAAGCGGCAAGAAACTGCGTCCATCGATTTCTCCAAGCGATTGAGGGTCCAATCCGGCTGCTTCACAAATCGTTGGAAAAATGTCCGTGCTGTCAGCCAGCCGGTCAGTCACCATGGCTGTGTGAATTCCCTTGGGCCAGTTGACGATTAGTGGAACGTGCATCCCAGTCGCGATGGTTTTTCCTTTCGCTCCAATAACCTCCCGCTCGCCCATCTTGGAAATTGTCCCAGCTCCAGTACCGTTGTCACCGATAAAGATGATCAGCGTGTTTTCGCGAATTTTTAATTGGTCCAATTGAGCAACTAAATTGCCGATCAGTTTGTCCATGTATTGGACCATGTGGCCAAAATGTTCTGGAGCGCGGTTAACAGATTCTCCGATCGCTTTTGGGTCCCAGCTCGGACTGTCGGGCGTGGGTTGGTAAGGACCATGGGTCAACATCATTGGATAGTACAAAAAGAACGGCTTGCTTTGATTGCGGGTGACAAAGTCGATCGCGTATTCGTTCACGATATCTGGCCCATACTGGCCCGCGTTGAAGTCGCGTTGTTGGCCGTTGATTTCGAGGCCTGGATTGGCATAACGAGGTGGACGACGCGTATGTTGCCACAAACAGTATTCGTCGAAGCCGAACTTTTTGGGCAAATCGATATCCTGCCCCAATTGCCATTTACCGGCGATACAAGTTGCATATCCTGCTGATTTAAGTCGGTTGCCAAATGTTATTGACAGTGGATCCATGTATCCAAAGCGGATGTAGTTCCGCACGTTGTACATGCCGGTCATCAACTGCACGCGTGTTGGCGTACATAAGGGTTGTACGTAACATTGTTCAAATCGAACGCCTGTCGATGCCAGTCGATCTATATGGGGAGTATTGTAGGATGTGCCGCCATTAGCCCCGATCGTCTCGTAACCGAGATCATCGGCCATAATCACGATGACATTGGGCAAAGTTTTTTCGGCTGCAACAGTGTTACTGAACTGCGACACACAAGTAAAAACGAGCAACAGTTCCCAAAACCAAGGAAATTTCAGCTGGATTTTCACGCTCTGCCTCAATATGTGATATTTCCAAAGGAATAGTGATAAGCTGTCAGATGATGGTCGCTTACAGCAACTTTTCTTTTTCAGAACATGCCTTCTGCACAGAACCGATGCAAGAATTACCTAACTACTGTCTCGACCGTCGACAATTCGATCAACCGAGACCGAACAGTTCGACAGATGCTGGGTACAGAGATTACACGGAG
>CAZVBC010000542.1:0-3947 GCA_964625155.1 uncultured Pirellulaceae bacterium
CGGTGTCGTTCACACTTGATTCTGATATCAAAGATCGCGTCCGTGCCGCAACAGACATTGTTGATCTGTTGGGGAGTTATATGGAGCTGCGCCGACAGGGGCGTGGCTTTGTTGCTCTATGCCCTTGGCATGCTGATCGGCGTCCCAGTTTGCAGATCAATGTCGAAAAACAAATCTGGAAATGTTGGGTATGCGACATTGGCGGCGACGTCTTCAACTTTGTCATGCAGCGCGAAGGGATCACCTTTCGCGAAGCGCTGACGTTTCTGGCCGAGCGGGCTGGGGTTCAACTGCCTACCATGCGCAGTCCCGACCAGGTACGGCAAGCGACTGACGAAAAACAGTCCATGCTCAAAGCTCTGCAGTGGGCTGGCGAACAATATCACCGTGCTCTGCTGGAGAGCAGTGAAGCAGAAGTGGCGCGAGAATACCTGCGTGAACGAGGATTGAGCGAAGAGAGCATTCGAGTTTTTCAGCTTGGCTTTACTCCCGATCGATGGTCTTTCTTGACGGACAAATGCCAAGCGGCCGGCCACAGCCACAAGGTTCTGGAGGCTGCCGATCTAGCGACGAAAAGTGATCGAGGGAGCTATTACGACCGCTTTCGTGGTCGCATCATGTTTCCGATTTGTGATGCACAAAAGCGAGTTGTGGCGTTTGGCGGTCGGATTCTGCCATGTGTGCCCGATGCTGCGAAGTACATCAATTCGCGCGAAACCCGATTGTTCACCAAGCATCAAGTGCTGTACGGTTTGGATCACGCGCGCGATGCGATTGTGCACAACAAAGAAGTCATTGTCATGGAGGGCTATACGGATGTCATTATCGCTCACCAGTTTGGATTGAAGAACGCTGTCGCAGTTTTGGGGACGGCCCTGGGTGCTGCGCACTTGAAGATGCTGCGCCATTTGTGCAATCGAGTCATTTTGCTGCTAGACGGAGATGTCGCCGGTCAGAAACGCTCGGATGAGGTGCTCGAATTATTCTTGAACGCGCAGATGGATGTTCGCGTCCTGTCACTTCCAGACGACCTTGACCCTGCTGACTATCTACTCCAGCGCGGTGCCGACTCGTTACTACAGATGATTGCTCAAGCGGCTGACGGTCTCGAATTCAAAATGCGTCGCGTTTGCTCCGGTTTTGATCCTTTGCTGGAAACTCATCGCGCCAACCAAGCTATCGAACAGATGTTGGCGCTGCTAGCCAAAGTGCCAAAGAGCAATCTAATTTCTGACGAAGCCTTCCGATTGCGGCAGGACCAGATTTTGGCCAGATTGAGTCGCCAGTTTGCCGTAGCCGAAACGACATTGCGCGATCGACTTTCCAGCTTACGACGTTCCGCACCGCGAGTACGCGCAGACCATTCACACAGCGATGTACCGCCACCTAAAATGGTCCGACCGGGAGACCTGTCGCCGCTGGAACGTGAGCTGCTGGAATTGATGATCATTTCACCGGAACTAGCCCCCATGGCATTGGAACGCATCTTGCCAGATTGGCTGCAGAATGCGAGCGCCCGCGCGATGCTCGATGCCTATCAACTACTTGAATCTCAAGGAGTCGATCTGCAATTCAACAGTGTCCTCAATGCACTGGAGGATGCGTCATTGAAGAGTCTGTTAGTCATTCTCTTTGATCAAGCACAGGTAAAACAACAGTATGTCAAAGAATCACCCGAAAATCGCTTGCGAGTTCTGACGCAGCGCATGGGTGAGCAACAGGAACAAATGCGTCGCCAACAGCAGGAACTGGAGCTGGGAAGCGAACGTTTGGATGAGAGTGAGAAGTTGAGTTTGTTGAACGAAATGATTCGGCAAGCTCGGCAACGCCAAGGCGTACAAATTCCACCAGAGGAATCTGCTACGCTCAACCAGTGATTTCCGTGATGCCGCAGCGTGAAGGGCGTTACCGCTTCAGCTCGCTGTGCAAACAAAGACCTTTCCCGCAAAAAGGAGTTGAACAGTGGAAGTGATGGAACTCGACCTCAGACAGTTAATCGCCAAAGGGCGCGAGCAAGGGTATCTGACCTACGAGGAAGTGAACAGCCATATTCCCGATGAGGACGTGAGTAGTGAAAAGCTGGATAATCTGCTGATCGTCCTCGATCAACTAGGAATCGAATTGATTGATCAGCCACCACAATCAGGTGCGTGCGGCACGGATGGAACTGCAGGTGAGTCCACCTCAGTGTCCTCAGGGCCAGTCAAACTGAGCGACGATCCGATTCGCATGTATCTCAATCAGATGTGCGATATTCCCTTGTTGTCGCGCGATGAGGAGATATCGTTATCGAAGAAAATTGAAATTACTCGCAAGCGATTCCGCAGCGCCGTGCTCGGTAACGATTTCGCCATGCGCCATACTGTGGAAATTTTAAGGAAAGTCCATCAAGGGCAACTCCCCTTTGACCGCACGATTAAAGTTTCGCTGACGGAACGGTTAACCAAAGAGCAGGTCAGCGCCCGCATGCCTCATAATCTTGCAACGCTGGATAGGCTACTTAAAGAGAATCGGGCAACGTTTTTGCTGATCGTGCGCAAGAGCACCAGTCCTCAGGAAAAGGAACAGGCCATTCGCCGATACGTGCGCACACGGGGCAAATTGTTGATTCTGGCTGGTGAACTGAGCCTCCGTTCGCGCAGGATTCATCCAGTCATGCGCCAGCTCGAAGAATATGCGACACGCATGGCATTGCTCAGCGAACGCATCGATCATCTCAAACATGATCCCGCCGACTCAGCCGAATGCGAACGCTTGCGCAAGGAGTTACGCCAGTTAATCGTGCTGACGCAAGAGAGCCCACGCAGCTTGAAAGCTCGTTGCGAGAAATTCCGCAAGCACTTTCGCGATTTCGAAGCGGCCAAGCGTGAGCTATCCAACGGCAATTTGCGGTTGGTGGTCTCGATTGCCAAGAAATACCGAAATCGTGGCTTGAGTTTTCTAGACCTTATCCAGGAAGGAAACACGGGGCTGATGCGGGCGGTCGATAAATATGAATATCGTCGTGGCTTCAAATTCTCGACCTATGCCACTTGGTGGATTCGCCAAGCGATTACGCGAGCAATTGCTGACCAGGCGAGGACGATTCGCATCCCGGTTCATATGATCGATGTCTTGAGCCGGTTGCGCAATCTGCAGAAACGGTTAACACAAGAACTGAAGTGTGAACCATCCATGGAACAGTTGGCGGACTGTGCCGAAATGTCTGTCGACGAAGTGCGACGCGTCCTGGATATTGGCCGGCATCCCATCAGCCTCGATCGTCCAGTTGGCGAAGGAGAAGACAATAGCTTCGGTGAGTTCATTGAGGACTCTGACGAGGACAGTCCAGTCGCAAATGCAACAAATGGACTGCTGCGAGAGAAAATCGAGGTGCTGTTAAAGTCGTTGACTTTCCGCGAGCGAGAGATCATTCGTTTGCGTTACGGATTAGTCGATGGATATTCGTATACCTTGGAAGAAGTTGGACGGATTTTTAAAGTCACTCGCGAGCGAGTTCGACAGATCGAAGCCAAAGCCGTCCAAAAGATGCAAAACCCCGTTCGGTCTAAACATCTCGAAGGATTTCTTAAGCAAGAAGCCGCTTAAGTAACCGCCAGTGATTCTTAATTCGTCATGGTTTTGCTTGGGTGATTCACTCAAGCAAGACCTGTGAATCAACACCTGCGTTCATACATGCATGACATTTGAAACGCGGAGGACAGCGTCGTACGCAGAGTCTGAGGGTGAGTTGACCGACTAGCGAGTTGGCTTTTCTGCGACCGAAATTTTAATTCGTGACGATTGTGAACTGTCACAGCTAAGAATTAGTGTTCGCGCAAACGGGAGAGCGAGGTTCCTACCGAGCCGCCGCTCGATCGACTCAGTAGCAACTTAGTCCCTACACCTGCTTGTTGATCCCTCTGCGGTCACTGCAACTCTGCGTTAAAACATGCAAGATCATTTGA
>CAZVBC010000543.1:0-3923 GCA_964625155.1 uncultured Pirellulaceae bacterium
GTTTACACATCGTGCAAAAGTACACTCCTGAAGGACAATTATTGATGACGCTAGGTCAACGTGGCCAAAAAGGAGAAGATGCGGCTCACTTTAATATGCCTACCGATATGGCCATCACGCCTACGGGCGATATTTTTGTCAGCGACGGTTACGGCAATCGGCGGATCGTACACTTCGACAAACAGGGTAAGTTCGTCAAGTCCTTTGGCAAGCAGGGTCCGGCTCCTGGGCAGTTTATCTTGCCACATGCGATCGTGGTCGATTCCAATGGGACTCTGTATGTTGCTGATCGCAACAGTGGTCGCATTCAATTATTCGACCAATCTGGCAAGTTCCTTGACCAATGGTCGAATGTACTTATGCCTTGGGGATTGTCGATAACGCAGAACGATCGCTTGTGGGTTTGTGGTTCGTCACCCCATTGGTGGTTCCGGCATGGCGTATATCCAGAATACAAAGATCAATTGTTCATGCAATTTTCAACTGCTGGTCGAGTGCATCAAACGTGGACCATGCCGCTAGGAGATATCGGAGCCAACAAAGACAAACCGGACACCTCGAAATTAAAACCCGGCGAGACAGTTGGTGCTCATTGCATCGGCCAGGATTCACGTGGAAATATCTATGTTGGCGACATTTACGGGGAACGATGCCAGAAATTCATTCCAGTTTCCAAACGATAAGGATTTCCACCCCAAACGTCTGTTGACTCCCCCACTGACTGGCCGAGAGTGAATTGTTAAACTCAACGATTCACGATTAACTGGACTGTTGCAGACCGCCTGCGAGCCAGATACTGCTCACCAGGGCAGTTCGCAGTATTTTGTGTTCTTTCATTCATGCATGTTCCACACCGTTACCTTGTTCTTTTGCAAGTAAAAGAAGTTCGATGAATCAGCCAGAAATCCTGTCAACGATCAGTTCACTCAAACAAGAAATTCGTCAGCAGGCCCACGACAATCGGCGCAATCAGCCTGACAAAGACCCAGTCAGCGCGCGGATCGTCGAACGATTTATGTCGTTGCCAGAATATGCTGCGGCCAAGACGATCATGTTCTATGTCGATGTGCGCGATGAAGTTCGCACGCGCCATGCGTTGCCAACAGCCATACAAAGCGATAAACGAATCGTGATTCCCTATTGTGTCGATGGCGAATTGGAATTGTTTCATCTGGAATCCATGGATGAACTCTCCGTAGGAATGTACAAGATTCTTGAACCGAAAGTTACCTTGCGTTCGGTTGCCTCCAAATCGTTACAGCCTGAGGAATTGGACTTGATCATGGTACCCGGTGTGGCGTTTGATCGAGTGGGTGGTCGGACTGGTCACGGCAAAGGATATTATGACAAGTTGCTTGAGCATGCTCGGCTGGATACTCCCTTAATAGCATTGGCATTTGAGTGCCAGATGTTTCCGGAAATTCCGTGTGAAAGCCACGATATCTATATGGACAAGGTCGTGACTGAATCGGCCGTCTATCTGGGTCGCGGCAGGAAAATGAACAGCAAATGAGCCTCACAAGAGTTAGCTAGTGCTAGGCGATTTGCCTTAGTAGATAAATCGCCGTTCCAATTCTGCGAGCCGCAATTCTTAGTTTGAACAGTGCGCTCGTGCTGTGTTACAGCTAAGTATCAGTGTTCGCGAAAACGGGAGAGCGAGGTTCCTACCGAGCCGCAGTTAAAGTGTACCACATTAGTATGGACAGATAGAGATAGAACTTTATGAGCCAAGATCGACGTGAGATTGTCGAAGACACCTATGCCGAGGCTTTTCGCAGCTTGTATGCTGAAATACTCATCACAGCTCGCGACCGCCACTGGCTGGATCATTGTTGCCATGCTGTCGCGGGGCATGCCACCAGTACGATCATGTGCGATTGCGAAGCTGGAGTTGCCAAGATCTTGGACGGATTCAGTCCAGGCCAGGAAACTCCGGATGGTCGCATCGGTGCCGTAATTCAGTTTCACGTTCCCAGATTCCGCAAAGACCGAGTGGAGCATTTGGAGCGAGTTCTATTGGCGCGGATTTCGCAGAATGTATTGACTTGTCCAACGGCTCGTTGTTTCAATCGCTTGGATACAGAACCTTATTACAAATTGGGGAGAAAGGTGGCTTTGTTTGGTGATGGTCACCAATTTCGCGATTCTCGTTTCGGTACTCGCGGTTGGGTAGTTCCGATAATGGGAGGAGAGTTTTATTTGACTCGCAGGTTTGGTTTTCGCGATGGGATCATGGGAGGGAATCTCTGGTTTATGGCAACCAGCGAGGAGGCTGCGATCCTAGCGGCGGAGAAAGGGGCGCGAGCGGTAGATGCTTGTGCTGGTTGTGTATTGACGTTCCCTGGAGGCATTGCCGCCAGTGCGTCCAAGGCCGGTAGTCGTTACAGCTTTTTGATCGCCAGCACTTATGCAGAATATTGCCCAACGCTGAAAGAAAAATTGGGCGATCGATCGCGGGTACCCCATGGCGTCACTTCGATCATGGAAATTGTGATAAATGGTAGTGATTTAAATGCTGTTGCTCAGGCAACATACGCTGCTATCGACGCCGCCTTGGAGACCCCTGGTTTGGTGCGCATAACGGCTGGCAATTATGGCGGTCGACTGGGCAAGAGCTTCATATATTTGTACCCCGAGCGACAAGGGACATAGCTGATGGCAATCGAGACAACATGTTCCGGATGCGGAAAACGTTTGGCTGTTGCTGACGAATTCGCTGGGCGACGAGCTCGGTGTCCGGCGTGTGGCAATACCTACACCGTACCCGCGTTGTCCAATTCCGCCGTAGAGGCTACCGAAATACCGTCTGTCACACCGATTTTTGATTCTGCACAACCTCTGCCCTCACTCGACAGTTTCTCTTCCAACGCTGGCTCGGCCAATGCTCAGCTCGGTGGGAACTTTTGGATGAAGGCAACCAATGGGCAGGAGTATGGTCCAGTGGATCGTGCGACGCTCGATCGCTGGTTTGTCGAAGGGCGAATCGGGGCCGGTTATCAGATTCGATCCAGTGAATTTGGCGATTGGCAGCCAGCCACTGCGTTTCAACAAGGATTACCAAGCGGAAATGCCGCCAGTCAACCGTATCGTCCGGTTGCGGCCTCGTCGACTAATTACGCCCAGTGGGCCAAACCTGATCAGAGCGGATTGATCCTCGGCTTAGGAATTCTCTCGTGGTTTTTCTGTCCGATCTGTGGAATTGTCGCATGGGTTATGGGGAGCCGAGCGCTCAAGGACATACAATTAGGCCTTGCCGATCCTTCAAACCGAGGCATAGTTCAAGCTGGTTATTATCTGGGCATGGTACATATGATCGTGGTCGTTTGTTGTCTTGGACTATATGGAGTGATGATCGTTGCCATGATTGCGACCGGTGCCATGAATTGAGGATTTGTCCGCAGATTGATCGGGCAACCAGTGGGCAACTTTAAGAACTGGAGAATACCGTGGCCTATTGTTTTGGTGCCCACCTGTCCATCGCCGGAGGATTGCATTTGGCTGCCCAGCGGGCTAGCGAACTGAATTGTGATTGCCTGCAAATCTTTACAAAAAACAACAATCAATGGAATTGTAAACCGATCAGCGATACCGAAGCCATGCAATTTACTCAAGCTGTTGAGCTAGCCAAATTGCAATCGACAATCGCACATACATCTTATTTGATCAACATGGCTTCACCTGACGATGCATTGTGGAAAAAGTCGCTTGATGCCCTGGTGATTGAATGGCGGCGAGCCGAGCAATTAGGATTGGCTGGCTTGGTAGTTCATCCTGGTGCCCATATGACGGCATCGCCTGAACATGGTCTGTCTCGAATTGTGCAGGCGGTACAGAGCGCCATTGAGACTGTGCAGCCAGCGAAATGTCGATTGTTGTTAGAAAATACGGCTGGCCAGGGATCGTCCCTTGGATGGCAATTTGAT
>CAZVBC010000544.1:0-3922 GCA_964625155.1 uncultured Pirellulaceae bacterium
CACGTGATTGTTCCCGCCGCCAAAATCAACGTGCTCACACGCTCTACAATTTCGCGTGTAGGTTAGCAGTGATAACATCGACCGGGAACCGCAGAGCACAGTTCACGGGAATTCATTCAGGGTAACGGCAATACATTCGAATTAACATATACGGGAGATATTTGATGAGACGACCTAGTTGCGCAAATTCAAAAAGGTTCCAACGGCTGCAGGCACAACGGCAGCAGCGGAATAGACTGCGACACCTTTCGTTGGAATTGTTGGAGCTCCGCCATCTGTTCGCCGTGGAGGTGTTCTCAGTGACATCGGCCGCGACCCAGGGGCCAGGGACTCTTACCGATGCGCTCAACAACGCAAACTATTTTGCTCAGTCGCCAAGTAACCGTGCGGTCGTCGAGTTCGATTTAGCATGGGCTGCGGATGGCCATGTGTACTATCAGAACGATGGAATGCTCGGAGTTAGTGCGACCAGTATCCGTCCTGTGTCGGCATCGGGGCCCGCGACGTGCGCCATGGTTAACGGTAAACCGGATGTCTCTTTGTGCGATCAGAGCCTCTTCAATCCTGATCCCGACTGGCCACACAGTTGGTGGTCCATCAAATCGCCCACGAATGGATTCACTGCCATAAGTCGCAC
Organism: uncultured Pirellulaceae bacterium; assembly: GCA_964625155.1. GTDB lineage: Bacteria > Planctomycetota > Planctomycetia > Pirellulales > Pirellulaceae > Aureliella. The sequence continues at coordinate 638 of CAZVBC010000544.1, forward strand.
TGAGTTAAACGGTTATTCGCAAGCCGGGGCGAGGGAGAACTCGTCGACAAGTATCTTAAATAACAATTCGATACTCCGGATCGAACTGGATGGAAGTGACGTAACGTCAACAAGGATGCTGGATCCGACTCGCGACGCGACCATTCGTGGTCTGGTCATCAATGGGGACAATCACCGCAACGCACAATGGAATATCGGAATCGGAATTTTCGGCAGTTCATCCGGTGGATGGGGTGGCGGGAATCGTGTTGGAGGAAACTATGTTGGCACCGACATTAGCGGTACTCGAGCCGTTGGAAATGATCTGGGTGTCATTTTCCAGGACTCTTCGTATAACGTGATCGGTGTCGACACAACAAGTGTCTCTTATAATCCATCGTTACCCTATAGGGATCAGAACATTATTTCAGGACAGGAAAGAACTGGAGTTGGTTTGGTTAACGACAGTTGGTCCAACACCGTGAAGGGGAACCGCGTCGGGGTAGTGCGAGATGGGCTTCAACCACTCGCTAACGGTGGAATCGGCGTCGGGATTTTGGCCCTAGATAATAATAGTCCATGGACGTCGTACAACAACGTTACTGACAATGTGATTGCCAATAACGGTGATGCAGGAATAACCGTAATGCGAAACGGTGCGACAGTTAACCGATTTTGGAATAACAGCATCTATGCTAATGGAGGTCTGGGTATTGATTTGGGGGGCGATTGGACGAATGGAGATGGGCAGGGCGGAGGGAACGAAAATGTTCCAGGTCCAGATGGAATCACCGACAATGACCTAGGTGACCTCGATACAGGTCCGAATGACTACCAAAACTTCCCGGTTCTTACATCCGCGTGGGCAGGTGCAAACACCCACGTCATCGGCAGTCTGAACAGTCTGCCAAATCGGACCTACACTCTGGATTTCTATGCCAGCACGACTGCAAATCCGGGCACGTTTCGACAAGGACAACGATACCTTGGTTCAGAGACGTTAACATCCGATGGCAGCGGCACCATCAATTTCGACTCCGCAGGCTTCTCAGTGCCGCTTGCGGCAAGCAGCTCGAGCGAGGTGATAACCGCAACGGCTACTGAGATAGTTGCGGTAACAGGCTTGGACTCCTGGGGCAATACCTCCGAATTCTCGGCTGCTCATATATTGAGCGAGCCATTTCTTGTTCCCGGTACCACAGGAAACAACGACATCATTATGATCGATGCTGGGACACTGCCTGGAAGTATCAAAGTCACGGTCAATAATCTTCCTTCACTGGACAACCTGATCGGCCCGGTGATTGTTGATGGATTGGAAGGCTTCGATACCTATGTTGTCAACTTTGGTTCTTCACAACCAACCGGAACACTTTACATCGCCGACACGGGTACTGCGGGCAGAGATGAGTTGACGGTCAACGGCACGAGCCAAGCCGACAAACTGGTCAAAGCTGCAGGCTTCATTAAGTGGCGACCGATAGGCGAGACGGTGTACCGCCAGACTGTTGAATTTGACGGCATGGAGAAAGTGAAGCTAAATGCCGGAGCGGGGAATGACACGATCCACGATCCGAACAGTGGTGATTTTGAGATCCTCGGCGGGGATGGGGACGATGTTATTGTCGTGCAAGATACTGTCGGCAGCGGCGTCATCGTCGACGGCGGTAATGGGTCTGATACCTACATCGTCAACTCGGGTAATCTTCAAGGACCAGTTACTCTTACCGATACTGGTGCATCGGGTACGGACAGTGTATCTGTCAACGGCACCTCCGGCACCGACACGTTTACCCAAACCAACACAAGCATTGTTGCCAATGGCGGCACGATCATCCTGGGAGCTGGTCTGGACACATTGACAGTGGACGGTGGCGGGGAAAGCGGGGATTCTCTCACCATCATTGGTACGCCGACAATCACTCCGACGGTGCAAGGAGTCAGCGACTTGGGCGTGCAGGGCACTGCAGGCAACGACACGATCATCGTCAGCATGGTGGGTAACACTTCACAACTCGCGGTTAAGCTCAACGGCAAGGCCGTAGGTATCTACCAACCAACCGGTCGGATGATCGTTCACGGCCTAGCTGGTAATGATGACATACAAGTCACGGGTAATACCAGCCTGCCGATGTGGCTCTACGGCGACGATGGTGACGATCGTCTCAAGGGTGGAGCCGGTAACGATGTTCTCATGGGTGGCGACGGCGACGATCTGCTCGCAGGTGGCAGCGGCCGGGATTTGCTTGTTGGCGGCAGCGGCGCAGATCGGCTGGTTGGTGACGCTGGCGATGACATTCTCATCGCGGGCACCACCGATTTCGACGCTAGCGGTACCGACCTATTTGCCATCATGCGAGAATGGACTCGCACCGACGCCTCGTTCGCCACACGCGTGAGCCATTTGCAAAGTGGTGGAGGCTTGAACAACGCCAAGATCTTGACGGAGACAACGGTTCACGATGATCGTGCCGAGGACGTACTGACCGGCAGCGAAGGAATCGACTGGTTTCTATTCAATCTCGACGGAGACGGCGATATCAGCGACAAAGCGACCGACCTCGCGACGTACGAGACGCTCTACGCGTTGGATATAGACTGGCTGAACTTATGATGTGGGTGTTTGAACACATGTACAGAACTGCAGGTAGCCTGCGAATTACAAACAGTTACTTAGCGGATTTATACGCGGGAGAAATAAAGCGACTTAGTAAATTAGATTCACAGGCACACGACGTAATGCTCGGTTGGATTAGAGTGGACTGCATGGGAGCAAGTTGGCGGCTAGGTATACTCCTAGCAGGACTGTCGTACTTCCCATTGCCCACGCCGGCAAACCAGTCCCACCACCTCCACCGCCGCCGGCACCAGTGCATTACCAGCTAACCTACTTAGACACCCTCATACCCATACACACCGATGCGATTCTCGATTTACAATCACTATTGAATCCACTGTATGACTCAGCCGGTTGCGACGACTATATTTATAGAGGTTCGCTTCGCCCGGCGCTCGACAACGATGATGTCCGATGGGCACGGGCTGTCGTCGCCTGCCACATCAATTCCTGACCAACTAATATCGCCGGTACTGGTCCGCAACCGAGTTGGAGCTGAATTCGGCTTCTGATTTCGACCAAAGAAGTCTCCTGACATGATGATGCACATTGGAAATTTTTCGGCCAAGAATTGTAACGGCGTGAGTCGCCGATCATTCTTGAGCGCTGGCGGTTTGTTACCGTTGGCTTTTGTCGGACAAGGCTCTCCAAAAACCGCATGGGCCGCCCCAGAGTTCGTTGGCAAAGCC
>CAZVBC010000545.1:0-1139 GCA_964625155.1 uncultured Pirellulaceae bacterium
GGCTACGTTGACTTTTGACCAACCTGGAACTCGCGAAGTTCGACTGAACGCGAAGGATGCCTACGGACAATCTGGCTCGGCAACGACCGTGGTAATTGTGACTCCACCAGCGCCGCCAAAAGCCGTTTTCCGACTTGCCAGTAGTCGGATAGAGCCAGGCCAACGATTGATCGCGCAGAACGAATCCTCTCACACCGCATCCAGCTTTGTTTGGCGTCTCAACGGCCAACCGGTCTCGCAGAATCGTAACTTAGAATATGAACTTCCCGAACGAGGCAACTACAAAGTGGAGCTAATCGCCAAGGGCAACTTCGGACAGTCTGATACATATGCCGAAACGATCGAAGTTCGGCAGAAGTGGGTCGCGCCTGTGGCAGTCATTCGTACGGAGCTTCAACAAGGTAAAGGATACTTAGCTGTTCGATTCATCAATGAGTCACACGGCGACGTGCTGACATGCGAACTTGACCCAGGGGATGGTTCGCCAATCCAGACCGTTCACGGGGTGGATGATTTTGCACACACTTACCGTCCCGGTAGGTGGCAGCCAATAATCACCGTCCATGGACCGAAAGAGGCGGGCTTTTCGCCTGCGATATGGAAAGGGGATCAGATCGCGGTTGCCAAGCCGACTCCTCAATGGATCGCGAACCTCCTGTGGCAGTTCCCGATCGGTATTGGAATCGCACTGTGCGGAATCCTAGCAGTCAACATCTTGCGCCGACGAAGGGAATGTCGTGAATCGATGCGAGTGTGTGGTCATGTGACCGTACGACCCATCGATGACCCATTGACCGTCTACGATTTTGATCTCGATGAAATGCAATCCGAAGCGCAGGTTTCGTTACCTGATGAGACTGTATTGAAGATTACGAACTTGGCATACGGATATTCGGATCAGGGCGAGTTCGTGCCAATGGAGTATGAGATCGAGATCGAACATCCGAACCAGGAGACGAAAACGTGCGGTCGCCTGCGCGAAGACGAAGAGGCCAAGATCGGCGACTACGCGCTGACATTCTCCAGGTGACAGGTCGGTATTGACGAGCTGTTCGTTATGTTTTGCAGAGCCGTGTGCTGTGTTTTCACCAACAGATCAATTGGTGGAGCACGACAACACGGCTTTTCGCATTCGTATC
>CAZVBC010000545.1:1239-2428 GCA_964625155.1 uncultured Pirellulaceae bacterium
TTTTGGCTGCCTTCTTTGTTTTTGAAAAGGGTGTGAGTGAACTCACACGTGACCTTTCTCATTCCAAGTTCGCTCCAGAGAAGGACATACTTATGTCAACTGCAAACAGCAAGACTAACAATGGTCACACACGAAACGGTATCGGCCCAAGATTCACTGAAGATCAACTGCAGCGAGTCGATCGACTTGAACTCACCGACTCGTCCATTGAAACAGAGTCCACACGACTCGATTCCTCGCATTCCGACTCGTCTCAGATGGAATTCGCGTCGTCCACCGCGAAGCAACCTGCAACCGAGACCGTACGAACCATTCAACCCTGTGGCGTCGTGGTTCTAGGTGGCAGCGGAGGAAAGGTGCTTGAACGCTTAAAAAAGCTGCTTGAACGGCAAAAGACTCACAAGTTTGTCACATACCGCTACTTTGACACTGACCCCTCGGCTCAAACCAATAGCGGTTTGACGGACAAGCAATTCTGTCTCGTTCGGACCGGGGCTACGGCAAACGCTTTGCAGAACCCCGAGGGCCACGAGCAATTGGTGAACCGCTTTGACCTGAATGACCACGTTGTTCGAACGACCTCGGAAGCTCTTCAGGACTCCGATCAAGCCGGCCAAGTTCGCTTTCAGGGCTGCCATGCGTTCTTGAGCGACTACGAGCCAGTTCGTTATTCACTTCAAGACATGCTTCAGGAGCTGAACGGAACTCGCGTTCGTCTTGAAAAGCAGTTGGAAGCCAAGAATAGCATTCGCATTCGCGATCGGCTGAAAATCTATGTGGTTACCAGCCTTTGCGGCGGCACTGGCTCTTCGATGCTCCTGGAGATCTGCGCGTTGCTTCGCGAGTTGTCGAAAGGGATGCAAGTTGACCTAGTCTTGGTTTGTATCGCTCCCAGTGCATTCGAAAAGGTGCTGCGTCACAACAGCCCCGAGCAATGGAAACGTGTTCAGGCCAATGCTTACGCAACCATGCAAGAAATCAACGCGTTCATGGAAGGATTCGGACCTCGATATCAAGTGGACTTTGGTCCGGATGAACTCAATCGATGCACCCTGGAAGGCGGTTTTGCGAAACAACTGATCGTGGTTGGCAGGATTACTGCAGACGGCCGCGACCTTGGTAGCATTGAAGCCGTCTATGATCTGGTCACCACCAGTCTAGCAGCGGAGATTGGCACAGAAATCTCCGA
>CAZVBC010000545.1:2528-3910 GCA_964625155.1 uncultured Pirellulaceae bacterium
GCAGGTTACCTGGCCAAGGTGAGCGAACTGATCGCCTGGTTGACAAACCAAGCGCATCCAAAGTTTAAAGAACACTTGGCGAAAGGTGAAAACACGCTGACCAAGAGCCTGGTCGAGTCGTTGACCGCCGCAGTTGCGTACCGAGTGGCAACATATGGACTGGCTGAAGGAGTCGTATTCACCCAAGGGCTGGGACTGCGGTTGAAAGCAATTGCCGCTGCTGAGCAAAAAACAGCCGACGAGGAACTGAGGAAGGTCACCGAATTGTCGAACCAAATGAAGGAAAATCAGTCCAGGTTATCACGCAAGTGGTTTCGCCACTTCACCAAGTCAAAGTCTCGGCAAATCCAACTGGTCGCCGACATCGACAGTGCGTTCCATCTTGAAACGTCAGCGGCAGCGCATCAAGCAGCCGTGCGCATCAACGGACAGTTGACTGCTAGGGCCACGAAACTGGTCGATCAGATGACGGTTGCAATCAAGCAATCTGAGACTGTTCGCGGCAAGCTGATGGCGCGTCGCCAAGAGTACCAGGCTGGTAGACGAGTCAACACCATGACCTCGTTGGCAGAAATTGACATTGCCTCCAGCCACACCGACCGTCAACTCTATACGCGATTCTGTCCCACACTCAGCAAGTTGGGGCCTGATAAGCCCGGCGAGCGACTGCGGTGGTATCTTGACCTGTGCAACGAAGGGAATTCGTTGACTCGATTGCAGCGAGGCCTGGAATCGCTCATCGCACGAAGACTTGATGAAGTTGACGTCGTCGAAGTGTTGGCCGACCAACTGGCGGATGACGAGACTGCACCGGAGGCTCGAGCCAAGATTCGACAAGCGATGCTCTCGACTCAACCCGCCTGGACCGCGAATGCGCGTAACAATTCGGTTCAGTACGCTGATGCCTACATTGCCGGTGTCCCCGAGTCGTCCAGTCCCTCGAAACGCCAGATGGTGATCCAGGAGATGATGGACGCTGCCACGTCGCGCATCAATCCCGACGGCCAGTATCGCGGGACTGCTAGGCATGTGATCGCTGGCGACCGCCACAAGATTTACATCAGCCGAAAAACCCACGGTGCGACGTGGCACTACCTGCCAGAAGTCAAGGCGTACCAAGAGGCTTTCGAGAGTTGGAAGAAAGCAGGCGGGCATCCGGTCCACATCTTCAACAAGAAGATCGTTGCCAAGATGCAGCCGCTGCTGCCGATGCCCAAAGTACCTGCGGAGGAGTTGGCATTTGCCTTGGGGCTGGCGTATGGCTGGGTAGCGAAACGTGGCCCACGCTTCTACTGGAACGTGGTCGAAGCAGCCGACGCGACTGTTCGATGTCCATTGGCGAGCCACTTTCCAACGGTGGGAAGCCAATTTAGAGCAGATAG
>CAZVBC010000546.1:0-3895 GCA_964625155.1 uncultured Pirellulaceae bacterium
GATTGATGCGTGCAAAGTGAGCTTTGCGATGTGAGCTTTGCAAAGTGAGTTTATTGCGATGTGAGTTTATTGAGCAGCGCTGCGCGAGCCGCGTGGAGACGCGCCAATGGGCATGCCGTTGGGAAGTGGGCGTGCTGCGCACAAGAAGCCTTCATCGAACATCGCGGCCTTGAGCTGTCGAAACTCGTCGAAAGAATCTGGGTAAACCCAAACCGTAACCACCGTCTCAGCCGGATTGCGGCTGGCCATTTCCAACCGCAGTCGACCGTGCTCTGCAAGGGATTCGGTCAGCGGCTCGCCTCGATTGTCGGGCATCGTCTCCAGTTCGAAACGATCCAGTTCAAAGCCACCTGGCACAGAGTTCATGCGGTATTTCAACAGGAAGCCATCGATGGGCCCCAGTGTATCTTCAAGTGTCTTGCGCGACGCATTACGCCGTGCTGCTAAAGGAACATGGTCCTTCAAAGCTTTGACCAGGCGATCCCAGGGAATGACCGTAACCAGCCCATTACGGATGCGCACATGCATTTCGCGTCCAAATACCGTCTTGGCCATTGGCGTTGGAAGGTGCTCCAAAACAATTGTCGGTCGCTTTGTTTCTTCGTTCGTCCCAGCGTGTTCGTTCACTTCCTTCAATCGCGTCTGCAGCGTTTCAATCAACTGGGTACGTTCAAATTGGGCCTTTTGCTGAGCATCCATCTGGCCGGTTTGCTCTTCAACCTCCAGGCGCGCTAAGGCTACATGTTCGAGCAGCTTGTCGCGTTCGAGTCGACGCAAGTCTACTTCAAATTCATGTTGGGCAAGTTGTTTGTTGGACTCATGCAGCGCAGTGCGCAGGCGGACCACTTCTATGGCTGGGTCTTCGAGCTGTTCAGTAATATCCCGTGCCGCAACTTGCTCACCATATGCCTGAGCATCGATACTCGTCTTCGTTCCGATAATTACTACCAGAATGATCAAGATACCGACGAGGTTGGCTACTGTGTCGAGGAACGAATCCTCGCCAATCGCATTTTCGTCCACGGTTTTGCGTTTCATTTGCTACGTTGGATTTCTAAGCCACTCCCTTCGAGAAGTCGTTTCAGTTGCTCAAACCTCTCTTCGCCACCGGCAGCAACGTCGACAACCAGCTCGGGTTTCCAGTATCCTCCCATCAAGGCAAGGCCCCATCGATCGACTCGGTCCATCACAATTCCTGCCAATCGTTCAGCGCATACTTGTGGTGGTTCGTCGAGCATGATGATTTCTGCAATCGTCCCCGATTTCGCGTCAGGCAAGACGATCCAGCGATCCGCGAAACACCTCAGCTTGATCGCTCGCACAACTGCAGTTCCCGCGCCAGACTTGCCGGACCATGCCCAATTGCGCCCCTTTTTAGAAGCCACCGGCTCGGCTGCCGAACGATTCAAGTTGAAATTCAAACCAGTGGGGCCTTGTGAATCCGACGTCACCTGTGTCGCTGGATTTCCAGCCAATGAGGCTGGTACCGCTATTGGCACGGAACCCGGACGCACCATCTGCTGCGCGCCCGCACCAGTAGTGCTGCTTTGTTCTTGTTCAGTTGCTTGCGAGTTACTTGACCGAGTGGCTCCGCCAGCGTTGGTGCGAGAATTTTGACTCCCGGCGAACTGCGCAGCGCCCGATCGTGCAGTCGAAGCGTCCGAACTGTGCACCGCATTCGGATCGAGATCTTGAGTGTTTAGGGGGTCAAATGAATTTCCTGCACTTGTTCCTTCGTTCGTATTTCTCAAATTCATCCCGTGCGTTTGGCTGCTTGCCAGCTCTCCTGCGCTCGGTTCTCCGGCAAATCCCGGAAGCTGGATGTTGCTTTCAGGATGGCCGGAACCAAGGAAGTCGCCTCTTGAATTTGAACCTGTACTTTGACTCGATTGACTGTCGGGCGCAAATTCATCGCGATTGTTGGCTGGCAAGCCCGAACCCACAGTCTCACCGGAAACGAGATTGAATCCACCACGCACCCCTGCCAAACCGCCGGCACTATCTCCTGCTGCATAAGTTGCATGGCTACCTAACTCCGATGAACGCCGTTGTGTGTCACCTGCGCTACCAAGCGGGCTGGCTCCACTCCTCCCGCCACTCAGTGGCTGGTACTCGTCGGAATCGAACGATTCGACGTAACTGCGGTACTTCCCGGGCATCGCCATGACGAGCGCCGCCTGCCGATTGCGAGCCATCGCCAAGCTCTTTTCAATTTCGTCACGCAAGCCTGTTTCACCTTCGGGGAACACGAGCTCCAAGTGTTCTTCGACCAGTTCGTAACCGAATTGATCGTCCCATCCAGCCATTGCCATGCGAGCCATCGCGTAAGTTTGTACGCCAGACGGACGCACGACCAACAGGGGATAGGCTGTACTGGTTAACGCACCGTTGGCTGGTACGTATCTAGAGCGTACTGTTCTGAGAACCGCGTCAAGTGGATTGCCAGGTCCGTAAGGAGGACGCAAATCCGCTAGTCCAATTCTTACTCCTTCGGGTTGAACGATGATCCCGTCCTTGACACACTCAAGGTAAACCGGGCGGCGATGGGTGCCGTTAGGTCCGTCGTATGGGATGATAGCAAAGACCGGTTTGTCACCCGTGGGTTTTTCGAGCTTGGATTTGATTTTTTCAGCAGCTTCAGCCAGTTGCTTTTCGAGTTGCGAAATCTGCTGATTCGTCTGATCGAGCTGCTGGTCCGATTGTGCAGACTGATCGTCGATCGCTGCTAGAGTGCGTTCGAGCTGGATCAGTTCTTGCATGGATTGTCGAATTTGCTCTTCGAAAGCCTGCAACGTTAATCGTTTCTTTTCGAGCTCCAGTTGAAGTTTCTCGCGCTGATTCGTGAGTGCATTTTTCATTGCAGTCAGTTGAGCGGTAAGATCCTCTTGTTGCTCCTGCTTGTTCGCGATGGCTTCGTTAGCGGTTGCCTGGGCTTGGCCGACGACCAACATCAGAATCAACACCAACGCCCCCATGGTGCATAACAAGACCGCTAAGAATGGAAACAGCGAAGGCGCAAGTTGTTCTCTGCGGCGGCTCATGCAGCTTTCCTTTGCTGAGGATCTTCATCTTCTGGCACTTCTGCTTTGCGAATCGCTCGTGGCTTGACTGGCGCGCCGCGGATGATGCCTGCCCGCTCGAGGCTGGTTGCCAATACCGCCACGGCTTCACCGATGCACATGGCGGAATCCTGTAAGCGATCTAAGCTGTTAAAACTGGCAACATTCTCTTGCACTACTTCCTCTAAACGCTTGAGTTCGCAGGTGGATTCGATCAAGCGGTTGAGCGATTCGGTTTGGCGTGCAACCTCCTTTTGCTGCGCGAGCAAGGTTCGGGTTTGGTCGCTGAGGGTGATCTGCCACTGTTGCCAACGTGCATCGATCTGCCTCGCACCATCATCTTGGATTTTCTCAAATCGTTCGGCATGACTGGTCAGAGTCTGTGTCAAAGATGCACTTAAACTAGTTTGTATCGCGTTCGCTGCAACTTCGGTCCATTGTTCCCACTGTCGTTGAGATTCGTTTAACGACTTAGACCAGATCGTTGCTTGTTGTTTGACCAGTTCCTGTACGGTTGCACACAGTTCGTTTGCCATTTGGCGAACCGGCCCCAACAAATCGCGGTCAGTATCATGTGGGTCAGAGCCCAAGAAGGCAACCAGACAGTCTTGGACGATTTGTTCCATCCGTGCCAGCAACGATACTTCCATGCGGCTGATTGCAAATTGGATAAACATGGCGACGATCGTCAACACCAAGGCGATCGCTGTTGTATCAAAGGCGACATACAATCCAGCGGTCAATTTGTTCATCGCTTCCTGTTGCTGAGTCGCCAACAGCTAGCAGGTGCAGGCGATGAAGCCCGATATCCAGCGAGTGCTCGGTGCCACCCCGCA
>CAZVBC010000547.1:0-3890 GCA_964625155.1 uncultured Pirellulaceae bacterium
ATCGCTCAGCAACATCTGGCAGTATCCCGGTATCTTGGTATCAGGGCAGCGCCGCACGGTAATATGATGATTGACAAGTCGAGTGACGAGTTCAGTTTGCGTTTTAATAAGTGTTGGCTTACCATCAATGTTTCTTATTTTCTTCATTCCATCGATTCGGTAGCGCTCAAGATGTCCGACTTAACACCTGCGGTACTCACAAAGAAACTCGTACAACTTAATCTACTCGATCAGTATCAAGTGGACCAAGCGTGGTCCGAAGTGCAAGCGGTGAACGGCGACTGCGAAGAGTTGTTCCGGCTGCTGGTGCGCAAGCAGTTGCTGACCAATTTACAGGTTGAGAGGTTAAAGAAGGGGGAAACCGCCGGATATTTTTATGGTCAGTATAAAGTACTCTACCTAATCGGCATGGGTTCTTTCGCTAGGGTTTATCGTGCCGTTCACCGGCAGACCGGTCAAGTCGCAGCGGTCAAAGTTTTGCGCAGTCGGCATCGTGGAGGCGCGGATTCCATCGACCAGTTTATGCGTGAAGCAAAAGTTGGATTAAAACTAAAACACAAGAATATAGTTGAGATATACGAAGTCGACCCCGATCCCCGCAGCCCATATATGGTCATGGAATTCGTCGAGGGTCAGACGCTGCGCGAATTGGTCAGGGTGCGCCGCAAACTCGATCCACTGACCTCGCTAAAGTTGATCGCAGACGTTGCGCGAGGTTTGGCTTACGCGGCATCCATGGGAATCAGCCACCGAGACATGAAACTTAGCAACGTGCTGGTGACCAGCAAGGGTGAAGCAAAATTAGTGGATTTCGGCTTAGCCGCATTGTCCGATACCAGCAACGAACAAGCGATCGCCGATTGCCCCAATGCTCGCGCGATCGATTACGCTGCGCTCGAACGAGGGACGGGCGTGCGACGCGACGACCCGCGAAGCGATTTGTTTTTTCTTGGTTGCATGCTGTATCACTGCTTAGCGGGCGAGGCACCAATGCCTGAGACGAAAGATCGGTTCGCGCGTTTGAATACTGCCAGATTCCAGGAAATTCGTTTGCTATCGCAGGCTGCGCCTGAAGTGCCCTTGAATGTTGCTGCAGTTTGTCACAAAGCCATCGAATACGATCCCACCAAACGTTATCAGACCGCAAATCAAATGCTCCAAGACTTAGAAGCCACAATAACAAAAGTTGAAGCCGGAGATACTCAAACTTCCGCAACCGCAAGTTCAGCAGAGGACAACACTGAAGAAGACGCGTCGAACGAAGGCCAAAATCGCACGATTATGTTGATAGAAAGCAAAATCGAATTCCAAGATCTTATCCGCGACAAGCTCAAAAAGAGAGGATATCGAGTCTTGGTATTCAGCGACCCGCTGCGAGCACTTTCTCGATTCTCGCCCGATCAAGATCCACCCGCAGATTGCCTTGTATTCAGCGCACCGGAGTTGGGAGCGGCCGCGCTGGATGCATTCAATAAACTGGCGACTGACGACCACACGAAGAATATTCCGGCGGTTATGTTGGTCGATCGCAAGCAGCAATTTATTATTCAAAACGCGAAAGTAAGCAAGAAACACGTCCTGCTCGCGATGCCGTTGAAAGTTCGCGATCTGCGAGCAACACTCTTGAAATTGTTGGCAGGAAATTCGAATTCGCCAAGCAGTTGAATTGTCGCAGCATCACTTGCTTTTGATATCAATGACAATCTCGCCCGTCGGTGGCACTTCCTGTTTCAATGGCGTTTGGTCGATGCGCGTATACGACTCGGGGACTTGAGGACCGGCAGCCCTTGCGCGCGGCTTGACTGCAGCCGCCGACGCAGCTTGCATAGCAGCGTCGGCTGAAACTCCGTCAGGCGTTGCTTCAATAGGTGTGCTCGGTGTGATGACCACTTTGTACGAGCCTGGTAGGGCGCCGTCGCGAGGTTCAAAAGTCGACATCACGAATTTGCCACTGCCATCAGTCGTCGCGGTTGCATCACGTCCCGCGCCTTGCGGTACAAATTGAACGGACGCCTCTTTCAGAGGTTGGCCGTCCAACTTTAAGATTCCTTCCACCGGCACAGTTCCTCGACCGTCACCACAGCCCGAGAGCACTACCATGCCCAATAACATGAACATTCGCCGCATGTATGCACCTTGAAATCAATGATTACTGAAAGAAGAATGGCTCTGATTGTGACTCGCAATCACACACTACTGACGCACCTCGACCGGTTTAATTGACCAGCCGAGGTGATGGACAAACCGGATTGGATTTGCTCTATCGATTAGTTCAAAAACAAGCCCAATATGATTAGTTCGATACTGAGGCCACTTGACCATCATGGCGGCAGCCCAGGTACTGATAAGTACGATGGTCGATTGAGTCAGTGATGAAATGCACGGAACCGTCGGCGAGTGCGAAGTTCGCTCCACCGGTATGATTCGATTTGAATCCCCATGTCACATGCCAGTTCATAATGCACCGACTGCGGTCGCCTGATGGGTTTGTAGTTGCATCACAAACGCAGGAACCGAATGACGAGCGGGGTGGATTCATTTTGTCGATGCGCCAATTGATCGGCTGGATTGTTTGTCCTTGAGCAATAAAGTTTCCTCCTGCCCACCCTGGTCCACCACCGTTATATCTTTGGAACTCGCAAAACTCAGGTAAAGTCTCGCCCAGCAATATCGTATTGGACGTTCCGTCAATGATGTCTCCATGCCGGATTGTCGGTCCACCCCGGGCAAACATTCCGCGTGTATTCCCTGCAACCGCAGTTGAACCCCAAGAGTGACTTGAGGAGTATCCAGGATGTGTTGGTGGATTCAAATCTGGCGGTACACTGTTAGCGCCAGGCACAGTTTGGCCATTGCAGTGTAGTTGAAATGGTGCTGGGCAACCTGCCGGTGGGTTATTGCAAGTTGGACCCGTGCTGGCGATGTAGCTGCATAGCCTCAATTCATCCGGCGTGTTGCCGGTTCCAAATCCATCGCTTGGACAACGTACCAAAGGGTGACGAATTGGGAGAATTCCTTGAGTCACTGCGTTTTGAATGTTGGGATTCGTGGTGCTCGTGGCAGCAGCGGATACTCGATCAAATAAATTATTCTGTTCTACGTAACCCAAGACCACAAATAACCAACTTGTATTGCCCCCTTCAGGAAATCGTCCTCCTGGCTGAGCATTGTTTCCTCGCGGAAAGTACTTTCGACTGGATTCGAAATTGTGGCAACCCAGCGCAAGCTGCTTTAGGTTGTTCGTACACTGCATCCGCCGCGCTGCTTCACGGGCGGACTGTACGGCTGGCAACAGCAGACCCACAAGCACTCCGATGATCGCAATGACCACTAACAACTCGACTAAGGTAAATCCCCGACCGACATTACGTGTTACACAGAAATTCCTCATAACATAGCGCCTCCACTACATGATAAGAAAAGGACAAAAGACAAATCAGAAATAACAGACAAGCAATACGACAAGTAGCTCGTCGTCACTTTACATGTTGCTCATTATTAACGTCAATAAACAAGCCATCTAAAGCGAGCGGAAATTCGCAAATTGATAGCAATCTTACTTGCAAACTAACGTTAAACAGCTTTTTCAAACGGCCAAAAAGTGCGAATGGTCAAAAGTTGCCACAGGGCCGAAAGTGGCCAAAAGGGACAGGTGCCATGGGGCCAAAAGACGCAGGCGCCATGGCCAAAGACCAAAAGGCAAAGACCAAAAGGTGCCACCCACGTGCCACCCACAAATCGTAGACTTCTTAGAAGAGAAGGTGCATTGGCAACAAATTACGACTGGCCAGCATATGCGATCTTATGGGTCGCAATACATGATTGATGTGGTGGAGATTCTCGCGAAACGAAGCGTGCTGAAGAAAAACAGAAAGTGCCACCCGCGTGCC
>CAZVBC010000548.1:0-3883 GCA_964625155.1 uncultured Pirellulaceae bacterium
AGCGTTATCTCGGCTGCTTCGTTCACTCTTCGAGCGCGCGCAGCGGCTGAAGCGCCTCCGGCCACTCCTCCGACAATTACGATTCGCTTTCTGTTCGATCTATTCATCGTGGGTTACTCTTTCAAAGAACGCATTTTGGTTGGCTTGATGCTCACTGGCGGAGCCGTGTCGACTTCGAACTTTCTCCCTCACCTTCACACCATGGAGGCCAATGAGAAAATGATCAGGTGACTTCATTGCCACGGTTTCAACGTTGGAAATTCCAAGCTGGATTTCGATACTTTTCGCGCAAGAAGTGGTTCATCACATCGGTGGGAATAGCATGCCGCGTTCCAATGCAACTCCAAGAAAATCGGATTGTCTGGATTAACGAGTCGAGCGGAACGTGGAGGTTGGATAAGAAATCTATATGGCGACGTCCGTGACGATAATCTGGTTCGCGAGGCGGGTGTTTGAGCACTTGGTCAATCAATCGCAAGTCCATATCAACCAAGATTGTGCCATGATACAGCAAAAACGCCCTGCGGCACCGAAGGCTATTTCCGTTGATCTTTCGATCGCCCAAGACCAAATCACAGGTGCCATCCATCGTAATAAGTGGATTCAAGCGGCACAGGGCAGTGTGCATATGACGCATGACCAATTGATGCGCCTCGTCGATCAATCGCAATTCGGGTCGTTGGGCGTAACTCAAGATCAAAGAGTAGGCGACACATCCGGTCCCCAAGACCACTGATGCACCGCCACTGGCCCGACGAATGATTGGAATGCCAAGACGCTTTGCCTGCTCGACATTCACTTCTTGGGCTACCTGACTACTGCGGCCAACGATAATCGCAGTGGTGCGCGGTATCCAGATTCTCAACAGTTCGTCACAATTTTCTCCAGCCTCGGCTTGTTCTAGCAGCGCTTCATCTAAGGCCAAGTTTTCAGCGGGATCGTCGAAGTTACTTTCTAAGAACAGCATGAGCCGTACTTCGTTTCAAAACGAAAAACTCTCGACGTCCTGAGCAGGTGCGGGTTGATAGCCATGTGGCTCCATGGAGCAACCGGCCCGCCCTTGGCTTAATGAGCGAATGGCCGAAGAATAACCGAACAATTCTTTAAGAGGTGCGAACGCGGAAATCGCCGTAATTGCTCCGCGAGATTCGGTGCGTTCAATAATTGCTCGGCGCTGCTGCAGGTCACCAACTATTTCGCCCAGATAGTCTTCAGGTGTGGTGATGTCCATTTTCATTACAGGTTCCAGCAGTGTTGGTCCACACTGTTGCAAACCTTGATCAAATGCATCGTTGGCCGCAATACGAAACGCAACTTCATCCGAACCGACCTCGCGCATTTCGCCTCCCAGTAAACAGACTCGCATACCCGTTAGTGGAAAACTGCCAATCAGTCCACCACCTTGAGCACGGCTGCGCAGTTCTTCCATCGCAGCGGTCTTCAAGATTTCGGGAAGAGAATGTTCGCCAAAATTCTGGTCGAGCACAATCACGTTTGCCGCATGGTCACTTAACGGCTCAAAACTAACCTTCAATCTCGCAAACATCTGCGTGGCGCCGATTTGGCGATTACACTGCCCCTCGACAGTCGCAGCCGCATGGATCGTTTCACGATAACTGACACGGGGTTTGTAGAATTTGACGTTCAAATTGAAGTCTCGAGTGAGTCGATGCTTGATTACGTCTAAATGCAGTTCACCCATCCCACTGATCAGCGTTTGGCCCGATTCTTCGTTTTCGACCGCATTAAATGTCGGATCCTGCCGCTTGAGCATATCCAATACTTCAGCCAGTTTCTTTCGGTCAGCGGTATTCTCAGGCTCGATCGCCATCGACAAAACCGCCTGTGCAAATTGGATGCTCGGCAGTTCAATCATCTCACGAGTGTCACATAGAGTGTCTCCGGTGATCGACGCGCGCGGTCCGATTGCACAGGCAATATCACCACATTGCAGTTCCTGGATCTGACCCTGACGTTCTTTTTTGGTAGCGTGGATTTGCCACAATTGGGCTACGTTTTCCTTCTTGTCACGATTCGGATTGTAGACGCGCGAATTTGCCTCAAGCTTGCCGGAATAGACTCGTACCCAATACAAATCGCCAGTCTTTGCTGGAAGGATCTTGAAGACTAGTCCGCAAAACGGCTCGTCGACGGAGGGCTTACGAGCGAGTTCTTTGTCTGGTTTTTTGGGGTCAACGCCTTTTACAGGTGGACGATCGAGAGGGCTTGGCAAATAAGAACCTACCGCGTCCAAAAGTGGCTGGACACCCTGTCCGTGAAGTGCTGACCCACATAGCAGTGGCTGAATCTGTCGGCTGATGCAAGCTTCTCTTAGAACTTTGCGTATCATGTCGGACGGAATGGGCTTTTCTTCCAGAGCCAATTCCATCAGTTCATTATTCAAGCCGTACAGAGCGTCGAGCATAACGTCACGCCAACAGTTTGCATCGTCCAGCAATTCTGGTGGAATATCTTGCCGTACTACCTGCTTTCCGCCATCATCGATACTGAATGTCAGTAACTGCATCTCGATCAAATCGATCACACCACGAAAGGGCTCGTTAGTGTGAAGCGGACCCTGACCAACCGGGATTTGAATTGCTACCGGTTTAGCGTTCAAGCGTGGTCCAATTTCTTCCAGAACGCGGTAGAAATCGGCTCCTTCCCGGTCGAGTTTGTTAATAAAGACGATGCGCGGAACTTCGTATTTGTCAGCCTGTCGCCAGACTGTTTCGCTTTGAGCTTCCACTCCCTCGCGAGCACTGAAAACCACCACTGCTCCATCCAGGACTCTCAAGCACCTTTCTACTTCCGCCGTAAAGTCAACGTGCCCTGGCGTATCCAGCAAATTAACCGTGTAATCCTTCCAACGAAACGTCACGCACGCGGCGAAAATGGTGATGCCTCGCTCTTGCTCTTCCGGGTCATCATCAGTCTCAGTAGTTCCAGCATCGACCTGACCGGCTCGATGCTTAGCACCACTCATGTACAACATTTGTTCAGTGACTGTGGTTTTTCCCGCGTCAATATGGGCAATAATGCCAATGTTTCTGAGCGACTCTAGTACACGAGCCATGATGGTCTTCTGGTAATGCCCAAAAAAAGAGCCACATCGCAGGGTCCAACCTGAAACGTGGCTTGCAGATAGTTGAAGTGTGGAAAGTTACCAAGCGAAATGAGCAAAAGCCTTATTGGCATCTGCCATGCGGTGCGTGTTTTCACGTCGAGCCATAGCAGTACCTTCCTTGCGATAGGCCGACATCAGTTCTTCAGCCAGCTTCAGATGAGTTGCTCGCCCTTTTTTCTCTCGTACCGCCATGAGGATCCAGCGAATGGCCAGCGATTGTTGTCGCCCTCGATTCACTTGCATAGGTACTTGATAAGAAGCACCACCTACACGCTTGGAACGTACCTCGATGTATGGCTTGACATTCTCCACAGCCTGCTCGAAGACCTCGATAGCAGGCCGGTCCTTTACTTTTTGCTGGATCTCGTCGAGGGCACTATAGAAGACGCGTTGAGCCGTCGTTTTCTTGCCGTCGTACATCAAGCAGTTAATAAACTTGCTCGCCAATAGCGAGTTACATTTCGGATCTGGCCGAAGCGTATCGCGACTTGCAGTAATCTTACCCATTTCTAACCCTTCTTCGCTCCATATCTGCTGCGTGATTGCTTTCGTCCATTGACACCCAATGTGTCGCGGCACCCGCGAATAACCTGATATCGCACTCCGGGCAGGTCACGCACACGACCACCTCGAATCAACACGATGGAGTGCTCTTGCAAGTTGTGCCCTTCGCCTGGAATGTAAACCGTTACTTCCTTACCATTCGACAGACGCACACGCGTGATCTTACGCAATGCCGAATTCGGCTTCTTCGGG
>CAZVBC010000549.1:0-3882 GCA_964625155.1 uncultured Pirellulaceae bacterium
ATATCTTCGCTTTCGGTCGAATCGTGATCGAGCTTCTGTGCGGACGTCTGCCCCAGTTCGGGAAAGAACGCGATGCTCTCGTTTCGTCGGGCGTTCCGTCTAAGTTCGCGGCGTTTCTTGGTAAATGTGTTTCCATTTCTCGCAATGCACGACCATCCAACATGGATCGTGTCATCGAAGAGTTCGACAAGCTGGAGAAGGTTGAAAAGTGAGTACTGGCACCGTTCATGTATCCCGGATGAAGACTCGGTCAGATGATCCGTGGCTTAGCGTTCATGCGATCTCGGAGTATTGTTTTTGCCCTCGTGCTGGCCTCATTGCGTATGAGAACAAGCGGTCAGAAAACTACGATGAGCCCCCATCGTTTGATACACTTCCAAAGTACGAAATCGAAGAAATTGAAGAAGCGATTGGGACAAAGACGAAGCTACTAATTCGGTGGCTAATCGCCGTAGTTGTATTGGCCGTGTTGGTTCCGATTGCCGTCAATTTCGAGCAACATTGGTATATGGTCATCGCGGCAGTTGGCATGTTGCTTGGCTCGTGGCAATCGATCAACACGTTTCTCATCCTACTCGAATTGCAAAAGCGGTTAGACGCAATCAAAAGGGCAAAGTGCGTGGAACCTGACCCGTACCTCAATGAGTATCAGCCAGTCAATTGGTTTGGCCTCCTGAATCTCGATTTCCAATCGCAAAAGCTCAAAGAGCCGCTTCGAGACGACGAATGGAATTTCGAAGGTGCTCCTTGGAGGATACTCATAAAGGGTGATTTGCAGATACCCGTCTTCAGAACAAGAAGTCGCCAAGTTGCACCTCGGGAATCACAAGTAACAAAATGCATGGCCTATTGCAGATTGGTAAGCGTGTCGCTGGAGAAAGAATGTCCATACGGTATCATCCTTACGGGGGACGATCTTTCAGGCTTTGCGATTCCCAATACACAAACGTTTCGACAAGGTTTCCACGATTGCATAGTAAAGCTGCGTCAGCTTATCCAATCTACTAGGTACGGCATCGAAACAAAGGTGGACTTCGATTCTTCCAAATGCAGCGGTTGCCCGCTAGGTGAGCCTCATTCCGTTGAATTGGGTCGGCACATCGTCCAATTTGGTGCTCCCGTTGAACCACATACCGACCGAGACGGTAAACACTCCGACTGTGGCGATCGATTCAAGTGGCATCCGCCATACCGTGGTTAACGAGTCCTACTAGGAAAAAGTACCGAGATGACTCGGGCAAGGAACGATTCCTTTGTTCCATCTCGTAACTGGTGCTGAACACGATCCCAGTCCGCTAGCCAATCAGTCCCATTCTCGTGTCGACCGTTAGGTTCTAGAGCAAGGGATTTGCTCAGCAGCGAGTCGATGGCGCGCCAGTGTTTTGCACTGATCTTTGTTCGTTCGGGGCTAAGCCTGCTGGGTGGCACGAACAGCGAGTCCCGATCCTTAGAGTATTCGGGCAGGGCTGCACGGCTTCCCAATCCCTCGTATGGCACGGACAGTGTCAGCACTTCGAAACAAACACAGGCCAACGAAAAATAGTCGGCACGGAAGTCGACTCCCTTCTGCCCTAGGAGAATCTCGGGAGCGGAGTACTGGTTGCTAAATCCATCCCCTCTACTTCGGCGACTAGTTGTTCCAAGTCCCCAAGCACTTCCAAAGTCGATAAGTGCCAATCGTCGCGATCGATGGTTCACAATGATGTTGGCTGGTTTGATGTCGCCATGAATGACACCACAGTGCCGATGCAGGTGATGCAGAGCATGAGCCAATTGGCGAAAAAGGCGTATCGCTTCTGGAGTACCCATTCGTTGCCGACCGCTTGTTCGCATTTTCTTGATCCAATAACGCAGATCGAATCCCTCAAGCCAAGTCTCGACGGAGACGATTTGCTTTCCAAAACTGTAGAACTCCAAAATCTGAGGAAGTTCCAGATTGGTCTGAGACAGCTCTTGAAGCACCCGAACTCGCTGCCACGAAGCGTCACTGTCATTCATGAACTGCACGATTCGCAGCGCACCACCGGGCATACCATTCGGATCGATCGCCAAGTACCGTTCTCTCGCACCGCTCGAAAGCCGTTTCGAAAGTAGAAACGTTTTCCCGCCAACTCGCACTCGATCGACGATAGGATACGGTTTCTTTTTGTGTGTGAAGGTGTCTTTCTGCAATCCATTTCTCCGGTGCAGTAGTGGCGGCAAATGTGCCGCTCGATTGTACCGCTTTTTGGGAGAAGTCAGTTAAAGGAGGGAAGGTGCTGTTCTCGCTAACGGACAGTAGACACATGCTGTCAGAAAGAAGCAGTTCGAAGGCGATTTTCCATTGTGTTCGGTCACCAATGATGGAATGTGGCGGGATCAACTCTGGTGCCGCTCCGCATTCCGAACTTCGCATGAGGCTGCAAAGCATGCAAGGGCAGATGCCTCGCCCCTACGATTCTGCCCTTTAGAAGCCGAGATGGTCTAACAAATGCCCCACTTAGACGAATAACGCCGCAGGTGCTCAAAGCAGTTTAACCCGATTGTTGATTCGAAGTCGGACTTCCTCTAACGCCTCAACAAGTGCCTGCTCAACATCATGGTAAGTTCCCTTTCTGTCGGACTTGGCGACGATGCGCCAGCCGCTGTCAGCAATGAACGTGAGGTTGCATCCACGCGACTGGATGGGCTGCTTGCGACTGGTCGCTTCGCGAATGTCTTTCGCACGGAGTTTCGACTTGTTTGTTAGCGGTTGTCGGGCGGATTCGGGAACTCGCGATAGTTCATAACCCGCTCTCGCGGATATCTGTCCAGCATCCACTTGGGCTCGAATCTCAGGCGGTAATTCCAGCAGAGCCAAAGCTCGAGAAACGCGAGTGGGGCTAATGTTGAGTGCCGTTGCAAGCTGCTTGCCGTTCCAGTCATTGGCTAGCATCAGTTTCTCGAACGACTCCGCTTCTTCGACTGGTCGTAGATCCACTCTCAATAGGTTTTCGATGAGTTGCTCTTCTAGGACTGCATTGGGGCTCAACTCTCGTTCCTCAAAGTTGCAATCGATGGAAGTGAGTCCGGCTCGCTGACAAGCTCGCCATCGACGTTCACCTGAGATAATCAGCCAGACTCCATGCTCCTCAGACCATCGAACCCGGATCGGTGCCAACTGCCCTTTCTCTTTGATGCTCGCTGAAAGCTGCTCGATGGATTCTTCGTCGAATTCAATTCTTGGCTGGCTTGGATCAGGTTGGACTCTTTCGATTGCAATTTGTCCGAACGATCGATTGGATCGCCGTCCAACATCTCTTTTGAATGCAACGGGACTGATCTTTGGATGCAGCTCAGTTGGACGCGCTCCGATAGACTCATTCAAATTCGAACTCATGCTCTCTAGCTTTCGGCGAGTGGTACTCATGCTGCCTCCTTGTGTTGAATTCGGCTCTGAATCCGAGACATGACTTCCTCTGCCAACACTCGCGTTGCAATGGCAGCATTGGACTTGGGTGCGTGCTGTTGAACAGGCAGGCGGCATGTGAGTGCCATCTTGAAAGCTGCTAGCTCAGGAATCGTGGTTTTCAGAACAAGATCCGAATAAAGACTTCGAAGTTGTTTCTCATACGCTTGGTGAACAAGCATCCGTTTGTCGGTTCGCGTGATGATATGCCCAAGCCGTCGAAGCGATGGATTCAAAACCCTGGCGTGGGCGATTGCTTGATGGACGGCAAGAATACCTTGCGTTCCAAAATCTTCGGGCGGAATTGGGATCAATACGAATTCCGCTGCAATCATCGCATTCCAACTGCACTGATACAAGTTGGGTGGACAGTCGAAAAGAACAATGTCGAAACCGGAAATCTCCGCCAGAAAATCTCGCAAAGCAAATTGCACGACACCCGCAAGTTCGGGACA
>CAZVBC010000550.1:0-3877 GCA_964625155.1 uncultured Pirellulaceae bacterium
TTTTTGATCGAGTCGCAAGTAGCGACGCGTGAGCGGCAAGACGCTAACCGCCGGCTCAGAATGTTCAGCGGTGAGAACTAGATCGAGTCACATAAAAAGAAAAACCCAAGGGAACTTGGGTTTTCTGTGGATTGGTAAGATGCGATCAAATAAGCGGGAACTGGGGTATCAATGGGGAAATCTGGGAGGGCCAGTTGAACAGCTGTATCAAATTCAATCGGTGATCAAACCAGTTTTTACAGCCCAAACGGCTGCGGCAGTTCGGTCGGAAGCGTCCAATTTGCGAAGTATGTTTTGAACGTGTTCTTTTACCGTTTCGACACTGATTTGCAGTGAATTGCCAATCTCTTTGTTGCTCAGCCCCAAGGCGATATGGCGCAGCACCTGGACTTCTCGGTTTGTCAACGGAATGTTCTTCGAATCGGTTCGGTCCTTACGACGCGCCATATTGGCTTGGACGCGCAACATCACACTCTTTTCGGCTGGCTTTTCTTTAGCGGCTGCTCGATTAATGGTATCCAACATCTCGGAACGAGTTGAATCCTTGAGGATATAATCAGCCGCTCGTAGAGCGATCGCGCGTGCAACGTAGGTTGGATTGTCGTAAGTAGAAATCACAACCACCGGCAGGTCAGGATTGACCTCTCGAATCTGCTCTAACGCAGTTAGACCATCTTCATTTCCCAAGCGTACATCCAACAAAACCACGTCCGGAGTTTTCTGCTTAGTCAGACTCACTGTTTCCGTTACATTGGAAGCCATGCCAACAATTTCCACATTGCTATTTTCCAACAACGCGGTAATACCACTTCGAACTACTTCATGATCATCAGCAACTAGTAACCGAATAGACATCATATGTGCTCCTGTACATGGGAAATATCAATAACTCTGGCACGAATGGCCAATGTGAATCTCCCCTCATTATAGCTTGGCAGCTTCTGGTGGCCACCTATTTGGCATACTTTAAACTAGCACCTTCGAGAAGAACTTCCAAAAAATGTAGCCAAATTGGGAGGTTCCAACACTAGTATTAAGTTATTTATCGAATTCCAAGTGTCCAGCGGACTTGGGTGGTTTTTTGGCCTAAAAGGAGTAAAAAAGTCGCATTTGCTAGCTTCACCAAACACAGAACTCACCAATAATGGTGGCACCTTCGCCAAGGACATCCTTTTTCGGCAACCGAAAAATTACGAGAGCTTTCGCATGATCAAAAATGCGAACTTTTCTTCATGTGAGCCGTGTGGTCCTTCCCAACTTCTTCTCGGCCAGTGGATTTGGCGAGGCCTCAGGGCAAACGACTTTCGTGTTGTAGTTAGAATCCGAAATATCCGCAGGATAAACCTGCGGGATTCAGTTTGTAGCCAAACGATTACTTCTTGATTTCCGAGCTGTGCCCGATTTTTGCGTTGTTTGGGCCAATACAAAGGTGGGTTTCGTACCTGAATTCGGAAACGCATTTGGCGAGCATCAATTCGTGACCTATCTATAGCTAAGGAATAGTCGCGAAATAAGCTCCCGATTTGGAGTCGACGAGCGTGGTAGCGGAACGCGTCAAGCATTTCGATTCCATTGAATATCCTCGAAAATTTTTAATGAATTCCGCTACGATCGAATCGGGAAAGGTGTTTCGGGACTATTTCCTAAGATCATTTTTCGAACCACCCTCTGGCCATCGACTGCTGGGGGCAATCTACGATGTGAGCCTCATTGATGAGCATCCAAGCTATTCGAGTACTTCTGGTAGACGACGACCGTTGGCTTGTCGAATCCATGGCAGATTGGTTGCGCGATCAGGAGTTCAGTGTATTCACAGCGACGAACGTGCGCGAAGCCCGACGAGTGATTTCTGAATCTCCGGTCGACGTCGCTTTGGTGGACGTCAATCTCGACCAGGATGATGGATTCGTATTTTTGGCTTGGTGTCGCAAACATGTACCCGACGTGCCTGTCGTCATGATCACTGGCTATGGAGGCCCAGAGTCTGGAGCCGAAGCGGTGGCCGCAGGAGCCTTCGATCTTCTAACAAAGCCGGTAATCGATCAAGAGCTTTTAATCTCGTTGCGCAGAGCTGTGAATCAGCGCAATATTGCCGACGAAAACCGTCGCTTGAAGGCTGAGCTCGACAAACGGAGTGGGTTAGAGAATATACTTAGCCACGATCCTCGCATGCTGCGAATATTTGATGTGATCGACAGCGTTGCCGATACTCGCGCATCGGTCTTGATCACTGGCGAAAATGGTACTGGCAAATCGATAATCGCGCGAGCGATTCATCGCCGCAGTCGCCGCAGTTCACATCCTTTCGTTGAAGTGGCTTGTGGTGCTTTGCCCGACAATCTGTTGGAAAGTGAGTTGTTTGGGCATGTTGCAGGCGCATTTACCGGTGCCAACCATACTAAGATCGGCAAATTTCAACACGCGGACTCTGGCACGATTTTCTTGGATGAAATTGGCACGGCCACTCCGTCGATGCAAATCAAATTGTTAAGAGTTTTGCAAGAACTTCAGTTCGAACCTCTCGGAGGGCTCGAGACCATTACGGTTGATACGCGCGTCGTGCTAGCCACCAATGAAGATCTGGCCAAAGCGGTCGAAGCCGGGCGGTTCCGCCAAGATCTTTATTATCGTATCAACGTCATCCACTTAGAACTCCCAGCACTGCGAGAACGTATCGCTGACATTCCAATCTTAGTGGAACACTTCTTGCAAAAGTCGCTCAAAGAAGTCAGCAAAGAAATTGATGGCTTCTCGCTTGATGCGATGCAAGCCATGCTCAACTATCGCTGGCCTGGAAATATTCGCGAGCTGGAAAACGTTGTTCAGCGTGCCGTGTTACTTGCTAAACATCGTGAACTGGGGACGGACCTTTTACCTCCTCACATGTTGGCAGGTTCCTCGCCGTCGATACAGGTTTCAACGAATGCCTCTCGTTCTCTGCGCGAGGCCATGGAGGGACCGGAGCGACAAATCATATTGCAGGTACTCAAAAGCAATAATTTTAGTCGCAACCTCACAGCAGAAAGTTTGGGAATCAACCGTACAACTCTCTACAAAAAGATGAAACGGCTTGGACTTGATATCGTTCAATGTCAGGATTGATCCATCTTCCCCGAGCTCGAGACGCTGGCCAGTTGCAGTCTGTGCCGGATGCAAGTCGTACGATCACTTTATGCAACGCTGGACGCAGCTTTCAAAACTATGCCAATAAGTCAGTGACGACTTGGCCATGCACATCGGTCAATCGAAAGTCTCGACCAGCGTGATGATAAGTCAGCCGTTCGTGGTCGAAACCCATTAGGTGCAGCATGGTCGCGTGCAGATCGTGAACATGGACCGGTTTTTCAACGGCCTTATAACCGAATTCGTCGGTCTGTCCGTATGTTTGGCCACCCTTGATACCGCCACCAGCTAACCAAACTGAGAAACCGTGGTGGTTGTGATCTCTGCCAGTTGGATTTCCGCCTCCTATTGGGATTTCAACCGCTGGCGTCCGGCCAAATTCACCTCCACACAACACAAGTGTTTCGTCTAGCAGGCCGCGCTGAGACAAGTCTGTCAGCAGGGCCGCGATCGGCCTATCGGCTTCACGTCCCAGATTGCGGTGGTTCTTCTCGATCTCACCGTGTGAATCCCACGGCTGGACGTCTCCGTGATAACATTGAACTACGCGGACGCCTCGTTCGATTAACCGCCGAGCAATCAACAACTGTCGTCCATGCACTTTATCCGCTTGATACAACTCTAGAATGTGCTGGGGTTCGTGCGAGATATCCAAGGCATCCGTAGCTTCCATTTGCATGCGATATGCCAGTTCGAAAGATTGAATACGAGCCTCAAGCTGAGGATCTTCGCTACGTTGCCACCGGTGAGCGCC
>CAZVBC010000551.1:0-3863 GCA_964625155.1 uncultured Pirellulaceae bacterium
CTGCATCGCTCCTGACGGCACATCTTCCTCCAAAGTCAGATTGGCACCAAGCCAAAACTCCGGATTGAGGTAATGTCTGCCTCTGCACGAGCCGCCGTTGGAGACCATCAGCAGAAATTTCATATAATCGCTGGCCGTACCAACGAGTCCCCCACCACCGGAATGAACACTGGGCCTCTGATAATACCTGTCATTTGCATTTCGCTCGGTGACGACCTCAAGGGCTCCCTGCGCATCGGTGTAGAGCGATGCGAAGCGATATCGCTTCGTGTTCGCCGACAATCGGGGTGATAGGACACCAGTTGAACTTTTTCGGTCATCTGTTAACGCTCAGATTTCAGACTTTGCGATTCTTCAAACCGCTAATTAGCCCCGAGAGCATTTTGGAGATCTACTCCGCGTGCGAATTGAGTTGCGCATGTCGGCGGACGGGTTGCTGGGAAGCGTACTCGCGACGCTGTAACAAGCTATTATAATGATGCGCCGACGGTTTCAGTCGATTGTTTTGGCACTATGATCTCGGGTTATCTTAATATCGTGAGCGATGTCACGTTAATATTATCAAAGATCGAAGCTGGCGATTTGTCGGCAGCTCGAGATCTACTGCCGTTGGTGTATGACGAACTGCGGAAACTGGCCGCAGCGCGGATGGCCGCCGAACGACCAGATCATACCCTGCAGGCGACGGCTTTGGTGCATGAGGCGTATATGCAATTGGTGGATTCCGACCGCATACGGCGTTGGGACTCGCGGGGCCACTTCTTTGCTGCGGCGGCAGATGCAATGCGACGTATCCTAGTCGACAGTGCTCGTCGCAGACGGCGAGTCAAACACGGTGGAGGCCGGCACCGCGAGAGTGCCGACGTTCTTGATGCACTGGTCGCTACGCTTCCTGACGTTGAATTAATCGCCTTGGAGGAGGCACTAGAAAAATTGACGGTAAAGGATGGTGCGGCTGCCCAACTAGTTAAACTTCGCTTCTATGCGGGTTTAAGCATGCCTCAAATCGCCGAAGTACTCGGACGTCCCTTGCGAACCATCGAACGTGAATGGCGCTACGCTCGGAGTTGGCTGCATCGCGAAATATCTTCAGAGAACACACCTACTTTCTGACAGCCGAAAATCTGATCGGAATTTTGGCGGGGTTGAGTGTTCCGCGTCGCGTTGGTTGGTAGAGAGGCTGCGTTATCAGTGAGGCCCACGCAGGCGGATACTCCTCCCTGGAGCCGTTACTTGTTGGCAATTGGTTGCGCGCCGTTATCTCTATCACCGAATCCAGGCACAAGCCGTCAAGCAACAAGGACTTTACGATGAGACAGAAAGTCAACCCCTCACTCCCCCCTGTGGAATTCTCGGCACCAAAAGGAAACCTCGCAATTTACTGCACATCAGATTCCATTGGTCTAGTGAAAAGTAGAGCAGCCGCTCGAACGAAATGGAAGCTGCCAGTCATTCTGTGCCTGCTTTTCCAGAGCTTTGCGGCACTTGCTGTAGCTCAAGATTACGTACTGCATCGGATCCCAGTAGAACCCAGAGCAATAGTCAATCGTATGAATGACTTTGGTCTGGTCGTCGGATCCCATGCCAGCCCGGACGGCAAAGTAGGTAGTCCACAGACCGGATTCATTTACGACCACCAAGGCATCATCGCTCAGCAGCCTGGAAGCGTAATATCGCTCGACGAGATGATCCCTACGCCGTCAGGCTTCAATGGCTCATCTTGCGTCGGCATCAATAACAGTTGCCAAGTGGTGGGTTACTTCAGCGACAGCAATGGTGGGAGGATTGGGTATTTTCTCGATCTTCTCACTAGTACTTGGGGATTGCTGCCGGCTCCTAGCTGGTCAGCTTATTCCTATGGAATGCGGATTAACGATTCTGGTGATGTCTTAGTTGTTCATCAAGACGCGGGGTCATGGGCTACCAGGTTCGAGGCCGATGTGTACAACATCTCACTTGGATCGCCCACCTTGGTGCGATCGCTGGGAGCGGTAAGGTATTTGCAAGACATGAACAATCTGGGGCAGGTTACTGGGGAATTATTGGATCGGACGAGAGTAATTATCGACGCTGATGGTTCACTAACGTCGCTACCTTTTGTAAATGCTGGAAAGCTCAACAATCTGGGCGTTGTCGCTGGTACCTATACGGTCCCTGGACCCAAGAACCGTGTCGAGTACCGAGCAGGCCGGTTTTTTGG
The DNA here is from genome assembly GCA_964625155.1 of uncultured Pirellulaceae bacterium. GTDB lineage: Bacteria > Planctomycetota > Planctomycetia > Pirellulales > Pirellulaceae > Aureliella. The sequence goes on from CAZVBC010000551.1 coordinate 2,201, forward strand.
CGGAGTGCTCGAACCGATTGCGAATTTCAGCACTGAAGTCCAAGACTTCAATGACAGCGGTGATGTGGCGGCCAGGGTCAATAATGGCTCTATCGGAGCGTTATTCACAGATGAGACAGGCTGGACGCTCATCGACAACGCAGTCATTGGGTATGAAACCGGTGCTTCGGACGAGATGCAGTTCTGGTCCAATTCGAGTAAAAGCATCGTATCGATGTCGAATAGAATAAGTTCCCAGGCTTGGATGGCGGTCTCCGCGAGTAAAACATCGACGACAGGCAAAGGTAAAACTGCGGTGACAACTACCGAACAACGTGTTTATTTGCTCACGCCACCTGCCAACTGATCTGCCAAGACTGTCGTGATCAAAAACTTGGCAACTTTGCCCGAATCTTTCGGACAAAGTTAGCTAGGTTCCCACTTCCTACTCTATGTTGAGCCCGGGCGATGAAGCCAAGTGAAGTTGCGAAATCGGTTTTTTTGGACCTTATTGAGTTGACATCGGATTCCGATCAGCAGGTTTTTTTGGATGATCGTTGCGGAAGCGATATCGATCTTCGCCAGGAGGTTTTGGAGCTACTTAAGCATGATCGAGCTGGCGGCGACTTCCTGGTTGGACAAGCCTTTGAACTCGCCGCTACCACGGCTCAAGTACTTATTGAATCGCAGCCCAAGGAAATCGGTCCCTACAAATTGATGGAGACCATTGGCGAAGGTGGCATGGGCGTGGTCTATGTAGCTCAGCAGTTTGAACCGATTCGCCGAACCGTAGCGCTGAAGTTGATCAAACCTGGTATGGATTCCAAGCAGGTGATCGCCCGATTCGAGGCTGAGCGACAAGCCTTGGCGATGATGAACCATCCCAACATTGCTCGAGTGCTCGATGCCGGAACGACGGATGCTGGACTGCCGTACTTTGTGATGGAGTTGGTGAAAGGTGTGGCCATCACCGAGTATTGCCACAAACACAAGCTCGACATCAATGCGCGACTAGAATTATTTGCCACTGTCTGCGGTGCCGTGCAGCATGCGCATCAAAAGGGGATTATTCATCGCGATTTGAAACCGAGCAACGTGTTAGTCGAGCTAGATGATGTTCGGGCCGTTCCCAAAGTCATCGACTTTGGTGTCGCCAAAGCCATCCAGCAGCCCTTAGTTGAGAGTACGATCTATACCGGAATTGCCACGATGATTGGCACACCGATGTATATGAGTCCAGAACAGGCCGAACTCAACAGTCTGGACGTAGACACTCGCAGCGATGTGTATTCGTTGGGTGTCATACTGTATGAGCTGATTACAGGCGAACCACCCTTTGATCGGCAAGCGTTTAGGAACGCGAGTTTCGATGAATGGCGACGACTAATCCGCGAAGTCGACCCGCCCAAGCCCAGTGCGCGCATGAGTACTATCAAGAACTCGCTAGATTCGACACAGTCGAATCGCAGGGCCAACGCAACAATCCAATCCGGTCGAATACGTTCCGAGTTGGACTGGGTCGTGCAGAAGTCGATTGAAAAGGATCGCCTGCGCAGGTACGCCTCCGCCAGTGACATGGCGGAGGATGTTCGCCGCTATTTGAACAACGAAGCGGTGCTAGCTCATCCGCCATCACTGCTCTACCAGAGCTCAAAACTAATTCGCAGGCATCGCATCGCCATCG
>CAZVBC010000552.1:0-3845 GCA_964625155.1 uncultured Pirellulaceae bacterium
AAGCTCACAGTATGCGAAAAGGTGGTGAAAATCGATATCGATGGAATAATCCATGCCAACAATTTGACACGACTTCATTGGCAACCTAACTTTCCATTGCTGCCCGTCAGCATCGCAATAACGGGAGATGAGCACATTATTGGTTTTCCGTAGAAATCCTATCGGCAGGTGGGATTTCAGCATAAATTCCAGGCTTCCTGGCCCAGACGAACACGGAAAAAGTGATGGCTTGTCACCGCCACTGTTAGGTTAATATCAATGATCGAGTTTTTGTGTACATTCGCTGGAATATTAGGAGGCGTGGCCGTGGTCGCCGCGACTTTCCGGTCTCAATCCGTACGCAAAAACGTTACCGTACCGCTAACCTCAACCGACCCTCCTCCGGAGCGGATGCGTGATATTGCAGACCAATTAAGACTGCTCACCTTTCGCGTATCGGCTGACGTGTCGGCACACACCGAGGCGGTCGGTTGCCTGACTGATAAACTGCAAGTTCCAACAGTGGAAGAACCCGAAAGGCTGGTCTCGACCATTGAAGAGTTAATCACTGCCAACCGCAAGATGCAAAACCAACTTGCAGCAGCCCGCCGACGTATTGCTGACCAATCGGAGATGATTGAACACACATCCGTTCAAGCCCGTACTGATGCACTCACAGGCTTGGCCAATCGGCGAGCACTTGACGAGTTTTTAACCAACTGCCTTGCAACCATGCGCGAAGGTGATTCGGTCGCCCTGCTGCTGCTGGATATCGATCACTTCAAGAGAGTTAATGACGATCTGGGACATACGGCAGGAGATGCTGTGTTAGCGGCATTTGGGCGCCGAATAAAAGAAGCTTGCGGACAATCAGGTTTTGCCGGTAGGTATGGCGGCGAAGAATTTGCACTGATACTCACGGGATACTCGATGATCGATATTGTTCAGCGAGCTGCCGCAATTCGAGAAAAACTGGCCGAAAAACTGATCGAGCACGACGATCTCCAATTGCGAGTTACAGCCAGTGCTGGTTTGTGCGAACTAAAGCCAACGGATTCTGTTCATGGCGTTTATGATCGCGCCGACTCTGGACTTTATCGAGCCAAGGAATCGGGGCGAAATACCGGCTATTGGTTACACATTGACCAGTGGCGACCATTTCCAGACGTGCCAGCTATCGAAAATAAAACGGCAGGTAAGCGATCCACACGCGTTACACGAACAATCGATGAAATCTCATCCTTATCGGATGTCGAGGACCATCCAGACCAAGATTCACCTACCGACAGAAGCCGCGCTAAACCTACATCAGAAGCCAATCAGCGCACATCCTATCGAGAGCGAATCGAAGCGGCTATGGCAGCCAATGCGAATGGTCGCTCTGCTGAATTCCTCGACCTAGGAACGTTTATGGAAAGGCTGGAGAACTATCTGACACAATTGCGTCGAGCCAATTTGCCAGCCACGGCAGTGATGATTCAAGCGGTCGGCATCGAAGAGTTGGGGAACGCGCGAGCACGTGCGAGTTGGAAAGCCGTTCTGGGTATCCTGCAATCACAAATGCGTGGCATCGACGTCGCTTGCCATTTTAAGCAATCATGCTCGTGCATGTTGATGCCAGGCTGTGCGTTGGAATTGGCTGTCGAACGATGTTCGAAAATCCAAGCTGGCCTGGAGCAAGCACGCGCATTTTGGGAGCCTCTAGAGGATTGCCCAACCCGTTTGGCGATCGCGATCGCTACTGCGTCAGCCGACGAAGAACCGGCCAGCTTCCTTCATCGATTAGAAGAAACGCTGGAGGAAGCCGAACACGTCGATACGCATGAAATAGTCATCCACGACGGGAAATCTATTCAGGTACAACGTCTTGTTTGAAGGCTTTGAACTAGAATTCGGCCGACCCAGGTGTGCGTGGAAAGGGAATACAATCACGAATATTCCCTAACCCGGTTACCCACTGCACAACACGTTCAAAGCCCAAACCAAAACCGCTGTGTGGCACTGACCCAAACTTGCGCAGTTCGATGTACCACCAATAATCCTCTTCACGCAAACCCATCTGCTGCATGCGTGAGGTCAAGACGCTCAGCCGTTCTTCGCGCTGGCTGCCACCTATGATCTCACCCACGTTTGGCACCAACACGTCCATCGCTGCGACCGTCGTCTCGTCATCATTGCAGCGCATGTAAAAAGGCTTAATTGACTTGGGATAGTTGCACAGAATCAACGGTCCGCGCACATGTTTTTCAGTTAAGAATCGTTCGTGTTCTGCTTGCAGATCACAACCCCAAGAGTGTGGATATTCAAATTTTTCTCCCGAGGCGTTCAAGATATCGATAGCTTCGGTATATGTAAGGTGCTCGAACGGTTTCTCCAATACTTGAGTCAGTGAGGCGATCACACCAGGCTGAATCCGTTCTTCAAAAAAAGCCATATCTTCGCGGCAACTGTTTAACAAATCGCCCAGCAAACGCTTGATGAATTGTTCAGCCAATAACATGTTGTCGCGCAACTCAAAAAATGCTGCTTCCGGTTCGATCATCCAAAACTCAGCCAAGTGGCGACTGGTATTGCTGTTCTCTGCGCGAAAAGTTGGCCCAAAGGTATACACTCGACCAAGTGCCGTAGCATAGATCTCGGCTTCCAATTGGCCAGAAACCGTCAGATAGGACGACTTGCCGAAGAAATCTTTGGCATAGTCCACTTTGCCTTCAACCAGTGGCAGATTATCGAGTGGCAGCGTGGTGACGCGAAACATCTGCCCAGCCCCTTCACAATCGCTGGCCGTAATGATCGGCGTATTGATATAGAAAAACCCTTGCTCTTGGAAAAACTGGTGCACGCTCTGACTGAGCCGATTGCGGACGCGAGTCAAAGCGCCAAAGGTGTTGGTGCGAGGTCTGAGGTGCGCCCATTCACGCAGTTTTTCCAGAGTATGTCGCTTCTTCTGCAGCGGATATTCTAAAGGATCAGCCACCCCAATCACGCGCAATTGATCGACCTTCATTTCGGTCGCTTGCCCACCACCTTGACTGGCCTGGATCATGCCCGTGGCAACAATCGAAGAACCTGCGGACAAGTTGTGAATATCGGTTTGATAGTTCGGTAAACTCACCTCGGCAATAATCTGTAGATTGCCAAAACAGCTCCCATCATTCACTTCGATAAAGCTGAATCCGCCTTTGCTGTCGCGACGGGTTCTCACCCAACCTCGCACCTCAACATGTTGTCCCACCAAGTCATGGCGCCGAGCCTCTGCCACCGAGACCCATACGCGGCTACGACCCTCCGTGTCGTTCATATTATTCCTTTCTCCGCCAGATAGCGTTCAGCATCCAGAGCGGCCATACAGCCGGTTCCCGCCGAAGTAATTGCTTGCCGATAGTAATCGTCCGAGACATCACCAGCGGAATAAACCCCTTCCACACTTGTATAAGTCCGTTGGGGTTTGGTCCATTTAATGTAACCACCTTCTGTCAACTCAAGCTGTCCCTTGAGAAAATTCGTGTTTGGAGTGTGCCCAATGGCGACGAACATACCAGCGGCTGGAAGTTCGCGAATCGATTGATCACGACTATCTTTCAACTTCACAGCCGTAACTCCTAGCCGATCGTCGCCAAGGACTTCGTCGACTACGCTGTTCCATTCGACTTTAATTTTGGAATTGGAAAATGCTCGCTCTTGCATGATCTTAGAGGCACGCAAAGTATCGCGACGATGGACCAAGTGAACCATCGACGCATACTTTGATAAATAGGTTGCTTCCTCGATGGCCGTGTCCCCGCCACCGACAACGATCAACGGCTTGTTGCGAAAACGTGGTAGAGCTCCGTCGCAAACGGCACAGGCACTCACGCCTCGGTTTT
>CAZVBC010000553.1:0-3823 GCA_964625155.1 uncultured Pirellulaceae bacterium
GAGCGGATGGGCGCCAACTTGCGCCGGAAGTGTTGCGCATGTGGCGTCGTAAGATCTCATTGCCAAAGACGTTTCTCACTGCATAAGTGCAACGTTCCGGCGCCGGCGACTAACGCCCATCCGCTCACTTTTCATCATGCCCGTTGCGCTCTGCCGATCTGTAAAAAATAAGTTGTTACAAAGCACGAGGCCTCGATTTGAATCAGCCAGTTAGGGGCGTGGCCGTTGAAATAGTTCGAACATCGGATCGGCAATTTTCTGCGCAGACGACTCGCTCAATTTTTCGGTCAACACCTGATCGAGTTGGCCTTGGAAGATCTCTTCAGCTCTGCCGCCGTGGAAGTAAGCAGAATTCTCTTGTGTGGCGCGAAAGGCTTTGAGCATTTCGGAGAAGAAAGTTTGTCCTACAAAATCCTGAAATGCCTTGCGCAGATCTTGATCCGAATTTTTCTCGTCAGCCGCCGTCAGTGACTGGCCATCGCGAACGAGCATGTCGGATGTGGATTGCGAAATCGAACTGGACGAAGAACTTTGAATTGGAAACATATTTGGCTGCTCGTCGCATATGGAACATTTATTGACGCTAGCGGCACGCATTGTTGAATTCACTCGATGATAACTTCTCCATACAAATCACCTTTTGCTTTGAGTGCTTTGATAATCGAAATGAAATCATCGGTTGGTACCGACAATGCATTCAACGCTTCCTGCAGGTTCTTTAGCTTTGCGCGAACATTCGGCGCGTCGGGGCTGGCTGGATCGACGCCCACAAAATTTCCGCGTGGCGTACCAGCGGCAATCACCAAATTCTTGTGGGAAATTGCGACTGGAGAGATCAAGACATCATCTCCGACTGCGATTACTCCTTCTCGCTCGTTGATATACACACTCTTGCGTTTTTGAATGTTTTTGATCGAAATTCCCATTAACAGCGACACAAACTGTACCGGCACATCGCGATAGAAGTTAGGAATTACCACTTCGATATGATGTTGGTCTATAGCTTGTGCCATTTTCTGAGTTGCTGACTGCTGAACGGCGGCACTGCCCGGTGAACCACCCAGCATGTTTTGCATCAATTCGTTGATTGCTTCCTCAACTGTCTGGGCTGTTTGAAATGTACTTTGCCCTTGATCAAGAACCAGCGTCACTTTGTGATCTTGGCTAACATACTGGTTGCGCACCGTGGATTCCATCTTGCAACCTTTATGTATCACTGCACTCGTGGGTGTACGAGGATCCGGGATCGTCAACTGGCCTTGTGCCAATGCATACACTTTAGGGTCATCAGGGCGCGGGCCTAGCAAGCTGGTAAGTATCAACGTTCCTCCTTCCAGATTCTTGGATGAGATCGAACTGATCGTGCAATCAAACCGGTCGCCTTGCTGAGCCCCTGACGCAGGAATATCGGCATTGACGAATACTAACGCCACGTTGCCAGCTTTTTTGATTTCATCTAGGTTGGGTACACCTTGAGCATCGGTAGAAAACTGGCTTCCCATATGATGCATCAATGAAACCAGAGCCCGAGAGGTTGGTCGGGAGCCTTCATCGCCGGTTCCTCGCAAACCGACCACGAGCCCAACACCGTGCAAGTGATTGACTTCCTGCCCCTTCAATCGACATATGTCTTGCAGTGTCAAATTGTCATCTGCTCTGGTCCAAAGCGGTGAGAATAAGATAAGGCAGAACAAAAAAGCTGGCACTGAGAATCGTACTTTTTGTTGCTTCATCGCTTCACATCCTTGCGGCGTTTAGATTTTTTCGTTTGTATCCAGGCCGATGCTGAAGGCGTGTTTTCAAAAGGGGGAAAGTCGGTTGAAAATTTGATGAAACCAACCGCGACGATACCCATCGCGAGTTTGTCCACTTTCGCGTTTATCGATTTTCAGATCGAGGATATCTCGACTGAGAATGACATTGTCAGGGCCAATATCAGAAGCCTGGCAACTGCCACTCAGTGAATATTCAAAGCGGATATCATTGTTAGTAATTGTCTTATGAGCTTCGAGTACCAACGTGCCGTTGGGGCGGATATCAGTGATCTCGGCGGCAATATTGAACGACAAAGACTCGCGTGTTTGCACGTCCGAAGTAGCACGAAAGGTCTCGTTTACTTGTCCAGAAATTGCTGGATCGCCGCTCGACTGCGGTGCTTTACGGATCGCTTTGAGTCCTTCGAGAGTCAACCACTCCTTGATAATGGCATCGTAGGAACCGTTCTTGCGTTGCGTTGCGCGACCTTCCGACGTCATTCTCGATATCTCATCCACTCGCACCGTTACCGAATCATGGATTCTCAATACTCGCGGTTGCGGTGGAGGCATGTAATACCAGTTTGCTCCGGCCATAGGTGGAGGGCTGCCTGCCGCCGGTGACAGCACAACGCCTGACTCGGGCGTAACGCGAGACTGCATATTGGTTGCAATCATAAACGACTTTTGTGGACTATTGATCAGTACATCAGGTTGCTGGAACAAGCTGCTGTTTTGAGCCACTGCAAAACTGGTGCTGCATGCGATCAAGCAGAATGTTGTCACAATGAAATGGCCATGAGTGTGCCTGCAATTCATTTGAAGCCTTTCGAAAGAAGGGTGCCCGGATCACGCATCGCCACTGGCGGACGTTGATCGCCTTGCTCGGTTCCAATTGCGGCAGCGATGATGCGAACTTTGCCCTGATTCACGATCGTCGCCATTAGTCTCTTGCGAATTGAGGTATTTTCAACTGGAATCGCTTCGCCGATCGCCCCGTCTGCTAATGCGCGCCCAGGCATGCGCACAGTTACCGGCCCAGCTACCGATTCGATTTCCAAAAGGTCACCGCGAGTGATCACGATAGGCGAACCAATGGTCTTGCGCAGGATTGGGACTCCCGTGGCGATGCTGCGACGCAGTTGTTGGCCGACAATCTGATTGATGTCCGAGATCATGTCGGCTTGTTCATTTACTTGCTGTTGTGGGATCGGTGCGTATTTGAGCATTTCCGCATTGAGAATTTCGTTTTGTCGCAGTGACCGCGCAGCGACTACAACCATCGCGGGCGGTGTCACCTCAGCTTGAATTGGGATGCGTAGAGCTTGTTGTTGATCGGCGACTTCGAGTACAAAACTCTGTGTGCCTTCAAATGGTGCTTGCCCTCCACCGACCGCCACAATATTACGTCGAGATAGTAGGCGCTTTACGTGCTCAGGCGGAAGATGCACGACAATGTCGCGTTTCATTCGATCACCAGCCTGCGAGGCAATGTAGTCATTCAAAGCATTGCTGACATTTATCTCCGCTTGATTGATAGATCGATCTTGTAGAAAACTGGGATACATGGCTGTTGGTCGCAGTGTTGGATCGGCTGTAGCGCTGCGCTCAATCTTGACACTGCTTTCCCCGGACCACTTGAGAATCTCGCGGCGAACACCTCGCAACTCAAGGTGCTGGGCGATATCTTCAGATGTCCATATTTGAAATTGGCCTTCACGCGGCGCGGGAGCTAGGGGAATAGCCAGCACATTTGGCCCCAGCAACTCGGAGCCCATAGCTATTTCGACGACGTCTCCTAAGCGGACGATATTTGAATTGCAAGTCGGAGACTGGCGAAAACGGAGTGCAATAACATCCGCCGCACCAGCCGCACCGCTGATCGGGAACAGGCAAGCGATAATACATATTCGCGTTAGAAGTTTAGGTGTCACGGCAACTCGCTATCTACGAATGTTGGCGATCAATTGCAACAATTGGTCGCCGGCTTGGACAGCTTGAGAATTGAGTTCAAAGCCACGTTGAGTCGTAATCAAATCGATTAGTTCCTGAACTGGTTCAACGTTGGA
>CAZVBC010000554.1:0-3788 GCA_964625155.1 uncultured Pirellulaceae bacterium
AGATCTCGATCCTGGTCACTGTGAAATACGGTTCACTGACTTTACCGACCGATTGAAGTCTAAGCTTGCAAAAGCTAGCACGGTACTAACGCCCAAAGAGATTGAATCGTTGCAAGCCGGAGATATTCCCAATTTGAAATAACTCTTGATAGCTGTTGGGTAAACGGCGTATTGCAGCCGACCACCATGTACTGACCGAAAGAATATTCATTCGACATGCACACGGTCTTCTCTACGACACTTATTAAAATGACCTTGTCGAGCACAAGAATTGTCGGAAGTTACGGCACGTTACAATCTCGGATCAACCGGCTCGCTCTCTAACGCTAGAACGCCGAAAGCGCATTCGTGGACGCGGCGCAGTGGTTCCTTACGAATGAAGCGTTCCAGGGCTTCGATGCCGAGGGCGAATTCGCGTAGGGCCAAGGAACGCTTGGCTCCCAAGGCTCGATTACGCAGGCGGGAAAGGTTTTCGTTGGCGTCGTAATCGGGACCGTAGATGATTCGCAGGTATTCGCGGCCGCGACACTTCATGGCGGGTTGCAACAGGCCCTTTTTGCTTCGCACCACGAACTCCATTGGTTTGACGACCATCCCTTCGCCTCCTCGGCCGGTCAGCTCTTGCCACCAAGCGATACCGTCCTGTTCGGAATCGGGATTCGTCACATCCACGATCTTGAAGTTGGTCGCCAGCAACAGTTGCGGGTCGTGATCGCAAATCTTGGCCAACGATTGCATGTGCCACAGTTTAATTTTGGGGATCGGGAGGGCGAAGCGGGCGAAGCTCCGGCTGAGCCAATTGCGTGGCGGCTCGGTAGGAACCTCGCGCTCCTGTTTCCGCGAACCCTAAATCTTAGCTGTGACAGAGTACTAGCAAGATCGTGCTACGGGCGTTGCAGAGAATCAAGCGGCCAATTGGGCTTAGTCTAAGAACGCCACGTTTTGCATAGCCTGTGACTGGTTCTCTGTGTTCATTAGAACTTGGTGCCAACCATGAAGTACGACTGTTCTGTGGTCCGCATGGCTGATCCGTCCCTGAACGAAAACACTGGCATTGCGAATCATCGTGCGCCATCCCCAGCTTCCAGCGCTGGCTTGGCGGCTGATGATTTGCTTGTAGGTTATTCCGCTCACGCCGTTGGGATAACGGCTACATACGTAGACAGTTTCGCCACCCGTTCGAAAACAAAATTCAGCCCAGTGCGGCTTGCTGCCGTTTCCGCGCGAGATCGGTTCGTTGGTCAGAACCATCTTTCTATCGACTTGCATGAATGAAACTGGGACGAAGAACCATTCACCCTGGCGAACATAAGCAGCATTCTTGCGACGGTTACGAGCTTTGGCAGCCAGGCGCAAGCGGCCCTGCTCTCGCAGCACTTCACGAGGTTTCAGTGCCTCCTTCGCTTGTCGGACAGTTCCAACCGCTGCGGTCTCAGGAATCGCGGCCACAAACCAGTGTCGTTCATCATGTCCGCAGAGGTACTTGTGCTTTTGATTGTTTTCTCGTACCAAAACCAACAAGTGCCGGTCGTTCGGCTGAACATCGATCACTTCGACTGCAACTTTGGCATCGGGAAGAGAGCTGATGTCAAAGAACTCGCCCTTGGGATCTTTCCGCACGTCCAGTGTAACCAAGCTGCCGCTTGGACGACGCGGTCCGTTGATTTTGCTCAGCCGAACCCTGGCTCCAATCCTATTGAATTGTCGCTCAACAAATACATGTTCCATAGTGTCACCTACATGATACCTTTCGTGGATGTAGGACACGAAGGCAGCCTGGAGGTTCGGCTCGTTTGGAACGGAAGAGGTCAGCAGAATCATGCAACGCCTGGAGCAAGCGTTGGCAATAATCCTGCTCCTGCGCCCGCATTGATTCATGCAATCTGCGGTTTGGTCTGAAGCAGCAAAATCTCACGACCGACGAAGAAGTTGTGTGAGCGTATTAACCAAACAGCCGGTAGCACCAGCATCTTGATGCGGCTTGGGTTTGTCGTTAAAAGCTGGGCCAGCGATATCTAAGTGAACCCAAGGAGTCTGGCCAACAAATTCTTCCAGGAATTTGGCCGCCGTGATGGCTCCTCCCCAGCGTCCATCGCCGACATTCTTGATGTCGGCAACTTGACTTTGAATTTGCTCTCGAAAATGAGGAAACATGGGTAGAGGCCAGACCATTTCGCCTGCGGCCTTGGCCGCTTCGAGAACTCGTCCCTGCAAGGCTTCGTTGTTGCTCATTGCTCCGGCAATATCGGTTCCCAAGGCAACCACGCATGCGCCGGTGAGGGTGGCGAGATCGATAATGCCCGATGGTTTTTCTTGGCAAGCCACGTTAAGTACATCGGCCAGGACCAGCCGTCCTTCGGCATCTGTATTGAGGACTTCGATTGTCTTGCCGCTACGTGACGTTAAGACATCCCCAAGTTTGTAAGCGTTGCCACCGAGCATGTTTTCGACAAGTCCAACCAGGCCGACCACTGGAGTTTCCACTTCGAGGCTTGCAATAGTTTGCATTGTGGCCAACACAGTTGCCGCGCCGGCCATATCGCATTTCATTGTGACCATGCCGTCGGTGGGTTTGATCGATAGTCCTCCAGAATCGAACGTGACTCCTTTCCCGACGATTGCCAAAGGGGGTGACTGTCGTCTGCCCGCATAACGCATTACCAACATTCGAGCTGCTCGCGTCGAACCGGCGGCAACGGCCAGCAGCGAATCACATTTTTCGCGTCGCAATCGCAACTCGTCCCAAATTTCCAGTTCTAAACCGTTGGACACGGCAACTTCGGCAGCTCGTCGAGCAAATGATTCAGGATAAAGATAGTTCGGAGGTAGGTTGACTAGTTCGCGAGCCAATAACATTCCATGCCCAACGGCTGAACCTTGTTGCAGCGCCTCGGGGTTGTCATCGAAACACAGGATTTCACGGGCTGGTTTGACGTTCTTCTCAGAGCGGAATAGATCTTGTCCGTGAAAGCCGTTGATTGATGCTGCTATCGCATTGGCGAGGGCCTGCGTGTCGGTGGAGCCGAACGAAAAGGCAACTCTTGCGCGCTCGCGCTCAGCCAATCGCCTTGCCGCTGCACCAGCGATGCGTCCTGAATTCGCAGGGTCATCGTTTCCATTTTCTCCTCCCCCTGCCACGAGAATACATTTTGCGGCCACACCAGGAACTTTGTAGAGCAGTGTTGTTTTACCAATCTTGGTAGACACCTCACCCTCTGCAACCAATCGGCTCAACATCCCGCCGGATGCCTCATCCACTTCTGCTGCGACACCTACCAGTTTCGCTTTATCGCAGGCAACCACTACGAGAGCGTCGACCTCGATCTGGGAAGCTCTTCCGGAAATTGGATTGACGATCATATTCCCCCCTAAGACTTCCTGTGTGGACACTGAAAGCAATTGCGTTTTGTTTGATCGAAGCTGTTGCTGGTTCAAGCGTAAGTTGAACAGCATAACAGCGAATTCAGCGTGATCGAAGGCCAGCCAGCCAAAATGGCAGCAAACACAAGACAGGATCGCTGACATCGTTCTTTTGGTAGGTTGGGTTAGAAAAAAGTGTCGTTTTTATTTGTGTTCCATTATTTCCTTTTTCAACTTATGTCAGACAGACGTCTCTGGCACGACGTTTGCTTTGCTCACGCGACAACCTGAGCTAATGCCTTTTTGACGGCCTCAGCAGGCGGTCCAATCCTGGAATTGTGACCGGGTTTGGGTCGGCGCAGGTCGACCGATGAAACGTCCCATTAACGCTATCTTTCCGGAGGAGTGCCGCTCATGTCGACGGCTAC
>CAZVBC010000555.1:0-3758 GCA_964625155.1 uncultured Pirellulaceae bacterium
TGCGTTATTTCGCTGGATTCACCATCCCCGAAGCCGCCGAGATTCTCCACGTCGCTCCCCGCACCGCCGACAACCTCTGGTCCTACGCCCGCGCTTGGCTGGCAGTACGATTAAGTTCAGAATAATTTCAAACTGATTCCAGCGTTGGCAAACTACTTTGCCATGCATTTTCGCAATTGCCTGACTGCTCTATTGAAGGCACGATCTTTAGGATACTCTGTCGTTAATTTGAACACTCAGGACGACCCAATGCAAAGCGAAGTATCTTTTAAAGAAGCGTTGGCATTTTGGCTCAAGTTGGGTTTCATCAGCTTTGGAGGTCCGGCTGGCCAGATTGCGATCATGCATAGCGAACTGGTGGAACGCAGACGTTGGATTTCAGAACGAAGGTTTATGCATGCACTGAACTATTGTATGGTCCTGCCCGGGCCAGAGGCGCAGCAACTGGCAACGTATATCGGTTGGTTGCTACATGGAATTCGTGGTGGTATTGCAGCGGGCGGACTGTTTATTCTGCCGAGTCTGGTAATCTTGATCTTACTAAGTGCAACCTATGTGACGTTTGGTCAAGTCCCAGCAGTGGCGTCGGTCATTGACGGCGTCAAGCCAGCCGTAGTGGCCATCGTATTTGCCGCCGTAATGCGAATTGGGGCTCGTGCGATCAAGAATCGACTGCTCGTTTGCTTTGCCGTTGCAGCCTTCTTGGTTCTAGCCTGGCTTCAGTTGCCATTTCCCATAATCGTGGTGGCTGCTGGCCTTGCTGGCTGGCTGGGAACGCTCATCGCCCCTGAGAAATTCAAAGCGGCGGGCCTTCATGGAGCCACCAAAAATAAGCGCATCGAGCATGCTCAACATGATTTCATCATCGGCGACAGTCATGAACCGCCGCCGCATGCAAGTCTCGGTCGTATGCGGTTGGTTTTTCAGTTGCTAATTGGCGCTATTCTCTGGCTTGGCCCAATGACAGCGTTGGTGTTCTGGCAAAGTTGGGATGGTACGTTTACTCGGATGGGAATGTTTTTTACATCCGCCGCGCTGGTAACGTTTGGTGGAGCTTATGCAGTGTTGCCCTATGTTGCCCAGCAAGCGGTCAGCGGTTACCAGTGGCTCAAACCAGGGCAGATGCTTGACGGTTTGGCTCTGGGCGAAACAACGCCAGGGCCGTTGATCATGGTCGTTACATTTGTTGGATTTGTAGGTGGGTTTCAAGTTGGTGGAATGGGTTATGCCGGAGCAATCTTGGGAAGCCTCGTGGCCACTTATTTTACGTTCTTGCCGTCTTTTCTCTTTATCATTGTGGGTGCACCCTATATCGAGAACATGCGTGGAGAGCTTCGCTTGACCGGTGCGTTGAGCGGTATCTCAGCGGCAGTAGTTGGAGCAATCGTCAACTTGGCTTTGATGCTTGCCAAGACAGCTTTCTTTCCGGATGTACCGAGCGATCGCAGTTTATTTGGGATGAGTGTATTTGAACTTTGGTCCAGCCTTGATCTATTTGCGTTGGTGGTGGGTATCGTTTCATTCAGTGCTATGAGCCAATGGAAGCTCAGCATCCCGACCATCGTTCTCACATGCGGACTGGTTGGTTGGCTAAGATATTTTTTGGCAGCATAATTGGACAGCATCACAAAAGGTGTCGTTCATGGTCGCAGCCCATCAACTTTGTGTAAGATGGTTTTAGTCTTTGCAATGCGCTATCTTTTCTGAGGAACTGTTCAATGTGCGCTAGCCGACTTCAATGGATTGCTCTCGTTGGGTGTTGTTTATTGGAGTTTTGCCACGGTTCCGACGTGCACTCACAAACTGACGGATCGTGCGCTGAGCAAATCGCCGCGAGAGTGGAGCAGCTTGAGGCGCCTCAAGCAACCAATCGAAGTTTACGCGAGGATCGCCGCATCTATCGAAATCGTGTTACGCCAAATTGGGTTAGCGATAACACCAAATTCTGGTACCGGAACGAATTGCCCAACGGTGGGCGCGAGTTCATTTTCGTCGATGCAGTCACGGCGAAACGCGAAAAAGCTTTCGATCACAATGCTGTTGCAAATGCGTTGGCCAGCGGCGGGCAAGATTCCGTAACTGACGTGGATGGTTTGCATTTGCCACTGGAGTCGCTGGAATACGACGCCGATGGAAAACTGGTTGCGTTGCTTGGCGGCGGCAAGCGATATCTGTGGGATGCAGTCAATCTGAAATTGACCGAGTCCGCCAGCGACGTAAAGAGTTCCTCCACTAATGGAAATGCCGATCGCAACAATGCTCGAACGAACTCAAGTCGTGGTGGCGCGCAGACCGGTGCGGAGTCGTCCATCACGTTCGACAATCGAATGGCCGTTGCCGTCGAAGTGTTTTGGCTGAGCGGAGATGGTACGAAGCAAAGTTACGGTAAAGTCGAGGCCGGTCGTACGAAAGTTCAGCACACGTTTGGCGGCCATCGCTGGGAAATTGTTGGCGACAAACAAGAGAGCTATGGAGTGGTCGCGGCTGACGACACGCCGAATCACATCGTAATCGATGGACGCAAGTTCGAGCCACCGGCCCCTGCTCGCCGCCGAAGCTTGTCCGATCGCGACGAAAGAGGATCGGGCGGTCGCTCGCCGGATGGTAAGTGGCTCGCGGCAATCGAGAATTTCAACGTCGTCGTCAAATCCACTTACTCGGACCAATCGATCACGCTCAGCCACGATGGACGCGAAGGATTCGAATACGGTCAATTGACATGGTCGCCGGATTCACAGACGCTGGTCACGTTTCGCGTCGAAGCTGCGGCACGGAAAGAAGTTCACCTCATTCGTTCGTCACCCAAGGATGGCGGTCGTGCACAGCTCGAGTCGCGGCCATACGCTTTACCCGGAGATCCCTTTCCCACTCACGAACTGAACATTTTTCGTGTCGGCTCGCGTGAACAGGTCAAGCCGATCGTCGATCGGTTCGAGCACGAGTGGCTGCGGCCGCGCGTTCGATTCAGCGGCGATGGAAAACGATTTACTTACGAGCAAACGGACCGTGGACACCAGCGATTTCGTTTGATCGAGATCGATCTGGCCAGCGCATCGGCGAGAAACTTGATCGACGAAAAGTCGGACACATTTATCTGGACCGCGCATACGGAAAATCAAGGATACGAAAAAGTGAATTGGTTGACCGAATCTGATGAATTCGTTTTCGCTACGGAAAAGAACGGATGGCGACAATTGATCCTCATCGATTCTCTCACGGGCCAAGAGAAACGCGCGCTGACTCCCGCAAAGGTCGTCGTGCGTGGTGTCGAAATGATCGATGAAGCGAACCGCCGCTTGTGGTTCAGTGCCAGCGGCGTCTACAACGATCAAGATCCCTATTTGGTGCATCACGGCTATGTCGATTTGGATAGCGGGAAACTGGTTTGGTTGACTGAAGGTAATGGCAACCACACGATTCAGTTTTCGCCGGATCGCAAATACATTGTCGACACATACTCGCGGATCGACGCGGGACCGATCACCGAGCTGCGTCAAGTGTCGGACGGACGGTTCGTCTGCAAGCTTGAACAAGCCGACTTGAGAGAATTGGTCGAAAGTGGCTGGTCTGCACCCGAAGTGTTCGTAGCCAAGGGGCGCGATGGACAAACGGACATTTGGGGAATCATTTGCTGGCCTCGCGATTTTGACGCTTCGAGAAAGTATCCAATCATCGAAGACATTTACGCTGGACCTCATGGTTCCTTCGTCCCCAAGTCGTTCAGCCCAAGTTCACGATACGATTCGTTGACTCAGTTG
>CAZVBC010000556.1:0-3755 GCA_964625155.1 uncultured Pirellulaceae bacterium
AAGGCTGTAAGACAAACTAACACGCCAATGTAGACCATTACGTTTGCAAAATAGAAGCGAGTTGGGTCAATAGTAATCACGCCGCCTTGCATCACAAAATAAACAAATCCCGCCAATATGGACGCTAACATTCCATAGCGCACGAGCGCGAACAAGAACAACCCTACCTGCAGCCAAATGACAATCCATAAGTGGATCGCGACATCACTCAGCAGGGAGTGGATCGTTCCAAAAAGTAACAATGCAACAATAAAGGTGGGTGTCTGTTTGCGAATGATGATGCGCATGACCACCATCACAAAGGTGAGAAAGACAACTCCGCTAACAGCTATCTCCACAAAGGCGAAGAGACTGCCAATCGTCAGCGGTATACTCAACAGTCGGTGCGTTCCATGCAACATGTGGAACTGTGGATCGCTAAGCGGAAAGACAAGCGTGAATGCGCACATGCCCAAACCGATGACACTTCCCAAGAGTATGTCGTGACCGATAAGAGGATCCGTGAAACGACCGCCAAGCAGTCTCGTCCACGATATCAGCAGGTCTGGCCAATAGCGTCTAACCGTTGGCTCCAGAGCCACATAGTTGAGCCACGTGATGGAGGCCGTTAAAAGTGCAAACGCCCAACAGTTGCGCAGAACTTCAATCTCCCAGTCCGTCCAGGAATGATGCGCACGTGTCAGGCAAGCGATTAAATTGGCGACGACAACAAATACTGCCAACCGCCACGCTCCACGACGATCCCAGCGACGTAAATAGACGTTCCGCGCCATAAGCACGAGCGCAATGCAAGGTATAACCGCATACTTTATGACCAAATCTATCGCCAATCCGGTACGAACTTGGGCCGTAGGTCGCGGCTCGCTGGCGCGTATGTTGGGTTCCGCAAGAATTTCAAAATAGACCGGTTGGCCCTGAAACGCAGCGGCCACGACCAACAATTGATCATCGCTCCCTGGCCACTTCCCATGCCATGCTTGAACTTGATCATAAACTACGGGAGGAACCACCTGTGCCTCACATTGTTCCAGTTTTTCCAGTGAGAAACCAAGCATTTCCTCCGTAAACCAAGTGGACCACTCCAGCGGCCTCTCTTCAATCGCCTTACTTTTCTCCATCGGAGGAATCGCTTGAAACCAACGTAGCCAACCAGCGTTGTCCAGTCGAACACCACGCATGCCAGCAACTGACCAGGCTGGATACCAAAGATCGATGGTTGCGTTCCCTCGTCGCGGAGTATCTTGGCCCAAAGTATCGGCGCGAAATACCTGCGGCGACTCTCTGTACCAAAAACCAAAGCGAGTCCAATTTTCAAACCCTGGTCGGTTGGCAATCCGGTTGTTCAGATCTTGCGTATCGACGTGATCGAACCCGTAACTGGAATCGACCATGGTTGCCGAGGCGCCAAGCTGCTTTAGAACTGTCTGAGCGCGATAAGCCAAGACTTCGGGAGAGAGAAATGGTTCGATTGCGTTGAGCTTGTCCAGTTGCTGCCAACCCAATAGGTTAATCAACAGTCCAAAGACAATAGCAACCACCAAACTCATCGCCACCTTCGGCGACAGCAGCTTGGTATCGCCTGACATGGCTACAATGTCAGGATGAGGCGTCTCACCAGCAGCCAGCGCCGCAGCGAGTGGATCGCCACCAGGCAAGCTGGCCGCAAGTTCGCTGGCCGTGCGCGGACGCAGGCTGGGATCCGGAGATAAACAGCGCGTAATCGCTCGCTCTACTGCTGGATCGATATCGTCTACAATGTCGGATGGATTGCGCACGCTCGAAGAGTCTTCATGCAGTCGTTGCAGCTCCGGCAATGAGTTTGCATCGTGCGCAGGTTTGCCCGTAAAAACTTCGAACAGAATTAGTCCCAGTGAGTATATGTCCGTCCGAGGGCTCGTTTGTCCTCGCAACAATTGCTCCGGAGCCATGTAAGCCGGCGTTCCCGACATCCCAATCACGTTTTCACCATCTGCCGATACCGTAGCCAAGCCAAAGTCCGTGATCCGCACTTGGCCTTGACCGTCGATCATGATGTTGGCAGGTTTCAAATCGCGATGCAGCACGCCTTTGGCATGGGCGGCTGCTAAACCCGAGCATAACTGCCGAGCGATCTGAATGCCCTTGTCTTTGGGAAGGCGACCGATGCGATGAAGCAACGTTTTGAGATCTTCGCCATCGATATACTCCATCGACAGGAACTGTTGTCCGTTGACTTCGGCGATGTCATACACGCGGCAGATGTTCGGATGCGAGATCTGCCTGGCTAGCTTTACCTCTTGATGGAAATACTCAAGTCGCTTGGTATCCTTGGCCAGTTCGCGTGGCAAGAACTTGAGAGCTACCGTTTGGCCGAGCCTGAGATCATCGGCGCGGTAGACTTCGCCCATTCCGCCGCGTCCAAGCAGCGACACAATGCGATAGCGATCTGCCAGTTTTGTGCCGGGCAGGAAGCGCCCATGGTGCGATGAATCGTCTACGCCACTGCCATGTTTTTTCCCGAAGGTGGTGGAAGTTATGTCGAACCTTGCCGCAGGTTGATCGAGAAAACTATCCGGATCTGCGTTAGCCGCCAACAAGGCCAAGACTTTGCGTTTTAGAGCAACGTCTTCACCACATTTTTCATTGACAAAGGCTTCACGTTCTGCTGGCTCTTCAATGTCGATCGCATTTAGAAAAATCTCTTTGGCTTGCATGGCTACTCTTGGGTAGGGGCTTCAGATGAGTCAGAAAGTTCACATTGCAACCAAGCTCGAGCATACTTCCAGTGGCGGTAAGCATCAGCCCTGGACAACGACAATGCATTCCCCGCTTCTTCGACCGAGAGGCCAGCGAAAAAGCGGAGCTTGACAAGTTCTGAGCTAATTGGGTCTTCTTGCGCAAATCGCTCGAGCACATCATCGATGGCGAGCACCATTTCAGGCGGAGCACACATCTCTACATCGAGGTTGGTCAATTCGATTCGCTGGTACTGGCCACCATGCTTGAGGCGGGCCTTGCGGCGGGCGTTTTCGACAAGTATGCGGCGCA
Organism: uncultured Pirellulaceae bacterium; assembly: GCA_964625155.1. Lineage (GTDB taxonomy): Bacteria > Planctomycetota > Planctomycetia > Pirellulales > Pirellulaceae > Aureliella. Next base: position 3,028 of record CAZVBC010000556.1, read on the forward strand.
TGGCTTCAGCAGCCGCTGCGAAAAAGTGGCCGCGATTGTGCCAGTTGGTCCCGCCGCCGCTCCCTACCAAACGCACGTAGGCTTCATGAACTAATGCCGTTGCATTGAGTGAGTGCCCCGTTTTCTCGCGGGCAATTCGTCTTCTCGCCAATGCCTTTAGTTCGTCATAAACCAACGGAAACAACTCCTGCGTTGCGAGGGCATCGCCCGATGCAGCAGCTGAAAGCAGTAGGGACAGGTCTTTTTTCACAGATCTGGTTTCCGACGATTGGGACTCATTCAAAACCATTACCAATCGCAAACTCCAATGTCGCATTGCTGCGCGTGGTTCGCGGTTCGGGCATTAACGACCAGCGACAACGCGCATTAAGTCTCCAACTGAGAGCTGGATTGGGGTGGCAACCAGCTCAGCGACTTGCAGTCCAATCACAGCCATGGCGGCGTTGGACATAATCACAGTCGCGGCCAAAACAATCGCTGAGACAATCTGAGTAGAAACTTGCGCTTGTTTGCCCGAACGTTCGACAATCTCAATCATTTCTGACTTGGAGTTGTCAGAAAAACGATTTGAGCGAGGATATCGCTTAGGCAAGCGCACTGTTCCGGCAGGGAAGATCGAATAGAAAGCGGTGTGAGCATTTTTGGCGACCATGTCTTTTATTCCTCTATTCCTCAAGAGTTTACATCCAGAGCGAGACAAAACTCACTCGCTATAGAGACATGCGACG
>CAZVBC010000557.1:0-3744 GCA_964625155.1 uncultured Pirellulaceae bacterium
AAGCGAATCTATTAGCTGCGCGAGTATCAGCGCTGGAACAGCATGTTACACCACCAGTTGGAAGGCAGTTGCTTCAGCAATCAGACTTCACGCTCGATGGTTTTTTTGAAATCGACAAACATCTTGCATGGGCCGATTTGCAGAACTTTTGCACTGGGCTGACGCATCGCTATGTAAACGGGAAGATCGAATTTTTCGTTCTCACCCGTGGTTACGATGCAGCGACAGGCACCACGCATAAATATGACACACTAGTTGCGTTCGCGCATCCTGGTCTGACGAAACGCGTCGGGGCCAATTCGAAGCACGATGATTTTCAGCGGCGTTGGGTTGGTTCGATGGGTCATCTTTGGGGACCTGGTAGTTGGTCGAGCGCTGATACACGTTATGGTCTTTGGTATCAAAAAAGCAAGCATCGGCTCTGGAGCGTGCAGGCATGGGACTACCCGGGTACGCAAGAAGCCATGTGGAATACTAAGGGGATAAGCTATCGAAAGCTTAGCCCCAATTGGGCACCGCCAGTGGAATTTAAAGGGCCGTGGGGATTCGCTGGAATTGGAGACAGAGGCCGCTATGGTGGCGTGCGTGAAGTGCCATCGTGGTTTCAACAGAAGTATGGCGTTGGAGATTTGTGTGCGGGATTCGGCGGCTATTCCTCGCTAATGAATGCCGGACATGGCGTATCGTTAGGTCTGAATCTTTACACGTTTCATGATCCTTCAGGTGGCCCGCAGAATATCGAAGTGCCATTTCACACTCTATCGGACCATCGAAGTGGATCGCTTCAAGGCGATTGGTATCAACACGCAGCACCAGGTACGGCTGATCGTGGAAGGCGGCTTCCAAATCGAGTCAACAATTATTTCGATGGCGTAGGTGTACCTCCCGGAAAAGGGTTCCAGGAAAATTTCCCTAACGGCCCGTTCACCTCGCAGTATCAACAGTGGTTCGGGACAGCACCTGATGGCTACGCACGATGGGCATGGGGTGACACCTATCTCGGTACTGCTGTTTGGTTCGATGGTCCCAAGAAACATGGCTTTTTTGCGATCATGACGGGCATGGGCGGAAATGCTGGTTACGTACGATCCACCTTCGGCGCGACGGCTCCTATCGTGATTGAAGGCCACGTATTCGACCCTGATCATTTTGGAGAAGTGGTCGAAGGAAAGCGAAAGCCACACAACGTACAGCCTCAGAATCTATGGGACATGGGCGGCCAATGGCCACGGTACGACTGGCGGACTTATCCGAGTACGAGCGTTGGCAATTACCCGTATTGCGCTGACAGTGCGACGTTTGACGAGACGACCAATAAGCTTTACGTTCTCGTTCCGGCGGCGCATCAAGACGGGCATGCGAGAGTGTTTCAGTATTCTGTGGATTTGGGGTGAGCGATGGCAGATACGATACGCACACTCACTGAGCTACTGGACCCGACGACAGGTCTGTTTCGCGATTCGAATAACATCCCTGCACAGTCAGCTCGGGATCTCATAAAGACTGTCTATGGTGGCGGTCTTGAACCCAATGCGCAAACATTAACGGGTTCGGATCTCACTGGTGCGGTCGGACAATTGTACGTACTCACAATCTCGGGGCTAACGGCTGATCGAAACGTTACTCTGCCGAGCGCATCTGCTGGTCAGCGAGTTGGTGTGTACGTTGCAGACGGTGACGACACGTATGCAATTATCCTTAAAGGCGCGGCTAGCCAAACGATAAACGGTGGTAGTGCCGCTACTGAATGGAGTCGAGTTTTTCTTAAAGGTGAGTGCGTCATTTTTCTTTGCATCGCCGCGAATACGTGGATTGTCGAGATCGATAAAAGGCTGCCAACAAGTTGCAAACTGAGCAAGCCGACATCACAGACTGGTATTGTTACGAGCACTGATACGCTGATCACACTGGACAATTCTGTTCTCGATGTTGGTGCTCTCGGCAACACTTCGACCAATCGAATCACATTACGCAGGGCTGGTACGTATCTGGCAGAAGCGTTCTTTTCTATTGGTTCGATGCCCGTTAGCACTCGATTAAATTTTAAAATTTACAGCAACGGTGCGTTCCTTGTTGGCAGCGGAACATTTGCGGTCGTTGTGACTGGAACCGGTACGGCTCATGGTGTGATGTTGCTTCCAGGCGTTGCTGCGGGAGATTATTTACAGCTTTATGGCTGGCATCAGAAAGGCAGCAACGGCGATACGGGTACATCGGTTAATTCGCCGATCCTAAGTATTATGGAGGTACTGAGCTAATGGCCTCACTATCTGAAGCGATCGAAACATTATTTCCACTGGCCGTCAATGATGTGAATTTCAAAGTTAGCGATGACGGCACCGGACCGCGTATAACCTATTGGGAAGACTCGTTAGGGCCTCTACCAACATCGGCACAACTAAACGCAGTCACACAAGAACAAGTTGACGCGGCAAAAGATGCGAAGGAGGCGAGCGAAAAACCATTGCAAAATAATCTTAGAAAACGTGTGAATGGTTTCATCAATACAATTCAAGATTACGAAGCGATCACCGCTCCAACAAACGCGCAAACTATTGCATTCGCAAAAGCGATGGCACCGATGATGCGGGTAGCTCTGAGGGCAATTAAGGAGTTGAGCAACGTATAATGGCGGACTTTCTGACAGGCGATTGGCTAACGGGCGATTGGGATGTAGGCGGTGGTACGAGCTACACGCTCACGGCTGATTATGGTTCGTTTTCACTGACCGGTCAGGATGCTGGTCTGATCGTTGCTCGTGTTCTCTCTGCAGATCATGGCACCTTCGCGTTGACCGGCCAAGATGCTGGACTGGTAATGGCTCGGGTGCTTGCTGCTGACTACGGTTTGTTTTCACTGAGCGGTCAGGATGCCGGGCTGTTGGTTGGTCGTGTTTTGGCGGCTGACCACGGTTCGTTTGCGTTGACGGGCCAAGATGCTACGCTATTGGCATCTCGTGTATTAGTGGCGGACTTCGGTTCGTATGCTCTTTCGGGTCAGGCGGCGAATTTGGTTTATAGTGGAGCTTCATCTGGTGTTGCGGTTGATACAATTTTGGTTGGATATTTTTCGACAGTTGAGGCTTGGTAATGGCAACCTTTGTAAAATTCAATTCATTTATCGAGGCATTGGCGGAAAAGGTACATAACCTCGGAGCGGATACGCTCAAGGTTATGCTTACCAATACCGCACCGTCGGCAAGTAACGCTGTGAAAGCGGACATCACCGAGATAAGTGCGGGCAACGGCTATACTGCAGGCGGAACGGCGATAACTATCACTGCAAGCTCACAGACTTCGGGAACTTATAAACTCGTCGGTAATGACGTGGTGTTTACAGCTTCGGGCGGTTCCATTGGACCGTTGAGGTATGCCGTAATCTACAATGACACAGCAACGAATGATGAGTTGGTCTGCTATTGGGATTATGGGTCTAGCATAACAGTTTTAGCTGGCGAAACATTTACGGTGGACCTTAGTGCTTCTAATGGAATTCTTCAATTGGCGTAATTATGAGATACGTACACCTGGAAGGCAAAAGCTATCCGATCGATTCGCGCGGCATGCTTGAGCCAATCGATGGCATATCCAGAGAAGAGCAGGACAGGCTCGATCGACTATATTATCTGGTGGCCGCTCAGTTGAAGCCAAAAGCAATTCCGCGTGACCGAGGCAATAAACTTCCGCACACGTCTCATTATCCGGTGCATGGCTAATGTCACTTACGCTGCAGGCAGCATATCGG
>CAZVBC010000558.1:0-3732 GCA_964625155.1 uncultured Pirellulaceae bacterium
ACATCAACTCCGGCGAAATCCTCCACGGCCAAACCCTCGAAGCCGCCGGCCGCGAGATCTTCGAAAAAATCCTCTCCGTCGCCAGCGGGGAAAAGACCAAGAGCGAGATCCACGGGATTGGGGATGAAGAATTTGTGCCGTGGCAGATTGGGCCGACGCTGTAGGAATGTCGTTCGAAGGACAGCTTCTAGCTAAATCGCCCTTCTCTCTCTGACGCGTTTCAGAAGCGCTTTGGCTGCTTTCGCATCCTTGTACGTCGAGCCGGTAGAATCCTCGGCGCGAACATTCTGAATTTGCTCACGAACATAATACTCTGGAAGCTTATGCTCCCGCGCACCCTCCAACACAAGGTCGCGATACCAGTCATATGGAATCAGCGTAGCATCAGTGGTGTCAGCTACGTGGGCGATTGCCTTTGCGACTCCAAGATCGTATGAATGCACACTTAGCTCTATAGTAGAATACCCTTTCTCATATTCGTTGAGCTCATCAAACTGTTTCTCAGTCATTTGAAACAGTACGCCGTAGACGATGGAGTTCGGGTCGGTTTGTATGGGGATATCGCATTTTCCAGTCCTGGCACCGTCCTTGCGAATGCTCGGTTTGTGGAAGGTAAGTTTTCGTCCGGCGATGTGTGCCACGCCAAGTTTCGCCGCTTCCACCCGCTCTCTAAGGCGATCGGTAAGCATGTTAGAGCCGTAAGCGAAGTAGACAATCATGGGTGGCCCCCTGCAACGAATCTCGATGTGCACAACTCAATCGTGAACGGACCCTTGCATTTCAATCGCACCGACTTTTCTGTCCTTCGCAGCGGCAGCTATCCGTTCATCAAGAAGCAAAGTTCGCTCTTTGTCGCCCTTCCATTCCCAAAACCTCTTTTCGCCGCAGAGTCGTTCTAATTCAGTCGGAGGACGCACTGTGAGTATTACCGGCATTTCGACAAACCAAGGATGCTCTATGTGTTGACGCAGTTCGATTGCGAACATGCATTTGGTGGCGGGTGGCGGCGGGGCCGAATTGTCGTATTTGACAGGAAATTCCTGTCGAAGATCTCCAAACCAGTTAATGAACTCATTTTCTAGTTGGAATGGATCACAACCAATATGACATTCAAGCTTAATCGGTTTCGTGGGGTTAGACCATTCCTTCTCGAACTTCACTTTATCCGACTCGTCGGTAAACGTGACAATCGGGCACCTAAATACTTCGCCATAAAAAGCAAAGGCGAACTTCTCGGTGATGACCTGCCCCTCGGCGTTGCTCACGCGAAACAGACACACCGTCCCTAGTTTCTTCTTCGATCGCGGAGTTGATAGCGCTTTCTCGACGATTTTCATTCGTTTACGTGCGGGGGCGTTACTCAACTCGCGAAATACAGGTTGCTTAAGTAGCGGGACCGGAAGCTGCTCTCCTACAGCCATCAATGCATTGTGGAGTTTTACAGGAATATGGCGTGATATGCTCCACTCTTGCCGTTCAGCTAAAGTTGGCTCGGAGACAACTTTATCGGTAACACCATCTACGAGCGTAACCATCGCGGTTCCCTTCTTCAACAAGCGATTGGCGTGTTCAATGGTACGAAGGTCATGCATCTTCAATCTGTGTGGACGACCCTGTATCGACCCGCTAAGCTTCGATTCGCCGAAAAAGAGGCGCTGTCGCAAATCCATCTTGAAAACAAAAGGGCATTCTGCGTCCTTTGGATCATCAAAACGGAAGATGCGCAATGAAATTTTATTCGACGCATCGTCAACCTCAATTTGACACGGCACGTCAGCAAATGGCGTTGGAGTCTGGCGGTTGGGACGAATCGAAAACATTTGAATGTCGGAGTTCGGTTCAAAGCCGACTGGCGACTCTCCCTTCACATCAATCTTCATCGGCATCCGTTCGGAGGCTGTGACTCGGAGTTCAATCCCGGTTCGAAGGCTTGCGAGAAGCAGGTGATATAATGAGCAATTCTCACTTGCGTACGCTTTGGGCAAAGTCTGGGTCACCGTCAACTGAATTGGCAAAGCGACGCCTTCACGGGACGGCGGTTCATGAAAAGCCTTCGCCAGTTCCTTTGATGGCACAATGATGTCTGCCACTTGACGCAGGTTCAATCCAGAGACGAGAACGAGTTCCTCGAGATAGCAAAGCGTTTTCGGCAGAGTCGCTTCGGCATAGGAGAAAAGTCGCCTTACGGCATTTCGTGAGGCGCTGTCCAAAAGAATTGTAGGGTCATGCAATGCATCGACGATCAAGCCGCTGAGGGCCAGCAAGGCAGCGACGTCTCTTTTTTCCACTGGATTCGGGACGGATTCAAAACTGGCCAATAGTTTGCAAGCCGAAGGTGAAACCCGCAGTACTTCTGCCAGCGGTACGTCCCCTGACTCATTTAATGGAATGAAGACTTGAAGTGAGTGCGCTAAACGCGGTATCAGCGTATTGGAAATGAAATGTTCACCGTATTTCTTGCGGAATAATGCAAAACTGTACTTCGACGGCAGTACCGTTTCAAGCAATGAATCATTCGCATCTGCTTGCCCAAGTATTCCCTGGAAACACTCAAATGATACTTCCGAAGTCGAAAGGATGACGCCTCCCTCAATTCTGACGAAGTGTCTCTGTTGCACAAAGTCTTCAATGACAATCCTTGCTTCCTGCACCATTTCTGCTTTGCTGTTGTTCTCTTCGATTGCGAGGCCAGTGAGACTATCAACTCCTTTTTGTTCGGCCTGATGACGACTGACGACGATTTCTGCAAGGTCTTCAATGGAACGAGCTACCAGATCTGATGCTTCATCGACGAGCAATAGCTTCCAAAGTCGCTTCCGGTCCCATCGAACAAGCACTTCCGGGAATTGGTGATTGAAGTTGTCTTGAGCAGACAAACGTCGTAAATCGTCGACTCCCCGAAATGCCTTGGCAAGGTGATTTGTGCGAATATCACGTTCCTCGACGGGCGAGCCCACACGAATATCGCAAGTGAGCCGCCCGTTCGTTAGGGCCGGCCCCGAAACACACTGGTGCCGAAACCAATGCCGACGCGATTCGGGATTCTTAATCTTTGCAAATTCTTCAGTACGTTTTGGCGCTCGATCTTTGCCAATGTGAAGCTCATCGGCGGCAAAGAGAATTGCGGCAACTAACCTTAATCGGATCGAACTTCCGGGACGAATTACCTTCGTTGACGCGTAGTCGTCCCAGGTGGCATGTCCGGATTGGTCGCGCTTTGGCCGATGTGCCTTGCAGATTTCACCGAGGACCGTCGCATCTCCCTGATGTTCGAAACCCAGAGAAACCCACTCCTCCTCAAGGCGTGAACCTATCCGAACTGCATGATCTTGTCGCACCTGAATGCGGGACTCAACGTTTTCGTTATCCAACTCCCCACCAGCCATGCCAAGATCGTGATAGTGACACGCGAGGGCAAGAAAAAAGAGCTCGTGCTCGTTAAGGTGACTAGCGGCATCCCCTTCGATCAGATCGAAAGCGATTTGCTCCACGGTACGGGTATGGCTGGGTCCGTGGTCTGTCCCGGTTGGAAACGTTGCAACAACACGATTTAAGAATTCCTCGGCATTGCGGATGATGTTTATCGCTTTTTGCGCAAGCACAGAGTCGCGAGATGCCAAATAATTGCAAAGGGGATTTTCCGCATACAGCACCTGGCTCATTAGAGTTGTTCCTTCCCCAGGGCAATCGCACGTTAATGGCCGGAAAAACCGGCGTAAATCGCGTTGAGGA
>CAZVBC010000559.1:0-3695 GCA_964625155.1 uncultured Pirellulaceae bacterium
CTATTTCGATCTGGGTAACGTCTTAGTCTATTTCGATCACGAACGGGCTGTTACACAGTTGGCTGAATTGACTCAGCGCCCACCAGATTTGGTCCGGCGACTGGTCTTTGCATCCCGTTTGCAGGACCAATATGAAACCGGAATCATCAATTGTGACCAATTTGCCGGTACATTGATCGACCAGCTTGAGACGCCTCGACAGGCACATGAGATTCTTGAGGCGATCAGCGCAATTTTTGAACCCAATGTCGCAATGGAAAGCGTGCTGGACTGGTTGACCAGAGAAAATGTCCCCTTCGGAATCCTGTCAAATACTTGTCGCGCACACTGGAATTGGTTGCAAGCGAAACGATGGCCGGTAATCAACGGACGGTTCCGTCACAGTGTCCTCAGTTTTGAGGTCAAGAGTATGAAACCACAGGAGAATATCTATCGCCACTGCGAACAACTTGTTGGTTGTGAACCCTCGCGTATCTTTTTTATGGACGATCGAATCGAAAACGTCGAAGCTGCTCAACGAAGAGGTTGGGCGGCTCGTCAATTCAGGCGAGTCGACGAATTACAGTCACAATTAGTGAAGTGGTTAGCTGATACTTGTTAGCTGATACTCATTGGCGACGATGGCTGATGAGATGCGTCATGGGTTATTTGTGAGACACTCAGACTTGGTGATCGGAAATCTCGGCAAGGGCAACTGCAGGTTTTTCACAAATGGCTTGGGTACGCGGTGCGTATTTGTGGACTGATTGTGGGTATGCGGCCGGTTATCGCGCACAGGTGTACGCTTGGCGCAATTCATATCGCTTAGTCTCACCTTCCGGCCGAATCCTCCTACGTGGTAGTGAAGTGGATGTCCGAAATGCCCTAGCGAACGTAACCGCTCAAAGCCTCGAGCAAACACCTCCCAGGACAGTTATCGTGGTATTGCACGGATTAGCCATGGGAGCTTGGGCCATGAGTGCGATACACAGATTCTTGCGGCGCCGATGGCCGGAAGCGGAAGTGGTTTCTTATCAGTATGCGTCCACAGCCGCGACGGTTCAGGTGCAGGCTCGAGACCTTATTGGGTTTCTGGAATTCACTCACTCTGCCAACGTAGTTCATTTCGTTGCGCACAGCCTCGGTAATATCCTTCTCAGGCATGCCTACTATTTAGCTGAACAAGATTACTGGTCGTTGCCTTCCCTTGGGCGGCACGTCATGCTTGGCCCGCCAAATCAGGGTGCCACGAACGCACGCAAGTTGAATTGGTTTGCGCCTTTGCGCCTGATCAATGGACCAGTATTTCGGCAGTTGGGAGTCGATTGGGAAAAATTGCAATGCGAACTCGCAGTTCCACCCTGCCCATTTGGCATTATTGCGGGTGATCTTGGGTTGCTCAGTCGTCTGAGTTTCCTGTTGAGCGGCCGCAACGATTTCATCGTTAGCGTCGACGAAACAAAGTTAGCTGGCGCTGCCGATTTTCTGACGATTCATCGATCGCATTCGCAACTTCTGTTCAGTCGACCGGTTCTGCATGCTTGCCAAGAATTCTTGGAGACTGGCAGTTTCACTAATTCTCGCGCATTTCTTTCGTAGATTGAAGAATTGATTGCGCCTTCCCGTGACGACATGCGTGTCTCGGCGGTCAGAAGCAATTATTGAGTTTACTTTTTGACAAGTCGGCCCTGCTGGGACTACGAAACCCAGTGCTCAGTAGGTACTCTAATGGATTGAGCGTAGAATTTCAAAAGTGATCTTCGAATCGTTTCTGTTGCCAATCCAAGGGCCCCATGTCCACACTGCAGACTCGCCCTCAGTTAAACTCAGAATCCGAAAATCGACCCGTCGCCGTAATCGATATTGGGGCTACGAGCGTGCGGATGGCGATCGCCGAAATCAACAAGCAGGGGAGTATCCGGCCACTCGAAAGCCTCACCCAAGCAGTGACGTTGGGTAAGGACACATTCACTCAGCGGCGTATTCGCAAGTCATCGATCGAAGAGTGTGTGCGGGTGCTGAAAAGCTATCGCCGATTGTTGGCTGAGTATGGCATTTCTCGCCCCGACCAAATGCGAGTCGTGGCCACGAGTGCTGTGCGTGAGGCCCTCAATCGGCTTGCATTTCTCGATAGAATCTACATCGCTACCGGAATGGTAGTCGAGCCCTTGGACGAAGCGGAAGTTAATCGAATCACCTACATGGGAGTGCAGCCTTTACTGCAGGCTGATCCTAAGTTGGCAGCCAGCCGTACCGCGATTGTCGAGGTTGGGGGTGGTAGTACTGAAGTCTTGGTAGTGCGCGGTGGTACAGTACTGTTTTCAAACACCTATCGCCTGGGCTCGTTGCGCTTGCTCGAGACACTCGAGAAGTTTGATGCCCCACTTGCTAAACAACGTGCCATCATGGAGACGCAAATCCAACGCGTCGTCGAGCAGATTCGCGAACAGGTTCCCAAAGATCCCAATTTTCAAATGATCGCCATTGGTGGTGACGTACGATTTGCCGCGAATAATCTGCTCCATGACTGGGATGGTACCTCCTTGGGCACATTGACCGTTGATACTTTGCACGAATTTGCGCGCCAGATGTTGCGGATGAGCGACGACGAAGTGGTTCAGCGATTTGGGACCAGCTTTCCAGATGCCGAGACGATTGGTCCAGCGCTATTGAGTTACGTTCTGCTGGCTCGAGGCTTGGGTGTAACCAAGGTGGGTATCGCAAGCACGAATTTGCGAGATGGCTTGTTACAAGATTTGGCGCTGCGCGATGTGTGGACAGCCGATTTTCGCAACCAAATCGTGCGTTCCGCCATTGGTTTGGGGAGAAAATTCGATTTCGACGAGAAGCATGCACGCCATGTGGCGATGCTCTGCCGAAAACTGTTTGCCGAATTGCAGGTGGACCATCAACTTGATCCCCGCATGGAGTTGATACTGTATCTGGCGGCATTGCTTCACGAAATCGGCATGTACATCAACGTCCGCAGCAATCATAAACACACGATGTATTTGATTCGTAACAGCGAATTGTTTGGGCTCAGTCGCCGCGATGTTTTATTGGTGGCACTGGTCGCTCGGTACCATCGACGCAGTAGTCCGCAGCCCGATCACGATGGTTATGCAACCCTTGATCGCAACGATCGGGTAGCCGTTTCGAAACTAGCCGCAATTCTGCGCATTGCCATTGCATTGGACGAATCACGCAGCCAGCGCATCAATTCGATCAAATGTCGCCATGAAAATAATCGGCTCGTGATCGCCGCCAGCGGAGTGGAAGATGTTTCTTTAGAACAGCTCGCGCTACGTCAAACTGTAAATCTATTTGAAGAAGTGTTTGGCGTGCCGGTCCAATTTCGATCTGTCCGCCGCCCGTCTTGATTCGTATCGTGGAATCCAATCAGACCGAATGCAGCAGTGAGAGAAGCCCTAATCCATAAAAGGTGTATTCGACATCTTCACCTGGATCGAGCTCGAAACCGCAGAAGCCACCACTTGGTCGCTGCATTTGCAGGCCATATCGATAGGCTGATTCCCGACTGATGCAGTCGATTTGGTCGATGTTGCATAAGGTGACGCAGCCCGTAAAAGTGCTGAGCAAGTCGGGTAAGGGTATTCGAGTATTGGCTTGCAAGCCACCTTCGTCCGTTTGCAACTGAGAAAGGAATTGAGCAACGTTGGTAATCACGTGCATGTCGAGTTTCTTGAGCACTTGTA
>CAZVBC010000560.1:0-3686 GCA_964625155.1 uncultured Pirellulaceae bacterium
CAAGAAGCTGTCGCAAGGTTAACTCGTTTCATGAACATAGACGCTGAACAATTGCAGACGCTTGTCGCCAGGATTTGTGTCGCTGCTGGTTGCAAACTGAACGAAGCCAACTGCATCGCCGATCATTTGGTGGGCGCAAATTTAGTCGGCCATGATTCGCACGGCGTTATTCGCATCAAGACTTATGTCGAATGGCTGCAAGCGGGGTTGGTCCTTGCGAATCAGTCGATGGACGTGGTCTTCGAGAACGAAGTCTTGGCAGTTGCGGATGGCCGCAGCGGTTTTGGTCAGACGATTGGACATCAGGCAGTGGAGTTGGGGATTGATAAATGCCGCAGGCATGGTGTCTCCGTGATTGCATTGCGGCATTGTGGTCACCTTGGTCGGATTGGCGACTGGCCAGAGATTGCAGCGCGATCCGGCGTGCTGTCGCTGCATTTCGTGAATACTTCGGGCAAGGGGCTGCTGGTGGCGCCGTTTGGTGGAATCGAGCGGCGGATGTCGGCCAATCCAATTGCGGCGGGAGTACCGATCGACGGCGGCGAGCCAATTGTGTTGGATATCTCTTGCTGTACGATAGCGGAAGGGAAGATTCGCGTGGCCCTCAATCAAGGCGCCACTTTGCCTGACGGTTGCATCATCGACGACCGAGGCCAGCCCTGCAACGACCCTCGTACTTTCTACGAAGCGCCTGGCGCGATTCTACCGATCGCAGGTCACAAAGGCTATGGATTGGGAATCATCGTCGAATTGCTGGCAGGCGCACTAACTGGCGGAGACTGCACGAATCCAGCGAATTCCAAACAATTGCACAACGGCATGCTGTCGATCTATCTCGACCCAGATCGCTTCGCACAACACGAAGATTTCCAGCGTGAGATCGCTCGCTTTATCGCGTATGTGAAGAGCTCGAAGACGACTGCTCCTAACGGCGAAATTCTCATGCCTGGCGAGCTCGAGTCTCGCAATCGGACCGCGCGGTCTCGCGATGGCATCATCCTGGACGATATGACTTGGCACCAAATCAAATCTGTGGCCGAAAGTTTGCAGGTCTCCCTTGAAGTCTAGAACGCAAAACGCAGCAGCGATATCGGGCAATTGATTAGGACGCTGGAGACGAGCGAGCCACCGCCGGAGATCGTAACCAACATTCTCCAAGCGCCCTATAAATGCACGGCGTAAATTAATATTATTGAGATCGACGAACGAGTTTGTATGTTAGAAGTGGTCGATCGAAGTGCCAGCTATGTTTTCGTATCGAATGGGCTGACGTACCACTGGCAGTCGATGAGCGAGAAAGGTCAAAATGCAAGACACTATCATTGTACGTCCCGTGAATCGACGAGGCTTTTTGCAAATCGGTGGGTTGAGCGTTGGCGGAATCTCGCTGGCAGGACTATTGCAATCTCGAGCTTGCGGATCAGCAAGGGTGAACGATAAAGCTGTGATCCTGTTCTACCTCGCTGGCGGTCCATCTCACATCGACACTTACGACCTCAAACCAGATGCGGTCGAGGAGATTCGTGGTCCGTTTGGTCCCATCTCGACTACACTTCCAGGGTGGCAGGTCTGCGAACTGTTGCCCAATCATGCGCGGATTGCCAAGCATGTGTCCGTTGTCCGTTCAATTTCACACAATTTGAGTGTCCACGACGACGCCACGCATTGGTTACAAACCGGATACCCACTCCTGAACGCGCGGCAAGTTGGTCAGACTCATCCTTCGCAAGGTTCGATTGTGGCCAAGACACGCGGGGCCAGTCGTGGTGGCATGCCTACGTACGTTTGTGTGCCCGAGGACTATCGTTCTCACAAGGGTTTTTATGAAGGTGCCGCCTTTCTCGGCAATCAATACCTGGCGCTGAACGCGGGTGGCGATCCAAGCTTGGGCAATTATCGCGCTCCCGAGTTTGCACTACCGCGTGGAGTTACGCTCCCCAGATTAGAAGATCGGCAGAATTTGCTCAGAACGCTGGACCGGCTCGCTCAACACAAACAAACTGAAGCTGCTTGGGGAGAGTTCGATGATATTCAACGTCAAGCCGTAATGCTGACAACAAGCAGTCGTGCGCGCCAAGCATTCGACCTGTCCGCCGAGCCTCAGCAGGTACGTGACAAATACGGCAATCATGCTTATGGCCAGTCAGCGCTTTTGGCACGTCGATTGGTGGAAGCGGGCGTGACATTTATCACCATTAATTTGTACGAAAAGGATGTCGATTGGTGGGACGATCATTACACACTCGAAAAGAACCTTCGCGCGCGGTTGCCACGATACGACCAGGCGCTTTCGACACTGATTGAAGATCTGTATGAGCGAGGTTTGACCGATCGAGTTCTGGTCGCTGCGTTTGGCGAGTTTGGGCGAGCACCGCGCGTAGATCGAAATGCTGGACGAGGGCACTGGCCCGGCGCGATGTCCGCGCTGTTATGCGGCGGAGGCATCAAGAGTGGCCAGATCGTAGGCTCGACCACTGCGGACGGCGGCGAACCAGACGATCGTCCTCTCAGGCCAGGTGACCTGCTGGCAACCATTTACCATACGCTCGGCATCGATCATCAAATCACCGTGCCCGATCGGCAAGCTCGCCCGATTCCCATTTTGCCCGAAGGCGAGCCCATCCGGGAATTGATTTGAAGTAGTCAATTAATAAAAAACCTCCATCGTTGCGACAAAGTGTTTTTGAGCACACAGTTGGGAAACTGGTCGATCATTAACCTGCTAATGGCAGTCTGGGAATATGCAACGGGAGCTTCGCCCACTGAGTCTTACCTTTGGTTGCAAATCATGTTTTTGTGTCATGCCGTACCTGTTTCACTATCGTTTTTGAAAAGTTGTATTTACATGCTAGTTAGAAACATTGCCGGTATTGTTTTGATGATCACAATTTGTTTATGTAGTGATCTAATGGCGGAGCAGCCTCGCGCTGGAAAACTATCTTTCGGTTGGGCGACAGAAAGTATCGTACCGGGACGCCCAGTCGCCATAGGTGGCCAGTACCATACGCGCATCAGCGGCGAAGTACACGATCCGCTGACTGTGACTGCTTTGGCAATCGAAACTCGCAGCGATCAAGGTACGATCGAACAAGTGGTTTGGGTGTCATGTGATTTGGTTGCCATCCGCAGATCAACGGTTGAGAATGTTCGCAGAATGGTTGCTAAAACGGTACCCGACTTGAATCCACGCAAGATCATTGTCTCGGCCACACATACGCATACTGCGCCTGCCTTGACGGATACAGAGGAAAAAAACCTGCACCCCTATGAATTTGTACGCAGTTGGGCTTACCGCATCCCGCCAGATCAAAAGAATATCATGCGACCGCTGGAATACCTCGAGTTGCTCGAGCGGCAGATCGCACAAGCGGTCGTGCGAGCATGGGAGTCGCGCGCCGCTGGTGAATTCAGTTTTGCGCTCAGCCATGCTTCAGTGGCTCGCAATCGACGGGCAGTGTATTTCGACGGTACGACTCGCATGTATGGGAGCACGAAAGATCCCAACTTTTCACATACCGAAGGTACTTCCGATGACTCGGTCGATGCGATTTTCTTTTGGCGTGACGGTCGTGTTGTCGGCATAGCCATTACGTTGTATTGCCCCTCTCAAGAAGTCGAAGGTGAAAGGCATCTTTCTGCCGACTTCTGGTTCAATACGCGAGTTCAACTCCGGGAAAACTTCTCTA
>CAZVBC010000561.1:0-3675 GCA_964625155.1 uncultured Pirellulaceae bacterium
GACGAACCGATTTGAACGTAATCGTCGTTGCCGTCGAACGAGAAACCTTGACCGATCAGTCCCGTGCCATACGTTGCGCCGTTGTTGAGTGTGCCGTCGTGAGTTCCTACCGCATCATCCAGATTCCCATCACCTTTCCACCATCCTACTGCTCCTTCGATCGCGTCATCTCCAGTCGCGCGGCCATTGATGAAGTTATTCGCAAACGTATTGCCCGCGATCGTGCTAGTAATACCGTTTCCAGCGAAACCGTTGATTGCCAAGCCCTTGATGGTCGAACTACCTGCCGTAATGTTAAGTCCGATCGCGGCTGCCCCAGCGTTACTGCCATCGATCTCGATCACCGGCGAACTGACGAACTGCGATTGTGTCGTCGCGTCGATCACAACCGCTTCGGTAATCGTGGGGAGTTGCGATGATGGCGAAATCGTAAAGACACCTAACTGATTCTTGTTGTAGCCGGCGTCCGTTGTCGGGATGGCAAAATAAATCAAGTCGGCGATGCCAAGCAAGTTTGTTGTGTTGTTGGTTGCAATCAATGCTTCGCGTAACGAAATTTTCCCGTCGGTACCGGAATTTGCGTTAAGCCATTCCGTGGTGTGGGTGGAGTTGCCTGCTGCAATGCTCGCATCGTTGTTATCCGACGTGGTGGTCACGTAAAGTGTGCTGGAGACGTTGGCGACAGTGACAGCGATCGATTGCGTATCGGCCAGGGCTCCGTCGCTAACCTGTACGATAACGTCGTAGACGTTGTTACCACCCGCGTCTGTCGGAGACTCAAAATCAGGAGCTGAAATAAAGGCCAGAACTCCAGAACTAGCACCTATCGAGAATTTTGCTGCATCGGCGCCTCCTGAGATGGAATAGGTCAGGGTTTGAGGAGGAGCGCCTGGATCCGAAGCTGTGACTGTGGTTACGGCCGTCGTAGTTTCGTTGATGGTAATCGACGCTGTCGCGCCACCACCGTTACTGGTGATTACTGGCAGTCCTTCTTCACTGCTCAATGTCACATAGGTGGCTGGTGTATTTTGGTTGTTGTACTCGGTTTGTACCCACGCTGCAGATCGGGCAGTGGTTGCAAGCCGAACTTCGTCGAGATCGCCATCGTAGTAACGTTCGGCAGTGCCTGGCCTGCCGAATCGTAGCGCCGTGTCCCACGTTGTTCGCCCTGTGTCCGCAGTCGATCCGGTATCGGTGCCGACGGAGGCTCCATCCAAATACATCGTGGCAGTTGGCGTTGTGCTCATATTCGAGACCACAACGGAAACGTAATGCCAACCCGCAGTGTCCGTGAAATTCGTTGAAATCTGCAATGGATTCTGGCCACTTGCCGAGTCATCACCCAAAAAGAAAGTTAGTTTGTTCCCTTCTTGCGTTGTGTCGTTGACATTGCCAAGACTGATATGCATTTCTTGATGAGGGTACCCCCAGCCATTGCCAGTCACGTCGCCTTGCCAAACTAGATGACGTGCAAAGTCAGTCGCGTCTGCATTGAACCAAAGTGAAATTGTAAAGCTATTGGCAGTCTTCGCTTCGATGCTGGGAGTTGTGATGTAATCGCTGGTCCCTCCCAGGTCATCACCGGTCCCGATTTTACTGCTGGCTTCATCGGAACCTCCAAAATTCGTAGCATTGTTTCCTGTCGATGTGCTGTCGTTGTAATCCGCTCCAAGGTGCCAGACTCCCTTGTAATTAGATTCCCAGGTACCCGTGTTGTTCCACTGGTTTGCCGCACCGGCGTTCCCGTAATACAGATAGAGCTGTGTATTTACGTTGTAGCTGAGAGTAGGAACCTCAACCCACACCAGCAGGGTTCCGGTCGTTGCGTCATAGCTCTCGATTTGATGATCTAGTTTGGTGGTACCATCGCTGGAAGTAAACAGCAGATCACCGCCATCCGTCTGGCCTACACGACCGCCATTTCCCGTGCTTCGCAAACTGGTATCCGTAACGCTCACTAGGACGGCGAAGTTACTAAGATTGCTGGTGCCGGTTACCATCGTCTCATTGATAGTCACCGTTTGCCTATACTGCCAGCTTGCGTTGTACCATGCCAAGCTTACGTTCGCACTCTCGAGCTGCGCGACATCGAATATCGTAGTCAATTCACTATAGTTGATCGGGCTCGATCCGGTCGAACCGAATTCCAAAACCCAGTCGCCTCCCACGCCAGTAATATCATCCGATGCATATACGTCGGTGGACGTGGCTCGCGCGAGAGCGTCCATTAAAGTCTGGCCATCACCATCGATCGATGCAACATTGCAACCGAGCAGATAGATCTGTGCATCGTCTGCAAAGTAATCTGCTAAGTGGTCCCATTCGGAAGCCGATTGAGAGAGGGACGAACTGGTTATCCATTGATTGCCTAGCGAGAATCCGCCCGCGACTCCGTGCGAGAGAATCGAAAGTGACTGAATCTGAGCTTGCGACTCGACAGCCCACCGCTCCAGACGTCCGAGAACGCTGGAAGCAGAATCGCTGAGCCCATCATAGGCGATGACGACCGCTTCTGACGAAATCGAGGCGATTAAGCTCTCGATGTCGTTTAATCGTGTGTCAACAAGTGCCGCATCAAAGAGCTTTGAAGGGAAACGCCAATTCGCGTCGTTCGCATCCCTCAGTCCAGTCGTCTCTGCATCAGTTCCGATCAGCACGGGAGATTCCGTTGGTACGCGAGACTCAGTTGAGAACAAGTCAGAATTTGCAGTTGATTCATCGGACGCAAGAACTTGGATCAGTTGCTCAACGTTATCTAGTTGAGCGTCGATGACCACCAATTCACGTATTGGGTCAGCAATAGTATCAGCAGCATCATCGGTGTCGTCGGTAGACGTGACAGAATCACTTTTGGCAGAGACATCGAGTCCACTCGGTGAACTTGATGTGTCCTCACTCGTGGACTGTGTAGGAGGAAGAACTGCGGTATTTTCCGCAGCGACCCAGTCATGCATCATCTGTACGAGCTCTGGATCGACTTGAGTAGTCGGCCCATCGATCGGTTCACTAAAGAACTCGACCGGCATGATCGTGGCGCTGTAATAGATGCGCGGATCTAGGACAGCTAAATCGAGATCAAAGTGCTTCTTGGGAGGCGTTCCATCACCACCGCGCAGCCAGCGAAGTAGTCGCTGCTGCAAAGCTTTCAATCTGCTTGGTGGTTTAGGGTTGACGGTCATTATATTCGAGGACTCTTGCTATGGATGTCGGTGCCCACAACTGCCGTCTCCGGGCAAGTTGTTACAACTTTGCGGCATTTTCCGTTTTTGAGGATTGCATTGGTTTTGTATGTATTCCCAGGTTCACGAACCCAGTATGCCATTGAGAACTTACCCCGCAGTGGAATCGTGTGTCGAACGTGTGGACAAGCGAAGGCTTAATTTCTGCGTAATATGGACCAACTGTATTGAATGGTCATTTGCCGACCCATTGTGTAAGAAAACTCAAGTTTTCAAAAACACGGATATTCAGTCCGAGAATTACGTGCTTGTTAGTTGGCAAACCGAATGCAAGAAACGGGTTGGGGGCAATAATTGGCACGTACTATTACCGCGAAATGGAATTCCTATCCAAGAATTCAGGACGCCGATTTGTCACCATGCGGATGGCGGCTTCCACGTTAGCTGTCGTGTTCGAAGGCATATGATCAGTACCATTTGAAACGAAATGTGCACA
>CAZVBC010000562.1:0-3647 GCA_964625155.1 uncultured Pirellulaceae bacterium
TGTCCGGTGGATCGTTCGGTTTTTCGCTACACGACAAGCAGCCACTCGAACACTAGCAGAGACATCTTTCGCAGCGAGAATCCCACCGGCTTGTCCGGTGGATCGTTCGGTTTTTCGCTACACGACAAGCAGCCACTCGAACACTAACAGAGACATCTTTCGCAGCGAGAATCCCACCGGCTTGTCCGGTGGATCGTTCGGGTTCAAACTAGGCTGAAGCTCAACGATCCGCCAATAAAATTTGAGGGATTTGAGGCATGGGCCGGAGTGGCGAAATGCGCGGCTGGAGTAGTTTGAAACCTAACAATCCGCAGGACGAGCCTGCGGGATTCGCTGCGAAACAGAGGAGCGCTGAGTTTCCGAAAGAGAGTAGTTTGAAACCTAACGATCCGCAGGACAAGCCTGCGGGATTCTCGACAGATAGTCTTTGGCCGCTCCTATGTTAGGCCATGCCGCGAGTAGGGCGCCACAGGAGCGGCCGTAAAAGAATTCCGGATGAACAACGTAAAGAATGCCGGGCGAACAATGGTTTCGCAAAACCAGAGCAAAATACTTGCCGTAGCAAGTAGCTGAGGATTTTTCGCAACGTCCGTCGACGTCCAATTATTTGTCACCTTTGATCAGCTTCGTAGCTTCGGCGCGGAGCAATTCGACTCTAGAGCGGTTAAACCAATTGTCCCATGCGGGCTGGGATAAAAACTTTTCAGCAGCCGCGTTCCCCAGCTCTTGCGAGTTCAGCGCCGCCTCGTTATTGCCGAGCTTTTGGTGGCACATCGCCAAGAAGAAGCAAGTGAATGCATAGCCGGCGTCTGCTTCCTACATATTCGTTAAATGCTCTAAAGCAGTCTCATACTGGCCCGCTCGAAAAAGTATCGCGGCAAGATAGAAGCTCTGATCGGCACTACTTCCACTCGATTTGTACGACTCTTGCGCTAGCTGAATTGCCTTGTCATAATTCTGAAGTGCGTTGGGGCCAAGGCAGCATAGGTGAACTATTCCAAGCGGACTTTTGGCAGTAATTGTCGCCTCATTCATGGAACTTTCGTAAAGTGCGGCATAAGCCGATTGCTCGCCCAAATACAAACGCGCTAACTCCATGTTATCCGGGACAGCTTCGAGATCCCGCTTCGCTTCTGAAAAATTACCGAGCGATATGTAAGCCTTGGCTCGATTACGATGCAAGCCGCTTTTATGAATAGCTGAACCAAGGCGGGCTTCCCTCTCCAGTCCCTTCGTAAAAATTTCGACGGACTCGGAACTGCGATCGGTACTATTCAAGTACCATCTGTCAGGAGGCGCCTCAAAAGGCACCAGGCGGAGGCGCTTCAAAAGGTACCAATTTTTGTTATTGATCGAACATCCCTGTGAACTGGTACTCTTTGGCTTATGTTTCTTCGGCATCGGAGCCGGTGGGCGCTTTGGTACCTTTTGAAGTTTTCTTGGCTTTTTCTAGCCGGTAGCTTTTACCTGCTATCTGGACCACCTCTGCTTGCTGCAGAAAGCGGTCAAGGATGGCCGTTGAGGCTGGCACATCACCGATTAGCTTGCCCCATTCTTCCAGTGGTCGATTGCTGGTCATCATCGTTGATCGTAGTTCATGGCGACGCATGATGATCTCGAATAGGTACTCACCGGAACGCTTGGGCAGTTGTTTCATACCCATGTCGTCGATGATCATCCTGGGGGACCTAAGAACAGAATGTCTCGCTTGTCGCGCACGTAACGCGAAGTAGCCAAGTCAAAGATCATACTCTTCTTGATTGATGGATTGAAGCTGAAGTCAAAGTCTTCGAGTCTCCGCTGATCGCGGAACCCTGCAGCCATGATACGCCTGTTTATCTTGCGATCATCACGCGTCATGATCTCGTCTTGTAAGACCAGTTCTAAGAACTCGCGATGAGTCAGATTGCTAGTGGTAGCTTCATGAATCCGCACTTCTAACGACGCGGCTAATCCTGAAAGCCTCAGCTTGTTGAGTAATGGCTGTAACGTTTGGCAGAAATCGAGAGAGCAGCGCGATTAAGTTGATCGACGAGGAAGCCGTAGCCAGGGGTAAATACTCCAGTCGTGGTACAGACCTGATCGGCGAAGTCGACCGCATTTTGATAGACGAGTAGTTTCTCGAATTGGAAAGTCATTCGGCTGCCCCGGAAGAAGAGAGTAGAGCAGTAGAAAGTAGACCGAGTAGAGAAGAGAAAGTCGACTGGTTAGCAAACTCAAACGCCCTGGAGAAACTCTCGGGTGTGAAAGCTCTACTACTCTACTTTCTCTTCTCTACTCTCTATTGGCCTTCGGCCAATCGGGGTGATAGGATTTGAACCTACGACCCTCTGCTCCCAAAGCAGATGCGCTAGCCAGGCTGCGCTACACCCCGTAATGTGAACTGTTAGAGTTGTAAACGAAACTCGACAGTCAAGCAATGCTAGTTCCACTCTCTTTTCTAAGCAAATATCACAACACTTTCGTGTAAATTTAGCTTGAAAGGTTTGTGCATCCGATGCCGCTCATAAACGTCGTGTGGTTCAGTACTTAGAAAATGTCTCCTTAGGGGCGAAAAAATACGACGAAGTTGCTTGAGGGGAAATAACTGCACCCGAGCCATTTATAGAGAACACAGTACTCGCCAATAATCGGTTTCCATATTTTTTTGTTGGAAGCGCTTGTGATGTCAGCGAGAATCTTGCTACTGGGCCGGAGTGGCTCTACGAGGACGAAAGCTTGAAGTTACCGGCGAAAAGGCATGGTGGGGAAAGTCGTTACCTTTTCCGCGAACAATTACTCGCTGTGCCGTGTGTGTTGGGCCAAGTAGATACTACTGGATTGCTAGTTCCATCGTGAGCGACCGGCCCCTTTTACAACTTGGCCGATTACCCAAGATTTCATTTTTTGTTTAGCAACGAATTCTTCGACAGTCTTTAAGTAAAACGGATTCATTACAAAAACTAATCCAATTCCCATGTTAAATACATGGGACATTTCGTCATCGTCAATCTGACCAAGTTGGCTGAGCCATGGGAAAACTGGTGGGATTTCCCAAGAATTGCGTTGAAACACGAGATCTACGGCAGGGGGAAGAATTCGTTCGGTATTCTCCAGCAAGCCACCTCCAGTTATATGGGCTATGCCCTTCACGACATTCTTGACGCGATAGTGAGAGAGCACTTGCCTGACTAGTTTTGAATAGATCAGAGTTGGTTTGAGGAGGGCTTGGCCGACTGTTGTACCAAGTACGTCGATATATTCGTCAACGTTCAAACTTGCTTTGTCAAATACGACTTTGCGAACCAAACTAAATCCGTTGGAATGCAAGCCTGACGAACTGACGCCCAGGGCAATGTCACCTTCAGATATCTGCTTACCGTTTATCAAGTGCTTGCGTTCCACGACACCGACACAGAACCCCGCCAAGTCATAATCTTCTGCTTGATAGATATCTGGCATAATTGCGGTTTCACCACCAAGTAATGCGCAATCTGCTTGCACACAGCCTTGGCTGATTCCGTCGACAATCTGCTCGAGCAATGGGGGATTGTCGCGGCTCATCGCTACGTAGTCCAAAAAGAATAGCGGCTCGGCACCACAGCAGAGGATATCGTTGACGCACATTGCAACTAAATCGATGCCGACTGAATCGTGTTTTTGGGCTC
>CAZVBC010000563.1:0-3619 GCA_964625155.1 uncultured Pirellulaceae bacterium
TTACCGACAGGTACCTCGTTGGCTGCATCCAATGGCATCAATCGTACGGTCGAGTCGGCGTTAATGGAGATCCCCGATGTTCAGCGATTCGTGCGACGTACCGGTCGTGCGGAATTGGATGAACATGCCGAGGGGGTCAACATGAGCGAGTACTTGATTGAACTCGATCCCAACTCGTCGAGATCTCGCGAGCAGCAACTTCAGAGCATTCGCAGTTCGATGGATCAAATTCCAGGGATTGTCACCGCCACCGAACAACCAATTGCTCACTTGATTTCGCACATGCTTTCTGGCGTTAAAGCTCAGGTTGGTGTGAAGCTGTACGGAGACGATCTCGATTTGCTGCGCCAGAAGGCAGAGCAAATCAAAGCCGAGATGGCCATGGTCCCTGGTGTTACCGATTTGATGGTCGAACCCCAAGTCATCATCCCGCAATTGCGAGTTGAGATGGACCGGGGACAACTAAGACAGTTGGGGCTGCAAGTTAACGACGTGAATCAGTACGTCCAAACGGCGATGAATGGCAAAGTGGCTTCCGAAGTCTTGGATGGAATGCGAACGTTCGATCTTACGGTTCGAATGCAAGAGAATTATCGAGAGAACATCAATGCCTTGCGTCGGCTGCCCATTCAGTTGCCTGAAAGCGGCACTGTGCCGCTTGGCAATGTCGCTCGCATTTACGAGTCAGGTGGTCCCAATACAGTCAATCGCGAAAACGTTCGGCGACGAGTTGTCATCCAGTGTAATGTCGCCGACCGTGGCGTTGTCGATGTCGTGGAAGATATTAAGAAGATCATTGCTCCGATTATTACGTCGCTTCCTGCTGGTTATTACCCAACCTACGAGGGCCAGTTCCAAAGCCAGCAGTCGGCTAGTCGCGTGATAGGCATCTTGTTCGCCGTTTCGCTGGTTGGAGTGTTCTTAGTGCTATACACCCTGTTTCGAACCGTCAATCTGGCATTGCAAGTCATGGCAGCGTTACCGATGGCTTTTATCGGCTCTGTGGCCGCACTAGTACTTACTGGCCAAACAGTGACGATCGCGTCCATGGTTGGCTTTATATCGTTAGCCGGTATCGCATCGCGAAACGGAGTGCTGCTGCTCCAGCATTACATCCATCTCGTCGAGTTTGAAGGTGAAAGCTTTACCAAAGAGATGATTGTCCGCGCTGGTCTTGAACGGTTAGCACCTGTGCTGATGACAGCGCTCACTGCCGGTTTTGCACTTATTCCCTTGGTGCTCGCCGCTGGCGAGCCTGGAAAGGAGATTCTTTATCCAGTTGCTACAGTGATTCTTGGCGGCGTGGTGAGTTCGACGATGCTCGACTTCTTCGTCCACCCAGCTCTGTTCTGGCTGTTAGGCATTCGATCAGCCGAACGAGCCGTAAAAGCCGCTCATGCAAGGATTGAGTTAAATGACGAGGTTATTGCGCGTGCAGCATAGTGTTTCCCTTTGAAAGAGAGTCCCGATGTTCTGGATTCTCAAATTGATGTGTTCCTTTAACGGAGTGAATTGAGATGAAGCGTTTGTTTTTGGATTGTGGAGCAATTCTCCTGGCCTTCGTTTGCCTAAGCTCGGTTCCTGCTTGGTCTCAGCAGGTAGACGCCCATGCCGGTCACGTCCACAGTGATCATGCGCATGATGGAGAAACTTTGGCTTTTTGTCTGCCAGAGTGGAAGACGTTGCATTTTGACGACGCGATTAAAGCTCAGCAGCATTTAGACATGGTAAAAAAGCTTGGCTGCGAGACTAAGCAAGGAAAACACTCAGGTCATATTGATGTCTCTTATCGCTGTCCAACATGGAAGTCCATGGAAGTCAAAACTCACGAGCTTGCCGAACAGTGGCTTGGCTGGTTGAAAGGCAGTGGCTTCGATGTCTCGCATGGACATGTACATGCGGCCTACACCAAAGGCAAGGAGTCTGTGGAGTTCCGCTTGGTCAAATGGAAATCTATCCACGGCAATGGCAGCGAACAAGAAAAACAATTTGTCGACGCTCTCACTCGGCTGGGCGTTGAGGTAGCTACCGACAAACATGGCAGTCACGTCGACATCCGTTATCGCAGTCCAGTTTGGCGTGATGTTCACGTTGCGGACCATGGCGCAGCGGAGCAACTTTTGGCATGGCTCAAGCAGGGCGGATTCGAGGTAGCAGAGCACAAGCACTAATCATTTTACGTTCCTAACAAATTTACGACGACTTTTGCCTGAAGGCCAACAACCCATGAAACTAATTTACTTTTACACGCTTGGCACGATCCTATTGGCAACAGGATGCAACAACGGTTCATACCAACCAGACGCACCGGGTGCCTCACATTCACCACTAGTGATGGACGCTGCTCCACCGACGACTGTTGACTCACACGCCCATCCGACTGAAGGACCGCATCATGGAACACTCATCGAACTAGGCAACGAAAAGTATCATGCGGAGTTGGTACACGATAAGCAGTCCGTAACGGTCTACATTCTCGATGGGACTGCTACTAAGCCGATTCCGGTCGAGGCGACTGAAGTTACGATTAATCTCGTCCATAACGGTAAGCCCGCACAGTTCAAGCTTTCCGCTAGCTCAGACTTAGACGATCCGCCTGGTAAATCCTCTCGATTTGTTCTGCAGGATGCCAATTTGGTCGAAGAGCTTGAGCATGATCAGTCAGCCAAGCTCAGTGTATTAATTCTAGGGAAAGCCTACCGTGGTGACATCCAACACGACCACGCAGGCCACGACCACGGACATGCACACTAACCGATGTGACTGACATGCTTCATTCGGCGGCTACTTCATAGTGTGAGAAGCGGTTGAGAAACTGTGCTCCGGCAAGTTTGAAATCGACTTTCTGATGATTGTGGCAGCGATAGGAGCAACGACAGCGACCCTGGGTGCTTGCTTTTGCTGTTTGCACCACTGGTTATCGACGAGTCGTTTGGGGCTTCGTTCTACAGAGCTATGGCTGTCTTGGTCGCCGCCAGTCCATGTGCGTTGGCCATTTCCACACCGAAGCCAGTTCCAGCATGACGCAAGCTAGCAAAACGGAAGGACGTTAAGCTTTCAACAGCCGAAGACCATTCGCAACGACGAGCAGCGACGCCCCTGTATCTGCCGTGATCGCACCCCACAATGACGAAACGCCGGCAAATGTCAGCGCCACGAAGAGAGCCTTAATTGCGAGCGAGAAGATGATGTTCTGCCCGATGATCGCCATCGCTCGGCGTGAATGATTGATCAGCCAAGGGACCTTAGCCAGTTCGTCGGACATTAGCGCTATGTCAGCGGTTTCAATCGCAGCATCGCTTCCGACGGCTCCCATCGCGATGCCAATGGTCGCTCGAGCTAGTGCTGGTGCGTCGTTGACGCCATCGCCGATCATGGCAACTTGGCCATAGCGTTCTACCAAACTTGCGACGGCCTCGACCTTGTCTTCCGGCAGCAGCTCTGCTTGAACTTCGTCGATGCCGACTGCTTTGGATACAATCGAGGCGGTGCCCGCATTGTCCCCTGTCAACATGACGACTTTCTCAACGCCTAAGCGGTGAAGCGCTGCGATTGTGTCAGCACTATCAGGTCGAATCGCATCGCCCAAGGCAATGAAGCCACAGACGTGAGCATCATT
>CAZVBC010000564.1:0-3611 GCA_964625155.1 uncultured Pirellulaceae bacterium
GGCATCGATCCCGCCCTAGGCACAACTGGGTACGGCCTATTATCGATTTCGGGTGCTAGCGTACAACTTGTAGATGCCGGCACAATTCGCAGCCATTCGGGACGCTCTCTCGAAGATCGGTTAAAGGAATTGCATGACGGCACTGTTGAGGTACTTGAACAACATAAACCAGGGCACTTTGCGATGGAGCAACTTTACTCTCATTACGATCGCCCTACGACTGCAATTTTGATGGGGCATGCACGCGGCGTGATCTCGTTGGCTGCTGCACAAGCTGGGCTGGCTGTCACTTCCTATGCGGCGACTAAGGTAAAGAAAATGCTGACCGGAAACGGTAGAGCCCCCAAAGGTCAAATGCAATTGGCTGTTCAGCAGCAATTGCGTTTACCCAAGCCCATCGAACCAGCAGATATCGCAGATGCGTTAGCAATTGCCCTGTGTCATTTCCATTATCTAAAGTTGCCCGTCATCGTTAGTCGCAGGTCGGTCGGTTAATTGGTCGGCTGGCGCACATTTAAACAGAGCTTGTGTCGGCGCAGCGTGTATGACCTCGGGTTGCGCGACCGGACACATGATCGGAACAGAAGTTGTGCATCGAGAGCGTGCGTCAATACTGAATCATTTTTCCGCTTGTGCTAAGCCGGTATAGAAGGTGGCTTTTGGCAATTAGAGTCGTCCTATCCATTCATTCGCTTCGTCAATCACATGGAACTTCAAAAAGATGATTACAAAGATAACTGGCAAGCTGGTGACGCTGGATGAGGAACTCGCCACGCTCAGCATCCCACCGATGGAATACGAGATCTTGATTGCCGAATACACGCGGCGGCATCTTCAGTCCCAGATCCAACGGGAAGTGATTCTGCACACGATTCACTATTTGGAAGGTAATGCGGCGTCTGGTGGCAAATTGATGCCACGCCTGGTTGGATTTCTTAGTACCGTCGAGCGCGAGTTCTTTGAACTGTTTTGTTCTGTGGATGGAGTTGGCGTAAAGAAAGCACTGCGTGCTATGACTCAACCCGTTCAAGACATCGCCATCATCATCGAACAGCAAGATGCCAAAGCCTTGTCTGCCTTGCCAGGTGTCGGTCCAGCGACTGCTGAGCGCATCATCGCTAAACTGCGAAGAAAGATGCCTAAGTTTGCCCTTCTGGTGCGCCGTGAGACTCCTAACAGTCAAGACATTTCCGATGGGGTTGTCGAGGAAACCTATCGAGCTCTGCTGGCCCTGGGCCACACGGAAGCTGATGCGCGGCAGTTGATCGATCAAGCACTGGCTGCGGGAGGGAAGTTCAAAGACACGGAAAGCTTGATACAAGCGATTTATCGCAAACAGTTTGGTACTTGAAACGGCTGGCACTAGGCTCTACAAC
The DNA here is from genome assembly GCA_964625155.1 of uncultured Pirellulaceae bacterium. Taxonomy (GTDB): domain Bacteria; phylum Planctomycetota; class Planctomycetia; order Pirellulales; family Pirellulaceae; genus Aureliella. The sequence goes on from CAZVBC010000564.1 coordinate 1,377, forward strand.
GTTACGCAACCAATTTTGATAGACAGTGTTAACCGAAAGAAAACAGCAAAATGTTGCAACGTTGTTTGTCCCTAGGAACCGCATCGCACGTGGCTGGTCTATTGGCAATAGTCTTTTGTTTTTCAGAAAACGAATTGCGAGCGGTCGACAATGAATCGAACTTGGTAAAGTCAATCGTGTTTCACGCTCCATTTGATGGAACCGAGGTGGCGTACGGGCGAGCTGGAAAACTGGATGTGCTAACGGCTGACTCGCCTGCGAGAAAAAACGTTCGTCAAGGCAATCACTTAGCAGTTGCAAAAATCATCCCAGGGGCAGGCAGGTACGGCGATGCGCTGCGATTTGAAAAGAAGTCAGACAGCGTGTTGTATTATCCGGGCACTGCGATACATTATTCCAAACATGATTGGTCGGGAACGGTATCGTTTTGGATGCGATTGGATCCCAATCGCGACTTGGCGCCAGGTTACTGTGACCCAATTCAGATTACCGACAAAACTTGGAACGATGCTGCTTTCTTCGTAGATTTTGATAAGGACATTCCTCGCGATTTTCGATTAGGTGTGTTTGCTGATTTCAAGTTTTGGAATCCGACAAATATCGCTTGGGAAAAACTGCCGCTCGTTCAGCGGCCCATGGTTACTGTAAAGAACCCGCCATTTTCAGCGAACAAGTGGACACATATCTTGTTCACGTTCACAGATATCAACTCCGCCGTTGGCAAGGATGCCGCGGCGACTTTATTCATCGACGGATTATTGCGAGGTAGTATTCGCCGACCTCTTCAATTCCATTGGGATATGGAAAAAGTGGCCTTGATGATTGGAATATACTACACCGGTGATCTTGACGACCTAGCGGTATTTGATCGAGCTCTCTCGGCAGATGAAGTCAATCTAGTCTACGAACTACCGAACGGCATCGGCCCATTGAAAGCGCAGTAGATCCCTGGCGACATTAGTGAATCCGACATCTGATCTGTTAACTGGTTAATTGATATGCTTCACTCCTTATGGCTGTACGCGTTTTTGACCATTTTCGTGTTTAGCTGGTCAGGGTCGTGTATCGAGCGTGCATTGCATGCCCAGTCTTCGTCGACCGGTCGAACAACTACCGCAAAGCTGAACGTCGTATTCATTATCGCCGATGACTTGGGATGGGGAGAAACCGGGTGCTACGGCCAACAAAAAATCCCCACTCCGCACATCGATCGCTTGGCCGCCGCAGGTATGCGATTTACACAACATTACTCCGGTGCACCAGTATGTGCGCCGTCGAGGTGTGTGTTGATGACTGGCAAGCATCTCGGCCACGCTGAAATTCGTGGCAATCGACAGGCTAAGACGTTGTTACCGCAATTTGATGAGGGCCAGTATCCACTCAGTCCCGATGCAGTGACGGTCGCGCAATTGTTTCAGCGAGCCGGCTATGCGACAGGCGCCATGGGGAAATGGGGGCTCGGGCCGGTCAACAGCGATGGTGAACCGAACAAGAAAGGTTTCGATTTGTTTTTTGGCTATAACTGCCAAGGCGTGGCTCACAGCTACTACCCAGCCCATGTGTGGCGCAATCGGGAAAAGGTGTTTATCAAGCCTCAACCGATTCCAGGACACAAGAAGCAGCCCGAAGGTGAAGTCAAACAAGAGGCTTGGATTGGACAGACTTACGCTCCCAAATTGATGGTTGCTGAGGCTGTCAAGTTCATTGATGCCAATCAGTCACGACCATTTTTTCTCTACCTTCCCTTTATCGAACCGCACGTGGCGATGCATCCACCTAAAGAATCGGTCGATCGATTTCCACTTGACTGGGATAGTGAAGTATATCGTGGGCAATGCGGATACTTACCCAATGCTCGCCCTCGCGCTTCTTACGCCGCGATGATATCGGATCTGGACAGCTACGTTGGGCAAGTTGTCGCCGCACTGGAAAAAACAGGTGTGGCCGACCGAACTTTGGTTGTCTTCACAAGCGACAATGGTACGACACACCCCGGTCAAACCAACACTCACTTTCATATCGGTGGTGCTGACCCAAAGTTCTTTAACAGTACTGCTGACCTGCGCGGATATAAGGGCAGCCTGTACGAAGGTGGCATACGCGTGCCCATGATCGTACGCCTTCCGGGTCAGATTCGAGCAGGGGCCGTCGCTGACACGCCGGGTTATTTTGCCGACTGGATGCCAACCTTGTGTGAAGCAGCAGGCTTAGAGCAACCATCCAGCGCGGATGGTC
>CAZVBC010000565.1:0-3609 GCA_964625155.1 uncultured Pirellulaceae bacterium
TCCCGATTCCTAGTATTAAGCTGTGACAACGTCAGAATTCGTCAATCGTTACAAACGAAAACACGAAAACTGGGATCGCGGGTGTACGCCATGAGAATGATAATGCTGGTGCGTCCAATCGGTCGAGATGAAAGCCTGAAACTTAGGCGGGTAGCGATTGGCTTTACATTAGTAGAAGTCGTCGTGGCGATCGCGTTGGGAGCCCTGCAGATGACAGGGTTGCTGGGAGTCTTACGGGGCGTGTCGTACAAACTGCGTTATGTGGAACGGCAAGCAAGCCAAGACTGGAAAACAGCTTGTAAACAACTCATCAACCGGGATTTACTTACCGCTTCGAAGATCAGTTCAGCCGATGGTTGGATATGGTTGGATGGATCGTTCAGTCGGTTTCAAGCGGGCGCCGATCCAGCAGAGCGAATCGGTTTTCGCTGTGTGCCGTGGATTCATGGGCAAAGTGGGCTAGTTCGCATGAGTCAACACGAGACAGAATTGATAACTGTTGGCCCCAGACGCATCGTTATCGAGAGACTAGATGGCGATGGAGTACCGCAGCCGCTTTCGCCAACACCCACCGCACTACCTGACCGATTGCGCATGTGGCTGTGGGAGAGTGCGGGTGAGGAAGCAAGTTTCGTCTGTGATATGGTGACAAGGTAAATTGGATGGAATTGGGAATCGTGGATGGTGATTTTCAATACCACAGGGGAGTCGTAGGATCACGCGCTGGACGCTTTTTCGCCAGGAAAATTCCATGAGACGGCAGCCGGGTTTGGTGTTGGTTGTGGTGGTGATAACTTTGGCGATAGTCTGTCTGATGTTGTATCAGTTGTCGACGCTGGCCTTTGCGAGAGTGCGTAGTGTCGTGGAGCTGGAGCGCACGATGCGTCAACATTGGAGTATTGTTTCGTGCAGGAAAACGATGTTGCAAAACGCAACTGATTTTTTTGCAGTGGCGGAGGGGCAGGTGAATTTGCCTGATCTGGAAACCGGGCAAGCGTCGGATGCAACCTATCTGATCCGCCTGGAGGATTCGCTGCAATTGAACGGGATGGAAGTTCAATTTGAATTATGCCGCGAGAGTGCTAAGCTAAACATTCCCAGGTTAATGCAGGCCCGACCAGAAAACGACGTGCAGCGCACGGTAGAGCGGCTGGTAGGTGGGCGAGGACAACGCCTGGCACCCGGTATATTCCAACGGCGCAAGAGTGTGAATGGTTGGGATTGGCGGTCGATGTTCGATCTTGGTGACCAGGCATGGCACGACGCGCACGAGGTTGGGCAACGACTGACATTGTGGGGGAGTGGACGAATCGATGTCTATCGTGCCGATGTCGAGACGCTTGAAGAAACTTGGCGAGTGATGTTCGGGCATTTTCCTCCGTCGGAGATTATTGCGATTCGTGACAGTTATCCGCCAGTAGATTGGTCGCAATTGCGCAGCGCTATCGGATTGCGAGATGAACAGGCGGAGCTGGCCGATCGTTGGTTTCAAACGACCAGTGACTGTTATTCGCTGTGGTTGGAGGTAGGGACTGGCAACTTTGCTGAGGAGTGGCTGTTCGTGGCCGATCGCAACTCGGAAAATTATGGGTTTAAGCTGTAGTCGGTTGGTACTATTTGGCGGTTGGGGATCGGAATGCTGAGATCAGCCGAGAGTATTTTTTCTTGAGAGCTAATGACGAAATCTGGTTACTTGAGCGTGCGGAGAAAGCTGTGGTTGGCAACGGCAGTCGTAATAATCGTTGCCGTGGCAGCAATCGTTCCAGTGGTGCAGTCGCCACTGGAACAAGCGTCCATCGACGTTGATGCTTTGCCAGCGATCGGAACGAAACAGAATCCAACTAAACGAAGTGTTACGTTGCAGGATTTTGGCACCCAGCTTGGTCGATCGCTTCGTTTTCCTCGCGAGCAGTCTGTCGAGTCGGAACCAGCCAAAGTGGCTCCTGTCGCTGCTGAACCGCCACCTCAGGTCGATGTGGTCCTGTTGGGTACGGCAATGGACAGCCAGCAGTCGGCATCTATGGCATGGATTCGACCGGCAGGCAAACCGCCTCGATTGGTATCGGTGGGTGACACGTTGAGCGATCTTCCGGGCGAGCCCACGGTCGTTGAAATTGCCGAGCGAAGAACGGTACTGAAGCTGGGGCGACACGAAATCACTTTGAAAATCAAAGGCGTGGAGTAGGGTACTTGCCAATGAGTTCCGTTGAATCCAAGGCAGCCTCGACGTTCGACTCGGGGGATTACAACGCGTCGATTCGCAGATTCGAATTTGCGAGGGGCATTCAATTAGTGGGCATTCCGAGCTCACTGTGTTATGCAATGCCAATCGATGATCGATTGCAGTTGCAGCGCGAGCGAAAATCGATAGGTTTCTCGCTCGAAGAGACGCTACCTCTGGATGCCGAACAAATGAGTTTCTGGATTGGTCGTCATTTGATTGTTGCGACCAATGGAGACACTATCAACGCTTGTATGCAAGAGGCCGGTGTGAGTTGCGAGCACCTGATCGCAGTCGTTCCCACTGCGATGTTTGCCGTGCAAGAGTTGCTGTCGCGTTATCCATCGCAGGGGCGCGTCGCCATGATCATTGACGCAGGGGCAAGTCTGGATTTGGTGTTAGTGGATCAAGGCGAATTGTGCCAATGGCGCTGGGTAGACCGCGAAACAGCAGTTGCGGTCGTACGGCATTGGTCGGAGGAAGGTGAGTCGCTGAAAGCGATCGTGGTTCCGGTGACGACCGCTGGTGAATCGATCTCGGAGCACTTGGGGTGCGAAGTTCAAGTGGAAGAGGTTTCCGTCGAAGAATGGATAGTGCAATCCACAAACCGAATAGGATGTGGTGAGTCGGCACCGCTGGTGAACTTGACCAATGGACCACTGAATAAAGTAAATCACTTAGCACCGGTGGCCGGGACGATCCGACTGGCCGCGATTACGTTGATGCTTGCTCTGTGTGCAATTTGTATTTCGCTTAGCTGGCGAGCGGCCGCCTACAGGACACGTGCCCACGAGTTGACTGTCGCGCAAGCATCCCACTTCAAAAAGTTATTTCCCAAACAGCCCATTCCCACCGGGATACTTGGCCGGATTGAAAGCGAGTATCGGAGGCTGTCTGCCACCAAAGGGAGCGAAGGTTCTCAAGTGCCGACAACAGGCAGTGCCGTTCCCGTGATGGCCGCATTTTGGAGAAGTTTGCCAGCGGATCTCCCGCTGGAAGTCGAAGTTTTGCATTTTGTTCCCATGCAATTGCGCAGCATTAGCGGTGTGGCAAAAACCTTCGCGGATCTCGAATCGTTGCGGCAATCACTGATCAGTCAAGGCTTTGATGTTCAGCCGGTTTCGGCAAGTCAAACTGCTCGAGGCGTTTCGCTGCAATGGGACACAGTTTCTTGGCAGGAAAAGCGATGACCAAATATCGAACCACATGGATCTTTGGAGCCGTCATCGGCGCACTGTGCGTTGTTTGTGCAGTCAGCGCAATGTACCTATTGGAGGCGCGTGCATCGGCCTGGGATGCAGAGGCCAATCTGGCTCGAATGACCAAGTTAGTCGAGCGCATCGAAGAACTGCGCAAGCTGGAGGATCAAGCTCAAATGCAGGGGGAGC
>CAZVBC010000566.1:0-3569 GCA_964625155.1 uncultured Pirellulaceae bacterium
CCTGCCACGATCCAGCCCACACTTGCCATGATCATAACGATCGGAAATTCGCGGGCCGGGTTCTTCGAATGGTGCAGAGTAAGAGCGTTCGTCAAACCATGCCCCGCCATGTAGGAAATCGTGTAGGCGAGCAAGACCGGGTAAAATCCGCCAAACTCCTTCAAGGTGGATACCCAATAAAGCAAGGCCGCACCCAGCAAATGGAGAAAAGCCAAAAGACGTTGCGTAGCGAAAAAGCGATCCGCGATATCAATCGCAACTAAGAATCAGCCATTTTCGCAGGGTGGCTGGGGTGGTGTTGCGGAGTTGGCGGTTGGTTTTGAACGCAAGCTTGGTTGCTTGTTTCTTAGTATTGAGACAACTCGATTGCCGATTCTTCACGAGGAATCCCGCGATACGCTTGCCAGAAGTCCAATACGTTTCCGCGGCTGCCGCAGCTAAAGCACTGATACACATTTTTGCCTGTGTGTACGCTCAACGATCTCTTTTGTGAATTAGAAGCACTCGCTGCTTTCGCGCTGCAAGCAGGTAACGGACAAGGGCCGCGAAGTTGCTCTCCGCGGCCCTCAGTATTCGTCCAACCTATCGACGTCAATAGTTCCAACAACCGGATTCGATGTTTCAATTCCTCGTAGTCGATCCTCATTTCCCAGATCCGCGCTGCTTTCTTAACGCATCGCCTCGAATCGACTCCCCTTCGAATTTGATCAAATTCGTCTGATCCACGACTCGATCAAGCAAGGCCATCGTCATCGGTGGATCTCCCAAATACTCCGTCCAGTCTTCGAAGTTCACATTCGTGATCACCGCCGTCGAGCTTCGCCGATTTCGGCCATCGATCACTTTGTAAAGAAGGCTCAATGCATCGGGGATTTCTTTCCGCTCATGCTTGTCGAAACCGAATTCGTCGATTTAAAGCAAGTCTCAGGAACAGTAATGCCTGACCTTGGGAGTTAACGCTTTGATCGCTCGGGCTTGGTTCAAGGACTCGATCAAGCTCGCGCTGGTTTCATATCGGACTCGGTATCCCAACGCACAGCATTTCCGCGCGACCCCTTGCATTAAATGCGTTTTTCCTAAACCGCTCTTACCCACGAAGGCCGCGTTCTCCTTGCGGCGTATGAACTCACCGGTGGCCAGTTCTAAGAAGGGCTCTTTCGTAATCGTCTTCGGGTTGCGACTCCAATCGTAGGATTCAAGCGTGGCTTGGGTCGGGAAATTCGCACGCTTGATCCGATAGGCGATGGCCGTTTCTTGGCTGGCTTGCGCAGGGATTTCTAAGAACTTGGCTAGAGTCTCCAGTACGCTCAGCTTTCCATGGGCATGCTCCTGAAGGAAGCTATCGAGTTGTTCCCCCTTCAGCTTCATTTTCAGAACTGCCAGGTAGTGCAGTATCTTCTCGCGATGGTTCGGGATGGGTTGGTTCGGTTGGGCTTTCGACATGGTTGGGGCTATCTCTCTCTTGGTCAATCATTTGTTGATACTCCTTGCTCGGTCGAGCATCGACGCGGGTCGGTTCCGTGATTCGTTGCAAGGCTTCTTGTTCGCGCTGGCTGAGAAGCTCCCAGTTTGCCTTTGGTGTCCCGAAGTGAGCCAAGATCCGCTCCAAGGACTGGTAGCCGTAAGCGTGGTACTGAATCCCTCTTTGCATGGCGGCCAATCCATCTTTCTTGGGATAACCATGAAGCAGCGACAAGATTCGCTGGGCTTCGTGTCTGCCGTAGCGGCACTTGCGAAGGATTCCCTCGAAGTACTCAATGGCCACTTGGCCCCACTGCAAGTACTTTTCTCGAAGCATTGCCAGTTGCTCATGATGATCGCTTGGTGGACGATGGCTTTCTTGAGTTTGCTTCTCGTTTCGGCCGTGGGCCAAGCGATGGGTGGCCACCCGTTCGATGGTGGTATTGAAAATTTCCAGTTGATCTTCGAGGATTCGAACCGGGATCATCTGGCCGATCAGCCGCCAAGGCACGCTGTATCGATTGTCGGCGTAATGGATATAGCCTTCGCTATCAACTTTGCGATAGACGACTTGAGCCGTATCGAACCGAATCGCTGGAAGCTCGATGAGGAATGGTTTCTCTTCTTCATGAAGTTCCAGTGGTGTTCGCTTGGTCGTGCCGTGAATGCGGCGATCATTCACTTCCGAGAGCCACCAACGTGCCACCTCATTAAGATGCTCCAGCGATCGGAAGGTACGGCCATTGAGAAGATTTTTTTCGACATAGTCGAATGGCCGTTCGATCTTACCTTTGGTGACCGGTCGCCTGGGCTCACATGCCCAGGGCTTGAAGCCATAGTGCGTGGCGAACGACAAGAAGCGAGGATTGTAGATCGGCTGCCCATCTTCCCAACGAGTCACGACGACTTTCATGTTGTCGTAAAGGCAAGTGGCCGCAGCACCGCCCAGATGCTCGAAGGCGGCCACATGCTGACCAACGGCGGCTTCGAAATCCTGCCGTTCAGTAAAGCAGATGTACTGCCGCCGGGAATAACTCAATATATAGCTAAACAGTTCCACCCGGCGACGCCCTTCTTGCGTAAAGTCAATCGTGTAGGTCGACCAATCCATCTGAGCCTGAGCACCTGGCGGAGTTTCGAAGCGAATCACTGGAGCCTTCGGCTTGGTGCGCAGGCCCCTGATGTAGGTACGAAGCGTCGAGTAACTTCCCTCGTACCCAAGTTTGCACAATTCTTCGAAAGCTCTTTGAGCGGTGATGTTCGGGTAACGCTCGAGCAACTGCTTCAATGAATCTACGAAGCGATCGATTTTCGACTGGCGACTCAGTCGTATTGGTCCGAAACATGCCGGTACTGAATTGGAGTCGACCGCTTGCGTTTGCGCGACTTGTTCACGAATGATGCGAGCGATCGCCTCGCGACCAATGTGCGTGACTCGGGCGATACCACGTAGGCTTTGCCCATTCTTCCAACGCGAAACGATGTCATTCTTGGTAAGTGGATCGATGTTCATGGTGTTGAAGCTCTTTGATAAAGTCGGCGGTTGCCTCGCTGAGCAAGGGCGTCTCGTTCTGAAGTTTGACGAAGCCCGGCAAGAGAATTGGACGATCACAGGCTTGCAACTCACGTCGGCCGGTCAAGCGAAGCCAGTGATTCATCTTGGTGACTGCGTCCAGAAGGAACCCCAAGCGTTTGGCGGCTCGATTGCCTGCCGTACTCAGGCGAGGATCCCACTGGTAGACGTAGCTGTCTTGCGATTGCCGGATGGCTTCACGCGGTTTTTCCAAGACGAATCGCGATTGCTCGCCAGTGCTGGCCGACTGCAGGAGCCTGACGGTTTCGGAGAGCTCCCGCGATGTGAGTGCATGCTCTGTCGCACATCGCATGGCTGCGTTTTGGTTGCCGCGCGGCAACTGGGTCAGATGCCGAGCTTGGGTGGGCGTAACCAAGCCCAACTTGAGAGCCTCCCGAGCTTCATCGCTGAGTCGCTCGACCAGTGCCAACCGCCGATTGACCCACGACTTGTGCCGACCGAGCATTTGAGCCACTTCGATTTGCGGAAGTCGGTCGTCATGCACCAAGGCATAGATGATCCAAGATTCTTCTAG
>CAZVBC010000567.1:0-3558 GCA_964625155.1 uncultured Pirellulaceae bacterium
TCAAATCGAATTGGTCCACGCATTTTTTCTTTCTGTGAGTGCAGCGACCGCTCTCCAGTTTCATTTGCCTCGACGAGGCAACACCGCAATTCCTTTCCTGGCATCCGCAGTTTCATCGTGAACGGCTTTACCAACGGTCTGGCGTCGGAGGAAGCAAAGTTAGCTCATGCGGTGCCGCGTACAACTTAAGAAAAAGTTGCGGAAGTTACTTGACCTCTTGTGTGAGTCATTGTATTAATAATGTAGTACAACGAAGCTTATGCGATATGACGCAGGACTTCGTGTGCTATTGGCGCAAGAGGAGGAGGTTTATGCAGCTTCACGTTTCGACAGACAATGGTACGGCGATTTATTTGCAGATTGTCAATCAGATCAAATACTTAATTGGCGCGGGGCGATTGTTGCCGGGGCAAGAGTTGCCGGCGATCCGTGTTCTCGCTGAGCAGGTTATGGTGAATCCGAATACGATTGCTCGGGCATATCGAGAACTGGAGCAAGGTGGATTTGTCGAAAAGCGGAGGACGGCTGGGACGTTTGTTTCGGATCAGGGTTCACCGCTGGCTCGCAAGGAACGTTTGCGAATTATTTCCGAGCGAATCGATTTAATGCTCGCTGAGGCTAGGCAGATGGATTTCTCAATCGAAGAGATACAGAAGCTAGTGCAGCAACGATTTATTGCAATGAACAAGAGTCAAGCGTAGGAGTACTATTATGGCGACAATTGATCTTGGTAAGGGAAGTGCTGTGGTCGCAGTTCATGGGTTAACTCGTCGATTCGGCACGAAGATCGCAATCGACAACCTGTCACTTGATATTCCGCAGGGAGGCGTGTTTGGTTTGATAGGTGGCAACGGTGCGGGAAAGACGACTTTGATCAAGCACATACTGGGCATGCTGCGAGCTCAGCGGGGAACTGTACGTGTATTCGGGAAGGACCCGGTGGCAGACCCAGTTGGGGTGCTGGGGGATATTGGGTATTTGTCGGAGGATCGAGATCTGCCGAATTGGATGCGCGTGGGTGAGTTGATGAGTTATACGCAGGCGTTCTTCCCTCGATGGGACGAGCGGTTTGCTGAAGAATTGTGTGATCAATTCGAATTGGACAAGAGAGCGCGGGTACGCGATTTATCTCGAGGGCAACGGGCTCGCGCTGGACTCTTAGTTGCTGTTGCCCATCGCCCGCAGTTGTTGGTGTTGGATGAACCATCTTCGGGGCTCGACCCGGTGGTGCGACGCGACATCTTGGGAGCGATCATTCGCACGATAGCGGACGAGGGCCGAACGGTGCTGTTTTCCTCGCACTTATTGGACGAAGTGGAACGAGTTGCCGACCATATTGCGATGATCCACAAGGGACGCATCGTTTTGGCTGGGGCATTGGATGCCATCAAGCAAGAGCATATGCGCGTCACTGTTAGATTGGGCGCCGGTTCCAGCGCACCACCGCAAATACCCGGCGAGATTGCTCGAGTCGGCAATGGTGCTGAATGGACATATGTATGCGGTGGCAACAGGGAGCAGTGGCAGCAGTCAGTTGCGTCGGCAGAAGTTGAAATTGTTGAAGAAAGCGGCCTGTCATTGGATGAGATTTTTGTTGCAAGGGTACGGGGTGCAGCATGAGTGCTGGCTGCTGTGACGTACAGCGATAAGCCATTCGGAAAAATTCGAGCGAGGATTATTGGCAACTAGTTTTTTAGGGAGAATCTGAAATGCGTTCGATTCCGGCAGCCGTGACCTGGGAGTTCCTTGTACATGGCAAATGGGCGATGGCACTCGGTTTGGCAGGCTCGATGGCGATACCAATGTTGCTGGGTACGTTGATGCGCGAGATTGCACCAGCCCATTCTAAATCGCCGGAGATGGTGTTTATCTATCTGACCATTTCAATGATCGCCATTTTCAACACGGGTGTATGCATTGTCGCTTCTCGCGAGCCGATTCGACGTTGGTGTTGTTTGCCAATTTCAAATACACAAATCGTATTTTGGCAGATGTTGACGGCGATACTCGCCATGGCAGTCCTGTTTCCAATCTATGCGTCGATAACACGTTGGGTATTTCAAATAGATTTTCCAGTGCTTGCTCCCACACTGTTCGCAATGACTTGTGTTGCAGGATTACAAGTAGCAGCCTGGCAGCAAGTGCATCCAATTTGGGCAGCGGGATATTGGATTGTTGCAGTAAGTATTTTCTCGAACTGGTTCGCATGGCTACATGGGAATCCATTGTTCCTGACATTCCGCCATAGTTCACCGGCATGGCACATGTGGCGTGAGGTGACTGGCGTGGAGTTGTTGGCGATGTTATTGACCATCGGTGTCAGTGGTTGGTTGGGAGTTCGGACGGTGGCCAGCGTGCGGCGTGGTGACTCGCCAAAGTTGCTCGAGTGGATGCGCGAGTTGATCAATTTGGTTTGGAGCAAATTCGGACACAGGCGATTGCAATTCGACTCACCGCGCACCGCATTATGTTGGTGTGAGCAGCGTGAAAAGGGACTGATCCTCCCGATCGCCACGTTGTTAGTGACCACCGTAGGGCTAGTGTTATGGTGCATTGATGATCCCAGCGCCGAAGGATTATTCAATGGTTTGAAGGTAGGTGGCGGTTTCTTAATCGAATTTTCACTTGTCGTGGGCGCTACTTTCGGTTTGCAGTTTTTCGGAAAGAACTACGAACTTTCCAGCATACTAGGGCACTTTCTCTCCGCTCGCCCTGTTTCCAACGCAGAGTATGCATGGGTCAAGATACGATCGTTGGCGAAGAGCTTGACGATTGGTTGGTTCATCTGGTTGACTGTTTTCATATTGAGCATCTGCGTTACCTGGTGCTGTGGCTCACTTCCTCAACACGCGTTGCCGGAGTTTCTTGGATGGTGTTTCTTGCCAGCAGTTTGGGTAGGCTGCTGGACTGTGTCCGCCAATTGCATGACCATCGTACTAAGCGGTCGAGCAATGCGATTCTTGATCGTGGCGCTCGTCGCATGGAGTGTCTACATTGCAGTTGAGATACTAAATCATTCGCATTTGTTACCAATTTCGATGGAAGCGATTCGGCAATCGGTGTCGGTGGTGATTGGATCAGGCTGTATCGTGGCTACATTCATTTTCTTCTATTTAGCGCTGCGGAATTCGATGATCTCTGTCGGTTTCACTGCGATCAGTTTTGCTGCGTGGTTAGTCAGTAATGCCAGCCTAGCTTTCTATGGGGCAGGATGGTTTGGTAGCAGCATCCAGTTTTATGCGTTGGCGATTGGCGTGGTAAGTTTAATTTTCTTGCCTTTGGCGGCAGCACCACTGGCCGTACAATGGAATCGAGTTCGGTAAAACCAGTAAGTTAGCTGATATAGTTGTGAACTAGTTCGCGGTCCAACACTTACCGAGAAGCCTCGTAAAAACTGGTATCTTTTGGCAGGCTAACGGTAGGCTGTTAAAAATTCGGAATTGCAGGGGAAAGTGATTGCGCAAGTTTCGTTCCAATCGCGTGGTCGTGGCGATAAGTGCGCAAGGATCCCGTTAGGGACTGATTGTTGGTAGAAAAGGCATTCCTAAAGGATGGGTT
>CAZVBC010000568.1:0-3520 GCA_964625155.1 uncultured Pirellulaceae bacterium
CCGCTTCACCTCCCAAGACCCCATCCGCTTCGCCAGCCGCCAAACCAATTTCTACACGCTAGCCAACAATCATCCCCACATGGGAACAGATCCAAGTGGGTTGGCGGAACCGTATGTCGGTCCCGATCGTAAGCTGCTCGCGGGATTGGATCTACCTCACACGCTGGTGGACGTTACAGCGCATGAGCTCGACGATTATTACGACGCCAGGTATTTGTCGTACGACACTTGGCGATCCGGCCATGAATTGCTGACCGGCCGCACACGAATCATGGTCGCAGTTGGACCGTCGCTAGGAAATCTTGGAGACGCGCGGTTAGCGGATAAAGTCCAAAGAGCCTCAGCCGCAGCGGGAGCGGTTGTAAGCGCCGCCGAGGTCGCTGGCGGAGTAGCACTAGCGGAGACACCTTTTGGCTGGGCCATGATGGCGCATGGCGCCGACAACTTAGCCGCAAATGCACTCTCAACCGCGACCGGCGATCATGTTCGAACACTGTTAGCCGTAGGAACGACGAACGCATTTGCAGCAGGCGGGTTCACCGATACTCAAGCGTATCAGCTAGGAAATCTGGTTCAATTAGGGACCGACGTGTCGGTACCAATTCGCGGCGGCCTACAATTGTCTACAATGCGCGGATCGCGTATCATCGCCCCAGTTAGTGGAGCGAACGCGAGACATGCGGCTTGGGCTGGGGATTTAGGGGCAATCAATTCGACTTCATCGAAGTTGGGCATGAGAGCTATGCGTATGGCCGGTGGTGATGCCGCAAAAGCAGAGCGAATCTTCGAAGGTTACATGCAAGGCGTCGCCAATCGCTTGGAGCGAATGGGGGCTAAGTACGGCGTTGAAATACAACCTGCTGCAAATGCAAACGGTCGAGTATGGAACTTCGTGCAGTTCAGACAGGGCGGCGGTTGGACGGATAAGCTTTATGCTTTCCCTGGATCGCGTCGATTGGATGCTGGAATCACTGATCTAACGAAAGCACCCAACGAATTCGGCTTGCGACCACTTGTCTCCGGTTTCGATATCACGCTTGATCGTGCTAAGCCGAACATCGTGCAATACTACCAAGAGTACTTTGGCAAGATTCCTATCTTCGACTTGAGGTTGCGATAGTGGATAGCGACATGAAAGAAGTCATCGACCAATATTTGAACGAAGTGCTTCACGAACTTGGAGTCGAGCGATCGCGAAACATAAACTTCACGTTGGTTGATGTCGCTGATCCGCAATCAATCTTCGGTGGGCGTGTTGCAGTTGAGGGCGCAACTGAAGAAGCACACTTTGAGATTCGGCTTTCACGGCGCAACCAATCAAGACCATGTCGTTTTACGCTGCAAGCGATGACGCTTGATCTAGCGCCAGAAACTGGCTTCGCTGGCTTCACGGCTGATGGACGAATGCAAAGTCCAAATGGGATCGAGATTCAAGGAAGAATCAATCGGTACAACGCATTCGATTGGGAACCAAAGTTGGTAACGATCTGAAACCGCCGGAAAGTAGCCTCCACCGAAGTATGACGGCCGCAATCCGGCGGAATGTCAATGAACGTTCCAATGTTGGACGCTCGAAGCGCGTTGATGCGTTGCCTTGTCGAAGATGTTTGAACTGAGAGCGTTGGCACGATGCCAACGCAATGTCTTAGCAGGATGCGTCCCCCGCTTGCAGTGGATTGGCCGTTGATGCAAACCAGTTTGGTTGGAAGTGTTCCCGGTTTGAATCGCCAGGGCCGTTCGCGCAATTCAGAGATGATTGAACTGAGATAGCGAGTGCATGGACGCCGAGCTGAAGACGGGCGGGATGGCATGGATGCCAGTCGGGCACGACGCGAACACGAAGCGTCGAACATCAAGCAACGTTCATCGAAGCATGCATCTTCAAAGCGCCAAGCAATGTTCTAATTCAAACGAGTAGCGGCGTTCGCGGCGTGTCCGGCGGGGTGGCACTGTCGGCTGGGATTGGATTTGGTGTGCCACTGGTGTGCCAGTGCTGATCGGAGGTAGAGATTGTGAATAGGCAGATGTTTTCCAACGACGTTTACCATGGAAGCGAAGTCACCGAAGTGATAAGGATCGAATTGGCAACCAACCGGTCAACGAGTTTGGTCGGAAAGCCAATCGACTAACGAGGTTCGTCTCGATCGAAGACATCCGGTCGTAAGCCGTCAATGAACGGCAAGTTTTCCCGTTGCTGCTTTGCAGGTTGACCAAGGTAATATCGAGCACTTGACCACTTCCAATCGGTCGCTCGAGGGCACAACCCACGTTCGACCGGATTCCGATGGATGTAGTCGATCGATGCTTCGATGGCTTTCAAACTGAACAAATTCCGATCGAATCCTGGTCCTTCTTGCCAAAAGCGAAAGCTGTGTTTTCCTGGCCGCTCGCGAATCGTGAGTCTCTTCAGCAATGTCGAATTTGACTCTTCAAGTTTACTCTTGACGAATTTTGACAATGGCTGTTTCACTAAAGCCAAGTAGCTTCCAATGTCGGGTTCGTCAATCAATGGAAGCAGCAACAAATGAACATGCTCCGGCATGTAAACAAACGGCGGGGTGGCACTGTCGGCTGGGATTGGATTTGGTGTGCCACTGGTGTGCCAGTGCTGATCGGAGGTAGAGATTGTGAATAGGCAGATGTTTTCCAACGACGTTTACCATGGAAGCGAAGTCACCGAAGTGATAAGGATCGAATTGGCAACCAACCGGTCAACGAGTTTGGTCGGAAAGCCAATCGACTAACGAGGTTCGTCTCGATCGAAGACATCCGGTCGTAAGCCGTCAATGAACGGCAAGTTTTCCCGTTGCTGCTTTGCAGGTTGACCAAGGTAATATCGAGCACTTGACCACTTCCAATCGGTCGCTCGAGGGCACAACCCACGTTCGACCGGATTCCGATGGATGTAGTCGATCGATGCTTCGATGGCTTTCAAACTGAACAAATTCCGATCGAATCCTGGTCCTTCTTGCCAAAAGCGAAAGCTGTGTTTTCCTGGCCGCTCGCGAATCGTGAGTCTCTTCAGCAATGTCGAATTTGACTCTTCAAGTTTACTCTTGACGAATTTTGACAATGGCTGTTTCACTAAAGCCAAGTAGCTTCCAATGTCGGGTTCGTCAATCAATGGAAGCAGCAACAAATGAACATGCTCCGGCATGTAAACAAACGCGACCAGTTCAAACTTAGAAGCTTCTCCGGCTTGGTTTGATGCAGTTCGTCAATTCCGTTCGCCAGCAATCGTTGGTCAGCAATGGTAACCGTCGGTAGCAGGAGAAAGTCAATTCATGGAAGTCACCCGGTTGATGAAAATGCTTGACCCGTTTGTGGTGGAATTCAACGTTGTTCATAAGTTGCAACTTTAATGCTGCCCAGTGACGCCAACTGTGCCTGTGACTTGTTGCAACTGCAAACTTTACCACTTCGATCCCATTTGCCAACACGTCTTCGCCGCAAAGCTCCTCACCTCCGATCAACACTGGCATACCAGTGGCACACCAATCACTCCCTCCCGACAGTGCCA
>CAZVBC010000569.1:0-3503 GCA_964625155.1 uncultured Pirellulaceae bacterium
CTTGCAGTGCAAGAGCTAACCGAGTTAGGCAAACAAATCATTGGGCATTTAATGAAAGACCCGAGTATCGATTGGTTCGTGGATGCCAATGTTCTTCAGTCGGGTTTTGTGGAACGCGAATTCGAAACCCTGGCTAATGTCATTACGACAGAAGAAATTGTTCGCGAGCTGAATAAGCGGCCAGAGGAAGCAAAGAGCGGCCTTCGAGTTGTGTCGCAACTCTGTGCCTCAAACCGAATCGTATCGGAGACATGGTTTGCAGACGATCTGGAGTCTTTCAATTTGCTGATGGATGCTGCGACCCAATTAGCACCATCAATTCGGGTCCGAACTTTGCACATATTGGAGACCGAATCAGTGTCCCAAGCGATTGCAGAGGAAAAAGCAATTCAACAGCTCGCAAACGAAGGCGATTTCTTTGCAGGCAAAATTATGAGCTTCATAGAAGAGCTTCAATTTGCGGAAGACCACGTCAAAAGTCGTTTCAAGTCCACGAGACGAAGTTGGTTTAGGCACCCAGCGAAGCGAAGAGAGAAAATTCGTGAGGACGATTTCTTACAATCAGACGAGCGACTAGCCGGATTTGCTGCAGCAAACCTTTTCCTGAATAAGAGGCGTACATGCATCCTCTCAAACGATATTGACTATGCTGCCATTCTTAAGCAGTTTACCGATAATCTACTGTGGGTCGCTTCAATAATTGATTGTGATATCACGTATGGTAGAGCGATCCTTGATACCGTGGTTCAACTCTGGGAAAACCGCTGCAAGGACTTGGATCATCATCGAACGATCTGCGGCATGCAATTGGCTAAGCAGGTTTGTGAAAGCGAAGATGCGAATGATTACGGAGTGCATGTGCCCGCAAGAAACGAGTTGCTCGTCTGCAGCCCGTTGAATGGCCAAATATCTCGATTCGCATTTTCGGATAAAATGGTTGAATTCGTTGGCGACTTCAAGATCATATCGTCGCGACATGCTTTACAAATGAAAGGCGTTTGGTTTCCTAGGAATGCGATTTAACGACAACCCAACCGCCCTGATGGCCTATCTTCGTGATTAGCCTGCGGAATCAGCTCGTCGGATGTGGTAGGCGTCCGTCGTGACGATTTGATGGCAGCGCCCAGATCATCGCTAACGGCCTGAGTCGCTAGCGGAAACCTATCCTGATCTCACGAGCGACTTTGCCAGCCCGTTGGATCGTTGACCAATTACAATGGCAGTCACAGTTTTAAAGTGACTATGTTCGGAGATTTGCCATGTCAACGATTTGGGTGATTGCACCTTTCGATTATGAAGAGCCAGAAAAGTGGCAGGAAGTCTGGGAGAACAATCTGCGTGAGGGATTCATCTCAATCGGTTGGGCTGACCTGGGGAACGTCTCGAAACTAAGCGAAACGGAAATCTACAATGCTCATCGAAAGGCTTGGCCCAAATCGAAACCTAAAGGTGCCAGTTCTGATGCAAAAGTGCTGGTGAAGTTCTGGAATGATATTGAGATTGGCCAGACGGTTGTTGCAAGGCGCGGTCGCAAGTGTATCGCCGCGATGGGGACGGTCGCAAGCAAACCGTACTACAGTACCTCAAAAACGAAAAAGGTCTTTCGTCCATTTTCTGCATACCCTAACCATATCGATGTTGTTTGGGATGCTGAACCACGCGATGTTCTGTTCGACAGGCAAGTGTTTGGGATGCAGACGATTCATAAAATTGGGAGAACCGCTCTCGATTCCCTGTTGTCAAACAGCAAATCCACAGGAACCAACTATCCTGATGAAGTCGATGAAAATGAGTTTCCAGAAGGCGGCGTAAAAAAGGTTCTAGTTAATGCGTATGAACGCGATCCCAAAGCGAGGGCTGCGTGCCTAAAACATCACGGCTACCGATGTAAGGCTTGCGATATGATGTTTGCGGAGGAATACGGCGAGATTGGTATTGATTACATACACGTTCATCACATCAAGCCGGTTGCATCCAAGAAGAAACGCAGCATGACCGACGCGAAGAACGATCTTGTACCGGTATGTCCGAATTGCCATGCAATGCTTCATCGCGGAAAGAAATTGATGACCGTACCACAACTCAGAAAGGTCATTGAGAAACAAAGGTCAAAGTGATCGCTTCTCATCGATTGGCTACCCAACCTCCCTGCTGGCCTATCTTCTTGATTAGCCCTGCCGCTTCGGCGCGGCGGATGTGGTATGCGGCGTGAGAGGCGTCCGTGGTGCCTATGTGCTGGCAGATCTCTTTGAGATGTAAGGGCTGTTTCGATTGGCGGATTTGGTCTGCTATCTCTCGCCAGATCTTGCGGCGTCCGATGGCTGTGTCGGGGATGGCGATGGGCTTGGTGGCTAGCGATTCGTTGAGCTGCAATGTGCCGACCAACTCGGGATGCTCGATGTCGCCGGTCTTGGCTGTGCGAGATTCGATAGTGATCGATGCTACGGTTAGTGTTATAGCGTGAGCTAGCTTCACGCGGTCAGCGTTGTGCAAGCGTTCGACCAGTGCACCGTATTGCTGAATCACATCGATGGCTTCGGGCAACGGTTCCAAATGCTTGTTGGCGTTCTCGATGCGTTCGATGATGGCGGCCTCCTCTTCACGCCATTGGTTTAGCAGCTTGGAGATCGCTGCAAAGTCCTCGCGTTCGGCCAACGCAAGGTTCTCGCTTCCACGTTCGATCTTTTGTCGCAATGCTACGAGCTTGCGTTCGTCGTTGGATACCTGCTTGGTTCGCTTGGTCTTGGTGCGATTGATGGTGGCTTTGATTCGTTCTGCGGCTTTGGTCGATAATAGGAACTCACGCATGGTCTTGATCACGAATGCCTCGAGGCGATCAACTCGCGCGGCTGGATGCGGGCAGTCGGCATCGTAACCAGGTGCAAGCGGCGCGTTGCAGCATTGATAGAAGAGCTGCGGTGACTTGCCTCGGCTCTTGCGTTCGACTCCATGCATCCGATTTCCACAGTGGCCACAGCGAACCAATCCGCTCAGCAGATATTTTCCAGATGCGGCGCGGCGATGCTTGGACTTGCGGCGATCCAATATCGCTTGGACCGCATGGAATAGATCGGGATCGATGATCGCTTCGTGTGCGTCGTCGACAAAGATCAATCCCTCATCATCCAAGCGACAGAACTTGGCTCGCGAGTACTTGCCGACTCGCAAGATGCCTGCGTAAGCCGGATTGCGAAGCATGCCGATGGCCGAGTTGAACGTGAACGCTTTGTCGGCTGCGGTTCGGAGGCCTCGTTCATTCAAGCCACGCACAACGTAGCCAATCGATTCACCGGACTGGATCGCTTCGAACATCCATTGCACCGCTTCCACCGCTGCATGTTCGTCGCTTGGCACAAGCTCGGATCGCCATGTTGCTGGCTTGCGAAACTTCTGGCGGAAGCTAATGCGTTGAAGGGGCTCGCCTGAATCATCGTAGAGCTGGCGGTCGTAACCGAATACCGTTCCACCGATGCGTTTGCCTTGCAGCGCTCGCGTACGTTGGC
>CAZVBC010000570.1:0-3472 GCA_964625155.1 uncultured Pirellulaceae bacterium
CACCGACACGTTTGCGAATGTGCACAACTTGTCCGTCGAAGGGTGCACGAATTTCATGTGCCTCTAACCTGGCTCGTTCGACATTCAATCTCGCGACTGCCTCGCGCTGTTGCTCCTCCCCTTCGGCAACGTTAGCAGCAGCTTCCTCGAGGCGCCCGCGAGCTTCGTCGACCTCCAGCCCCGATGCTGCGTTCTTACTGGCTGCCATTTCGATCCGCTTGACGTACTGACGAGCAAGTTGCTCTTTGGCTCGAGCGGCTCGCAACATGGCGCTCCTGTCAGCCGCCGCCTCAGCCGCGCGTGAACTGGCCAGCGCCACCCGATTGTCGATCACGCCCAACAACTGTCCTTGAACAACCTGCTGACCTTCAGAGACTTCCAGACGCCACAGCGGCCCATCAACAGCAGCCGTCAATTCTGCGAACTCTAACGGATTTGCGACAGCCGGCAAGCAAGTTACGAACTCCGATGACTCACTGGCGCGTGGCGACCAGTCGACCAGCGCGTCGTGAGAGTGATTCGACGTTTGACTGACTTCTGAAAGTGGCGCAGCAGCGACTCGGTAGTAGGGTTCGACCACTTTGCTCACCACGGACGAACACGATTTGTCCGGCAGCGATCGCGACCAAAATCCATATGCTACTCCAACCATTGACAGCAAAAGAACCATTACTGGCCCGCTACGAATTACTGTAAATAGGGTACTCATTGACCTCACGCAGGATTCCCGTATGGGCTGGAGAGTGAATTACATCGCTGGTCTATAGCTTTCTTTAGCTTTTTTGCGGGAGGTTGGGCGGGAAAACTGGGACCTGGTCGGACAGAAAACATGAATACTGAAATCCCAGCGGGACGAGCAGTAATTTTCTGGATGTAGCGAAGAATTGCAAAAAAGGGATTGACCTCAAGACTCCGATTATTTCGAGTCGAACAAAGGATAGGCATTGCTGTTGGCTAGCTTCGAAGATGTTTTGCTTGCATTCGGGTAGGCGGTAACTGTATGTCCTCCGCCAGGTTCAAACTGCGGTCCTAACAACAGTTTTGAAACTCGGTTTACCAGCAAAATATCTTCTGACGATCGCCTCACCAATAGTCGCATGGAGATCGAGGAACGTTGTGAACATCGTTCAAAAGCGCATGTAAGAATCGTTTTAGGCGGACAGCGCCACTTTAGATTTTCGCCGCAAGAATAAAGTCATTGCAGCGAAATCGTTTATCCGCGTACCCAAAGGGCCGCGCGTGCAGCTTCCGCATGTGTAAGCCAGACCTTCACCGAACAACGATCGCCGGTGCCGCTCCACGCGCAAAGTGGCACTGTACAAATAGACAGTAACAGTTCAATCCACGATTCGCCAAGTTTTGTATTGCAGCCATCGTTGAACGCTACGACGAATTCCGGCTCATGAACAACAAGATGCCTTGTCAAACTCAGCTCAGCTTGCTCAAGACGAACGGGAGACCACTGCTCGGCCGGCGCAAGTTTTTGCTGGGACTTGGGGGGATTGCATGCGCTGGATGTAAAGTTGGGCCTGACTTTAAGTCACCTCACACTCGTTTCGACTTACACATCCCCTACGATCAAAAGTCACATGGACATAGCCCTGACGGAACGGCCGCAGGCGCCAGTCAGTGGTGGGCTCACTTTCACGACCCATTGCTCAGTAATTTAATTGTTGACGCATCGCGCGCAAACCTAGGACTGTCCGAAGCCTATCAGCGTATTATCGCGGCCCGCGCCAGAACAGGAATTGCTCGCTCTCAGTTTTTTCCACAACTCACCGCAACGGCAGATAACAACTACAAACGATTCAGTCAAAACTCGTTGCAAACGCCGACCTCAAATGGTGGCGGTGATTTTATGAGTTGGGCGAACGGATTCGATTCGAGTTGGGAAATCGATCTGTTTGGCAAACTGGCGCGCGGCTTGGAATCGGCGCAGGCGGAATATCTTTCCGAAGTCGAAGCCTACAATGACTTGATGGTATCGCTATGTGCCGATATTGCAACAAACTACTTTCAGGCACGTATTCTCCAACAACGCCTCTTGATTGCCCGTGAGAACTTGGCCCTTCAACAACGGACGCTCAGCATTGTCGAAGCCAGGCAAGAGGCTGGATTAGTTGTGCAACTGGACCGAAGTGAAGCACAATCCAATGTCGCGGTGACATCAGCGTCGATTCCTCCCATCGAACAGGAACTGCAAATCGTCCTCTACCGCTTGGCAGTTTTGATCGGCCAGCGGCCCGGCGCTTGGTTTACGCTGGAGCAGGGTTTTGGTCAACTTCCAACTTTTGTAGCTCAGGTAGTCGAAACAGGAATTCCCGCCGAACTTCTTCAACGACGCCCCGATATCTGCAAAGCTCACTTCGACGTCATGTCGGCTAATGCCAAAATTGGTATCGCGCAGGCCGAACGATTGCCCCAATTGACGATTCGCGGCACCATTTCCGTCGAGGCTCGCGATCTGGATGTTCTCTACACCGGCAACAGCTTATCTCACTCCGTCGGACCCGGTTTTCGCTGGAACGTATTGAATTTTGGGCGCCTAAAACGTGGCATCGAACAACGTGAAGCTGAACATCTGCAGGCGTTGATCCGCTTCGAAAATGCAGTACTAGTGGCGATCCAAGAAGTCGAATCTGCCTTGGTTGAATTTGCAAAGCAGAAAGAGAAAGTAGCCGAATTTGAAAAAGTCGTTGCGGCAACCACTCAATCCGTTGAAGTCAGTATGGTCCGCTACGAACAAAACCTGATAACGTTCGACCGAGTCCTGGATGCTCAGCGCAGTTTAGCCACAGCCCAAGGAAATCTCGCCAGCGCACGTGGTGAAGTGCTCGTCGCCATCGTCAAGATCTATAAGTCGCTTGGCGGTGGATGGTAGTCACACCAAACTCTTCTGTCTATCGCCTGGACCTATCTAGCCACAGCCTCGATCAGTCAATTGTGGCAGTCCGGCTAAAAAGTGTAACTGCTCAATAACCAGGTGCATCGGATTTGCGCATTAGGCTCGTTTGTCTTGCAAGTTCATAGAATGAACTTGGCTCGTGCACTTGGTTATTGAGTAGTTACGATAAACGCGTCAGATAGAAACCAGACGCTAACGCGTTCCAGCTGATTAGTCCATCATTCAATTATTCGAAACAGTCATCATGAGTAACGACTACTCCATTTACTTTATCACTTGGCCCGTCTCTGTCATTATTAGCAAGGTGGTGAGCGAGGTTGGAGCAAATGGGAAAAGGACACTATTCATTGCGAGACACATAACATCAGCCGGAAGGCGATAGCCTCCGGTTTCCGATATTCGATGAACTTGGTTCGTGACTCGCATCGGAACAGAGAGTAGAACACGTCATCCACGAGTATTCATGGGCTGGAAGGACGATCCGCTTCGCGCGTTTGACGGCGTGCTGCTGGGGCGGAATGGGGACGAATTGCGGCCTCGGTAGAGTGCCGATTGCAATTGATCGTT
>CAZVBC010000571.1:0-3462 GCA_964625155.1 uncultured Pirellulaceae bacterium
TTGCGATTTGACAACGATATCGAATTATTAAAATCCGATATTGCCGCCGCGTTTCCTTCGCAGATTGACAATTTCTCTACATTGTTGGCGCGATTGATCGATTACGACGACCTCAATCAAGACAATTTCGGTGGATCAGCACGTGAGTTTTTGGCTGGCATCATTTCCGATCCGCTGTTAATCGAAATGTTGCTGTGCCCTTTGATGTGGTACGGCAATGCCCGCGAGCATGATATGGACTTTGGGCAGTTCTGTATCATGTTTCGTAGCATTTATTTAGAAGGTTTTGCCCGACCCTTCAAAGGCGTGCGTTTGATATTAAAACACCTCGTCAAGCGATTTCGAGCCTTGGGAGGTGAATTGAAACTGCGCAGTGGTGTTGCCCGAATTCGCGTCGACAATGATCATGCTGTCGGAGTTGTACTTGACAATGGTCAAGAGCTTACCGCCAAACGCATCCTTTCCAGCGCTGGAATCATTGAGACATTGCGGCTGTGCGAAGATACAAGCAAGGTGGAATTGGCAACTGCTGGCCAGCTTTCGTTCATCGAGTCGATCTCGATTTTGGATCGCCAACCTCAAGAAGTGGGCTTTCCCGAAACAATCGTATTTTATAACGACAGTTCACAATTCCATTGGTGCAAACCGCAAACTGACTTATGTGATACCCGGACAGGAGTAATTTGCAGTCCGAATAATTACTTGTATCCGGACGAACTAGGCAACCTCGACGATGGTGTCATACGTCTTACTACCATCGCCAATCATGATCTTTGGACCAAATTGGACGAAGCGGAATACCGACGACAGAAAATGAAATGGTACGAACGGAGCGTCGCATCAGCGGTCCGCTTTATTCCCGATTTTCGCAATCATACGATCGATACAGATGTTTTTACGCCGAAGACTATTCGTCGTTTTACCTGCCATGACAATGGTGCGGTTTACGGAGCGCCGGAAAAAAAACTGGATGGCACAACCCATTTAAAGAACTTGTTTTTGTGTGGAACGGACCAGGGGTTTGTCGGAATTGTTGGCGCTATTGTCAGCGGCATCTCCATTGCCAATATGCATTGCTTGCGCGAATCCACCTAAACGCCTTGCTAACTTACAAGTCACGTAGGTGCTGAGATTCACTCCTGCGAATGAATTACGCTCAACTATCGAAGCCGAACTGCTCAGTTGGCCGGCCCGTGGAAGCGCTCAGCATTCAAGCCGGTTTTTGTAAGTTGCTGGCTGCTTGGTTCAGCTTTGCATACAGCGTTTTGATGTTGATACCCAGTTCTTCTGCAGCCGCTTGTTTGTTGCCCTTGTGACGTGCAACGGCTTCTTGTATCGCGAAAACTTCCACTTCTTTCAAAGAAAGTGGGCCGAGCGAACGCAGTTCTTTGCGCAATCGACGGTCGGTAAAGTGACGTGGCAGATGTTCGACCAGAATCGGTGGCTTGTCGCACAGGATGGTTGCGTGTTCGATAACATTCGCCAGCTCGCGAACGTTGCCAGGCCAAACGTGGTTGGTCAAGACTTCCATCGTATCCGGATGGAATACCTGCGAATCATCGACAGCGTCTTCGCGAAAACGGCGGAACAAGTGGAGGGCCAACCTGGGAATATCGCTTGCACGCTCTCGCAGGGCAGGGACATGGACTTCGAAAGTATTGATGCGGAACATCAGGTCTTCGCGAAATCTACCCTCTTCGACCATCAGTTCGATATTTCGATGCGTTGCACAAACGACACGGACATCGACTGCAAAAGGAGTGTTGTCTCCTACCCGGCGAATCTCACCACATTCCAATACACGCAGCAACTTGGCCTGCATCGACAGCGGCAATTCGCCAATTTCATCTAGGAAAAGCGTACCTCCGCTGGCCGCCTCGAACAAACCTTGGCGATGGGCATCCGCGCCAGTGAAGGCTCCTTTACGATGTCCAAATAGCTCACTTTCAATCAAGTTCTCTGGCAGAGCGCCGCAGTTAATCGCAATAAACGGCTTTTCCTTACGCGGACTTTGGTCGTGGACCGCTCGTGCCACCAACTCCTTACCGCATCCCGTTTCACCTCGAATCAAAACAATGGAATTCGTCGGAGCCACTTTACTGATCAGTTGCCGAACCTGATTCATGCGCATATGACTACCGATCAATTGCGCAGCGCCCGGTTGAAGTTCCCATTGGCGTCGCACGGCATGTTGTTTTTTTACGACGTCACGCCGTTGCAGAATTTGATCTAGCAATTCCTGCAACATCGATAATCGGCAGGGCTTGGGGATGTAGTCACAAGCTCCGAATCGCATGGCGGCAACGGCACTTTCAAGAGTCTGTTTGCCAGTCAAGACAATTGACTCCGCGTCAGGTGCAATATCTTTCGCTCGACGAATGACCTCGATCCCAGACATGCCGGGCATATCCAAATCAACGATCAAGCAATCGAAATTCCCTCTCTCAAGCTCGCGCACAGCAACAAGCCCATCCGGACAGATCGTCACATGATGACCCATCCTGGGCAATTCCAGACGCATCAGATCCTGTAGGGGCTCTTCATCGTCAGCGAAGAGGATATTCAAACCTTTAGGCGGCTTTGTGCTTGAACTCATGCGTGTGTACTTCGTCTCCATCAAGCGGTAAAAGTACTTCAAAGCGCGAGCCCTTCCCTGGCCCCGCGCTATACGGAACGATTGTCCCACCGTGGTCTTGCACAATGCGATAGCTGATCGACAACCCCAGCCCTGTTCCCTTTCCATCTCGACGGCGAGTAAAGAAAGGTTCAAACAAATGCCTCTGGACTTCAGCGGACATTCCACAGCCATCGTCTTGTAAGATTAACCTTAGTGCGTCTCCGTCAGCGGCCAATCGCACACTGACGACACCACCATCGTTCATCGAATCAAGGGCATTGGTCAACAGATTCAGCACAACTTGTTTGAATTCTTGTGGACTGACACAAGCCATACACTGCGCATGCCCCGCAAACTCGATGTGTTTGTGCCGGTACTGGCTTAGGGGTTGTACCAGTGCTATCACGTCGTCAATCAACTCTTTAACGTCTGTCGGTTGCCTAGGTTGAGAGTCGTTTAGACGCGAGAAATCGAGCAACTTTTCTGTAATTCCCTTGCAACGAAAGGCTTCATCTTGAATTCGTTTGAGATACTTGCGAAGGACTTCCAAATCGTCCGTCGCCGTGGGCTCGAGAGAACCAGGAGAGCCATGCAGAATCTCATGTAATCGGCTTTCCAGAGCTTCCGCACTCCAAGCTATCGAGGCCAGCGGATTGTTGATCTCGTGTGCTACGCCTGCTGCCAAGAAACCTACGCTGGCTAATTGTTCGCTACGTACGACTTCGCGAGTCCGCTGCTGAACTTTTTCATTAAGATGGTCACGAATTGCAATAAACCTCGCCGTCATGCTATTCAGCACGTCAGCCAACTCGGAAATCTCGTCATTGCCACTCAAGCGAATGCGA
>CAZVBC010000572.1:0-3443 GCA_964625155.1 uncultured Pirellulaceae bacterium
GGTAAACAACTAGCGATGTCGGTTGTTAGCCTTACTGCCCCAATCGATTCCCTCACCGACGAAAGTGACTTGGAACTTGCCTGTTCGTGACCCGCCACGTCCTACTCCCTTTTAAGATTCATCCCGAAATACTCCAGTGATCGCAATTTTACTTTTCGCGGGCATCCTACGCAACAGCTGGCAATTGATAGACTTCTGTCACTTCTCCCTTCTCCCTTCTCCCAATATTCAAATAGTCACTATCCAATTTGCAGTCAGTGTGCAGATCGTTGAGATTCACTTATTAATACTTGCTGAGGTTGGACAAACCGCGGCAAGTTGGCGATTCACGCAACTACTGGCGGTACAATACGCCTCTGCACAAAGCCAGCAGCTTGATGACGACATCGAACCAGGGAATTAACATCTCAATACGGCTCTATAGACCGACGAGTCGTTATGTGTTGGGAGCGATTGCTGAACGCTTGATTGTGGACACGCCAACGCGATTGGGTCGCGATCGGCCCGTTGTTCAGAGAGTTCGTTCCTTGTACTGGCGGGCAGCCAGATGGGACATAGAAGTGGGGTTAGCAATGGTACTTGGTTGGTCCGATTTGCTTTCGGCTGCACCATAGGCGACTAACATCTCCGCTGCCGCGGCATTGCCTGCCAATCGAGCACTTTGGTATGGAGTGTTGCCCTTGCTGTTTGTCGAATCAACGAACGAACCTTGTTTTAATAGCGTCTTGCAGACCTCGGTGTGACCGGCTTTGGCTGCGATATGAAGCGGCGTGTTGCCTAAACTGTCTCGGACGTCCGATAATGCGCCGTGCTTGAGCAGGTCGTCTACCAGATATGCGAATCCACCACGGCTTGCCAAATGAAGAGGAGCTTGATGGACAGCATTCGTGGCGTTTGGATTGGCTCCGTTCTCCATCAGGAGCGTGGCAAAGCCACAGTTTCCGGTCTTGGCGGCGATGTGCAGAAGCGAATTGCGCTGACGGCCACTGACTTCGTTCGGGTTGGCTCCATGATGAAGCAACTGCCAGCCAACTTCTACGTTGCCCTTTTCCATGGCAGCCCGAAGGCAAGATTTGCCGGCTACAGAGAAATTGGGCGCACAACCTTGTTGCAGCAAGGCTTTGACTTCTGAAATATTCCCATGCCAACAGGCCCGGTGTAGTCGGTACTCCGGCGGCAGGCGACTAACCTCAGAATTGCTTGGACCTTCGGTGATTTCCATGTCTGCCAAGAATTGCGTTTACGCGTAGGCCGGATACGAGCAAGCACTTTCGTTGTCAAGCGGTTACTTCAAAGCAGGGGCTGCATCGTTTGGATTGTGGTGGCGAGCTTTTTAGGAGACACATCGACAATTAAACCTCAACCAGAATGGCAAGTCGTGACTATTCGATTGCATCGTTGACATCAACGGTTGAAATCACAATCCAGTAATTTGCCACAAGCGAATCAATTCCCACGTTGATTCATAGGAGAGTTGGTTTTGGGGCGGCAATCTGCGGAGCATTCGGTATGTTGCGTGTAGTGCAGAATCGATCGGCAGCAGGGGCGAAGTCGTATTTTTCGCAGGAAAGCTACTATTCCGAAGGACAAGAGCTGGCTGGTACTTGGGGCGGAAAGCTGGCCAAAATGCTGGGCCTGTCGGGTTTGATCGAACAAAAGGATTTCGACGCTTTGTGCGATAATATGGACCCGCGTTCAAACTCGCCGCTGACGGTCAGGAACAAATCCAATCGGACCGTCGGTTACGATTTCAATTTCCATTGCCCGAAAGGGGTCTCGCTGGAATATGCCATCCGCGGCGATGAACGGATTTTGAAAGCGTTCGAGGCCAGTGTGAGCGAGACGATGCTCGACATTGAACGCGACACCAAGACGCGAGTTAGACTCGAGAGCAAACATGAGGATCGGCTGACCGGAAATCTGGCGTGGGGCCAGTTTATTCATAAAACAGCCAGACCTGTGGACGGTTTGGAAGACCCTCACCTGCATGCACATTGCTTCGTCTTCAACGCCACCTTTGATGAGAAAGAGAAGCGGTTCAAGGCGGCTCAGTTTCGCGATCTAAAGCGTCATGCACCGTATTATGAGGCGCTATTTCACTCGCGTTTGTCCAAGAGGCTGCATTCGTTGGGCTACGGCATCAAACGAGAAGGTCGAAGCTGGGATCTGGCTGGTGTTCCCAAGGAATTGAAAAGCCAGTTTTCAAAACGCACGGAACGGATTGAGGCGGAAGCCAAACGGAGAGGGATTACGGAAGCAGAGCGCAAAGCTGAACTGGGTGCCAAAACCCGCGAAGCCAAGCAAAAGGATCGGAGCTTCCCCGAGTTACAGGGAATCTGGCGAACGCAACTGGACAAGGCTGGAGAAAAGTGGCGGGAGCGGCCGTTGGCTTCCGAAGTCCAAATCTCTCCCGAAGAAACTCATCAGCATGCCAAGCGGGCCATGGAAGCGGCAGTCTCGCATTGCTTCACCAATGAAGCAGTAATCGAAGAGCGGAAACTGCATACAGAGGCTCTTCGGCGAGGTTTTGGCTACGTAGAGATTGACGATATTGTTCGCCATCAACAAGCGGCTGGCGTTATTGCGCGCGACATGGACGGCAGGCGCATGACCACGACGCACGAAGCCATTCGGCAAGAGCGGGAAATCCTCGATTTTGCTCGTCGTGGTCGTGGCACTCTCGCTCCGCTGAACTCCAATTGGAAAGGCAATCGCAAATGGCTGAGCGATGAGCAGAAACAAGCAGTTCATCAACTGGTTACCAGCAAAGACCGGGTACAAGTCCTGATCGGGAACGCGGGAACGGGTAAGACCACGTTGATGCACGAGGCTATCGAGGCGATGGAAGCCGGCAAACACAGAGTGTTCACGTTTGCCCCGTCATCAAACGCTTCCAAAGGAGTGCTGCGTGAGGAAGGATTTGCCAACGCCACAACTGTGGCTGAACTGCTGATCAACACGGATTTACAGAACTCCGCTCGCGGCGCTGTGTGGTGGATCGACGAAGCCGGTCTGCTGCCGACCGAGGACTTGCATCGCGTGATGACTTTAGCCAATCAAAAGCAAGCCAGGTTGATATTGGGGGGCGATTGGAAACAGCACGGGAGTGTGCAAAGGGGTGGCGTATTCAAATTGCTGGAACAGCAAGCTGGCCTTAAGGCAGCGACCGTCGACTCCATACGTAGGCAAACCGGCGAATACCGCACTGTGGTTGAGGAAATCGCCGCTGGAAAGCTCGCCGCAGGCTATGATCGACTCGACAAGATGGGATGGGTCCGAGAAGTGGACCAAGAAGAACTCTGTCATACAATCGCCAAGGACTATGCGAATGAACTTGAACGCAACAGAACCGCACTGGTTGTCTCGCCGACGAATTCGCAGGGCAGAAAGCTGACAGCCGCTATTCGTCAGGAATTGCGTGACCGAAAACACGTAGCGGAAGA
>CAZVBC010000573.1:0-3441 GCA_964625155.1 uncultured Pirellulaceae bacterium
GTAACGAATGCTGTGCCCCCAAAAGTTCCATCAAAGGTCAGTGGTGTACACAAAATGGGATCACAGTCGGAAGATATTGGATTGTTGCTTCTAACGGAAGTCAAGAGTGCTGCTCAGACGCTTTCCGAACTTGAGCGGCATGAAGACAGAATTGGCGCCGAACTCGTCAAAAGCGTGCGAGAAGTTTTGGCTGACACTAATAGACGCATTGCGCGCAAGGAGTTTTACGTTGTAGTTGTTGGGGAGAAGAAGGTCGGCAAGAGCACATTTCTGAATGCACTTCTTGGTCGCGCATTGTTGAGTACTGCTGTGCGCGAATGTACGGGCTCCGTGACATTTCTACGACAGGGCCCAGAAATCGATTTTACTGCAACCTACGAAAATAACACTATTGAAACTTTTGCAAATGTGTTTCGTGATCGTCGACAACAATTTGCTCGTTCTATGAAACGCGCAGAATCCCAACTCAAGCAATCTCGGACCGCACAGATGGATATGCCGCTCGAACTTGATTCACTACGGAAATGCCTCGCCGCATCTTCTTCAGAACTTGAGTCGCTACGCAAGGAACAAGCATCTACCGATACCAAATACACTCAACTTTGTCACGACCTCGAATTAAAAGAAGCCGAATTGAACGCTTTTGAATCTGCAAACAAGCAAACCGGCAAGGCTATTCCCTACATCTTCCGCAGGCCGGCGACTAAGTTGAACTTGATTCGCTTAGTCGGGCAACAATTTCAAGCAAAAAGTGCGAAGCCCGAATGGCTGGCACACATCGAAAAATGCAATCAGTGCACAGAGCAGAAGAAAGAACTCAAACGATTCCGAAAGATCGTGCAAGACGTACATATTCAACTAAAGGCGATTAGCGACCGTGTACTAAAATCACAAAGAGAATCGTCGATTTTACAATTTCAGATCGGAACGTCAGAACGCAAGCTTGCTGGGCTTCCAACTCGAATTGCTATTCGACAAAAACGACTGGATAAAATGGTTTCTGGGCTTGACGCCTACGAAACAAAACGCAGTGAAGCTTTCGCTACAGCCATTAAACAATATACGGATCAAGACAAAAAAGGTCGTCAGATTCGCAGGTTAGATATACAGATTCCCAGCCAGCATTTGCCGCCAGATGTGATCGTTATTGATACTCCCGGAGTCAACACAGACAACGACCAGAACAGGAAACGCGCTTGGGAAACAATTCGTCGCGAAGCCGACGGATGCATAGTTTTGTCGGACATTCAGCAATCGGTCAGCCAAAGCACCTGTGAGTTTGTTCGAGAAGTAAAAAACTATCTGCCGCACTTGATTCTAGTGTTGACGAAGCTGGATAGAGCTCTTGAGAGTGTTGTTCTGGATGGTGGTGCAGAAGCCGAAGTCGAAGAGGCACGACAAATTGGCGAGTCGCGTTTCGCGCAAACGGTCGGGCGAGATCCTGGTGACATAATCTCGTTCGCAATGTCAGCCGAACAAGCGCTGAAGGGTGATGATGCTGTTGCATCTGCGAGATTTGCCCGAGACCTAAAAACGATTACATCCCTTCTACGTAACGAGCGTGCCTTGATTGTAGCGACAAGGTGCGCAAAAACCATCGTAACCTGCCAGGCCCAAGTTTCGTCTGTTCAATCTAAGGCTGAGCGAGCTTACGTGAAGACGATCGCGGAACTCGAATCTAATCGCATTCCGGACCCAATCGCTTTTTGCCGAAAACAACTTAGAGAAGTAGATTCAGAAATTGAAGACTTGGCAGAATTGATTGTAAGCAGTGGTTCAGAAATGATCTTTAAGGTCTATGGAGCGGTGTCTGGCAATTATTGTGCTGAGATCAATAAGTGCCAATCCGGTGAGCAATTAAAAGAGTATTTGAGATTGGTTCAGAACTCATTAGGCGGGCATTTGCAGAAGGTAAATCGCGCAATCCAGACTGACCTGGGAAAACCAGTGGCTGCGGCAGTCCGAGAATTAGAAGAACCCTTGTTACGTTCGTTGAAAGAACGTTATCACATAGTCCGCAATATCTCTGGGGCTTCTGGCCAAATGATCGCATCTTCAAGCCTTGGTATTAAAACTGCTGCGCCAAATATTGATATTAATTTAAGCACAGTAGTGCAAGACTTCCAGAACATGAAAGTCGGCGGAATAGCTGGCGGCGCAATCGCAGGCGGGCTCATTGGGTCTGCAATTCCTGGACTTGGCACAGTTGTGGGTGGAATTGTTGGCGGCCTCGCCGGGTTGCTGTTTGGCCCGCGCTTTGATGAAGTAAAGAACGATTGTATACAAAGGTTTTACAACTTGATGCGTGAATTGGCAGAGAACGCCAGCAGGGACTTAGTAAATAAACAGTCCACAATTGAGCGAGAAATTCGCCATTCTATTGAGGAAGGATTGAAGAAGGCTGTGAGGCAATATAGTACATGGATTGAAAAATTAATTAGTTCCGAGCAGAACCGAATTGCGTCAGAGAAACAGCTTCTCAACCATCTCGTAGCGCTCAAGGATAGAATGGTACAACATCAGATGAGATTGGAGTCGTTAATTGAATCAGCACAGAAGCAATCGAGAGGAATGGTGAAGTAACATGCCGAACTTGCCAACCACCGATTTCCGTTACAAAGATTTTGCATCCGTGCGTTTGCAGGTTGCGAATATCCTTAAACAGCTTTCAGATTCTTTCAAAGCACTGGACGCAGCGAAGCGTGCTGCAAGCCTTGCTAATACACGAGAGTCTTTGCTGGACGACACCTTTCGAGTACTCGTACTGGGCGAATTTAGCCGCGGTAAATCAACATTAATTAACGCGATGCTATCAGAACCCGTCTTACCAGCAAAGATCGCACCATGCACAGCAGTCATTACTCGCCTTTGTTTCGGCGAACGGAAACGAGCGAGACTCATATATCGTGATGGCAGGGTTGAAGAGATTGACCTTGTTCTGATGCCCGACGAACTAAAACGACGAATTACCATCGCTGAAGGTACGAAGTCTACTATTGAAGTTTGCGAAATCTACTACCCACTCGATCTACTGAGGAACGGTGTAGAGCTAGTCGACTCGCCTGGATTGAACGAGTCCGACGTGCACACGGACATAACCAAGGCATTTTTTGACCGGACAGATGCGATCATTTTGGTTCTCAATTGCGAACAGGCGTTTACGCATAGCGAGAAATCGTTTTTAGAGTTCGAGCTACGTGACCGAGATCTACGAGATGTTTTTTTCGTTTGGAATCGCTTCGACATCGTTCGCGACTCGCCTGAAGATGTAGATGATTTAATGAAGCTTTCGGCAACAAAACTTGAGAGCAAGGTTGGAGGTCGATCACGCGTCTTCTACATTTCTGCCAAGGATGCACTTCTTGGTAGAATGCGTTCGGATCCATCATTGATAGACCGTTCAAGCATACTTCCATTCGAGAAAGCACGCGAGGATTGCTT
>CAZVBC010000574.1:0-3433 GCA_964625155.1 uncultured Pirellulaceae bacterium
AACGCCGTCCCGTGCCGTGGGTGACCGGTTGTTGTTTGCTGGTGCGCCGCGACTAGATGCCTGCGAGTATGTGGCACCAACCTTGCCCCAACTGCGCTACCTGGAAAAGACGAGAATTTGTGACCAAGAATTCCCAAACAACGGGAATCTGAAAAGTTGCAAGATTTCATGAACTCAAGGAAAAAGTTCTTTGTAGCGGAGGAACAGGCAGAGAGGACGGCGGCCTAGTTCACGACATGCGTCGAACCGTCATGGCCGCCATGCTGTCGCAATGAATTGATCGCCCCAGTTTGATCTCGATTCGACTCCCAACCGCTTGCGATTACTCTGTGGCTGAGAATTGGCCTACCTGGTCACGGCGCTGTAGTGGTAGACGTAGTGGAACTTGCTGTTCCCGAAAGAGTCATCGTCGAAAGCCGTGGAATCCTCCATCGTGTGCATGCCTTTGGACAGCAGTATACTTGCTTTCATCAATCCGCTTGCGTCTGCGACTCCTGAAGGGCTGTCTTCAAGACCGCGCGAGCATAGGACCACTGTCTATAGATGGTGGCGCGTGACATCCCAAGCGCTTCCGCAGTTTCTTCCAGGGTGAAACCCGAGAAAAAGTGGAGTCTGACCACGTCCGCCGCCGATTCATCCACCACCGCCAACTTTCTAATGGCTTCATCGACGGTCAAGATGGTCGCCGCGTCAGGCGTCTTTGCGAATGCCTGGTCATCCAACTCCACCCTATGTGCGCCACCTCCGTGCCGTATGTACTTTTTTCGTCGAGCGCTTTCGACAAGTATGCGGCGCATCGCTTCCGCCGCCGACTTGAAAAAATGAGCTCGGCTCTTCCATGGCTGAGTTCGTGTGGTGTCGACTAACCGGATGTAGGCTTCGTGAACTAGTGCTGTAGCCTGAAGGGTCTGGCCTGGTTTTTCGCGAGATATCTTTGCCGCTGCCAGTTTTCGCAATTCTGCGTAAACAATCGGCAATAGTTGCTTGGCAGCACTTGCGTCCCCTTTTTCGATGTCCATTAAGATCTGAGTGACGTCGTTCATCTTGGAGTCATCCATTTGGAACTGAATTGACTTAGGGCCTGTTTCATCAAAAAGTTACCGTATTAGATGTGTCACGATTCCTCAACTTCAGTTCCCCTGTTCAATAATTCAATTCGCAATTAATGATTGAATTTAAGTGGCAATGATTTTTTGTCATTATTCGAGAGCCGTAGGGCTGGTACCTGCTCAATGACCAGGCGCATCGGATTTGAGCATTGGCGAATTGTCTTGCAAGATCATAGAATAAACTTGGCTCTTGCACCTGGTGATTGAGTAGTTACTAGGGCTGGTTACAGTCGCAATGCAAATACAGTTGCGACGGCTTGCAATCGCCGTGACTTTAAATTTGGAGTGACAGGCCAATTGCACAAGAAGCAAAACAATTTGGCTATTGTACTGAGGGTGGCCAGAGTTTGGCGACTTGAGGCTTGATGATTTTTCCCATGGCGTTGCGAGGCAATTCGGGAACCGCAAGCATTAACTTCGGAATCTTGTATGGGGAGATTCGATCTCGGCACCAAAGTCGTATTTGTTCCTGATCCAGTTCATGACCGGCGTGAAAAACGATGGCGGCTGCGACGCATTCACCCCACGTTTCATCGGGTACGCCGACCACTGCGCATTGCTGGACCTGAGGGTGTTGTAGTAAGACATCTTCAATCTCCAATGCGGACAATTTGTATCCGCCGGATTTAATGATATCCACCGAAAGCCTTCCCATGATGCGGAAATAATGGTCTTCCTTGACTGCCATGTCGCCGGTACGAAACCAATCACCATCAAATGCGGCCAAAGTTGCTTCGGGGCGATTCCAGTATTCGCGAAACACGGTTGGCCCACGCACTTGGATTTCCCCAGGTTCACCCTCTTGTTCAATAATTTCGCCTGCTTCAGATTTGAGCCTTACTTCGACTTGTGGCAATGGCACGCCGACAGCTCCGGGGCGGCGCTCGCCGCGCAGCGGATTGGAAAGCGCCATGCCAATTTCTGTCATGCCGTATCTTTCCAACAAACTTTGCCCCGTGAGCGAATGCCATTTTATGTGCACGCTAGCTGGCAAGGCGGCTGAGCCCGACACCATTAGACGCATTTGAGCAAATCCGGCACACCAGCGCTCTTGCAATTCCGACGATGCTTCCTCAATCGCTTGTATCAATTTGAAATAAATCGTAGGAACTGCCATGAACAGCGTAAATTCGTGGCAGCTCACTCGGTTAAGTATTGTTGCTGCATGGAAAACATCGAACGAGCGAAGCGCTGCGCCCGACCATAAGGCACATGACACGACGTTGACGATTCCATGAATGTGGTGGAGAGGCAAGAACAAAGGAATACGATCGGACGAGGACCATTCCCAGGCTTCGACCAGCGACTGGACTTGGGCCTCGATGTTTGCATGAGTTGTGAGGACTCCCTTGGGTTTATTAGTTGTACCACTGGTATACAAAATCATCGCGGGGCGATCTTTACCGACACTGGGAAACTGGCACTCGGCGTGTTTAACAGCCTCATCTTCGATGACGAACCGCAAGCCTAAGCTATTGCAGATGGGTCGCAGTTTTTCGGCAGCAGTGCGAACGGCGATTACCGTATCGGCTTGGCTGTCTGAAATCGCGTACTCCAGTTCGGATGCCGTGGCCGAACTGCTCAGCGGTACGCAGATTCCTCCAGCTTGCCAGATAGCCCACTGGCAGCTAGCGAATTCGAGGGCAGACGGGCATAACATGGCGACTCGTCGCTCACATAAATCTGTGTTGTCTTGCAACAGTGCGCTGGCGATTCGCGACGATCTCGCCACAAGTTCCAAGTAACTCGAGCTCTCATCACCCTGGCAGATTGCCGTAGCGTCTGCAAACTGATTAGCTCGACGGATAATCTCCAACATTGGGTAAATTCCTGATCCTTGTCCGATGCGAAAGCAATCTACGTTAGCTAAACAGAGCACGTATCACGATGAAAATGACTGACGGTCCCATTAAGCAGCCCAATCCCGTATAAAATGTAGCGGTCATCGCGCCGTACGGTACCAAGCGCGGATCGGTGGCTGCTAAACCGCCAGCCACACCACTGGTTGTACCCATCAAGCCACCAAAGATCATCGCCGTGCGCGGATTATCGAGTCCGATGTATTTGGCAACAAATGGTGTTAAGGTCATTACCAGAATGGCTTTCACCAAACCTGCCGCGAAACTAAGTGCTTGTACTTCCGAACTGGCTCCCAAGGCCGTGCCAGTCACCGGGCCAACAATATATGTGGCCGCGCCACCTCCGATTGTTGTCAGGCTAACCGCATCGCGAAAATTGAACACGTAAGCGACACAGGCGCCTACTAGAAACGAGACGACAACTCCCATCAACAGAGACAATATGCCGACAGGTCCAGCTCGGCG
>CAZVBC010000575.1:0-3416 GCA_964625155.1 uncultured Pirellulaceae bacterium
TTGCCGTTTGCTCATCGCGTGTTGAATCAGTTCTTGCTTGGCGGTGCTGGCAACGAGCACGACCAAAACAAATCGCTTTTGAGCGACCAGTTCATTGAACGGAGGAAACTTTTGGCGATTGGTTAGGTCGTGAACGCATTTCTTGGTAATGTGTTCTGGTGTTCCTCCCAGATCGACTCTCAGCAGTCGCAATGTTGGATGCGGACCGGAGTTTTCAAGCAATTGAATACCGCAGATCAAATCTGCTTTGATCCACGGGAACGCGGCTAGTAGTTCATGTTCATCGGCGAGCGTGAGTGGCAAGTCGGTGGTGAAGCAGTACTTCGCAACTGCATAGTTGGTAATCAGTGCTTGAGGACCGAATGGCCGCGTTCGACTAATAGGTAGGCCGTGCAACTTGATCAAGCGTGTCCCGGCTACGAAATACTGTTGTCGGTCGAGCAAGAGATGAACTGCGAGCCAGCCCTGACGCACCAATCGTCCAGTAACTTTCACGACCGCATTCATTTGCGCGTGAGCCAAGAATCGCCGGTGTAGGAATTCATTCGTCGTTAGTCGATAGCGAATTACATCCGCTAAGATCAGCCGGTCGCGTTTGCCTAGCTCGGAACGAGCGATTTTCGCAATCGAAGGAGACCTACCAGATTTCATACGGCAAGCTCCTAGCCAGGCAATGTCGATGAAACTTCTCCAGTCGTTTGGCCGAGTAGACTCCTCCAACCTCGATGGCTAATTCCGGGATATTCGAGTCGTTTACAATCCATGCATCCGGTTTCGCTCCGCTGCGTGAGCAAGATGCCGTTGCGCAGTCTTCACCTCGCCACTTCCGAGCAAGCTGGGGCTGGGTTCGTCGAAAGTGCAAGTAGACCGCCGACAGACAAAGGTCGTGGGAAAGTTGAAGCGGATGAGTGAGTTTCCCTTTTGCTCTCCGGCCAACGGCACTCGCAAAACGCGATGCTGACATGAAAACTACGGTTGGTCGCGTGGGCAGGCTCAACCAGCGCTTGGAAACTCGATGTGCTAATCCAAAAAAGTTTGGCGCTGATTGCCCAGGCGTCCAGGTCTGCAATGGCGAAGTAGTTGCCGGTAGACATCTTACGATGAGCTTACGCCTGACAAGGACTCCGGAGGTTACCAAAGTTCGTAGTCGCCGATTGGCATTAGCCATATCACCGCTGAAAAACTCATGAGCGATTTGACGAAGCGTTAACGCTCGGACCTTTTCGCACAGAATTCTTTGAAGTTGGTTATCGCGCTTGGTGAATTGCATCGCTGCGGTTGTTTGGTAGTTATGGAAATTCTGAGGTACAATAATCCGAGCAGCTTGGCTTCATGTGGCAAGCCATGTCATGCGTTGAATTAGATGCTCACTCCCGCGCTCCGATCCACTGCCTACAGCGCTCCGTTTGCGCTCTGCTACCTGCTGCTGCTCATCATGAATGACAGGACTCCGACAACACTCACAAACTGCGATGAGGCTGATCCGGCAATGCCACTGCCGCCGATCTGTGGTAGAAGGTTTAAAGACGTGCTCAAGCGGAAAACGGTTTCAGAACCCGATTTAGCCAAGCGAGCGCACGTTAGCCGCAACACTATCGCGAAAATGCGCGAAGGTGAAACGGTTCGAGAGTCGTCGATTCAGGCGATGTGCAAGACCCTTGGAATCTCGCGATCGGACATCGAAGTTCGGAATGAGCAGGAGGTGGAGTTGCCCTATCGATTGGCTCCACCGATCCATTGGCGCATCAGCAAATGGCTTGGTCCGTGGTTTACTTGCGACAACCAACTGCAATACCGAGTTGCCAAATTGCAAAATGAGTCGGTCGAAATCAAATTTGCTCGAGCCAAGCTTTATGACCTTCTGCACGTGGAACCTGATCGTCGAGACGACTACCGCGAACATCTGGTGCGGCATTCCAAGGTATGCGCGCTCGCCAGTTTCGATCGCCAACGCATCGCTTGCAACCTGGATACATTCCCGCTGCCAGAAAACGGTGGTTGGTGGGTTCTCGACGAGTGGCCTGAAGGAGAACTGCTCAACACACTTCTTGGAAAGTCCAAACCCAAATGGACGCTGTCTCGCGTGGCATGGTTTGGCAGTGAACTGCTCCAAGGGCTACGCAGTTTGCACTCGGCGCAAA
The DNA here is from genome assembly GCA_964625155.1 of uncultured Pirellulaceae bacterium. GTDB lineage: Bacteria > Planctomycetota > Planctomycetia > Pirellulales > Pirellulaceae > Aureliella. Next base: position 2,142 of record CAZVBC010000575.1, read on the forward strand.
TCATCATGCGAGAACTTGCCCCAGAGCACATTTTCGTTGACGAACAGCGAGTGACAATTACCGACTTTGAATTGGCAAGACTAATCGGCAAGATATCGGTCCAAGGAAAATGGCTTTCTGAAAGCCCTTACCGCGCACCGGAAGTAGCCAATCGCCAACCTCGATTCGAAAGCGACCTGTACAGTTGGGGACGAGTGCTGTGTTTCGTACTCAGCGGTGATCCCAACACTCATCCAAGTCAAATTCCAACGCTTTCACAGTATCCAGAAATTCAGAAACTGTTGTCCGATTGCGTGCATGCCAGTTACAAGAAACGACCTCAGAGCGCCGACGCGGCTCTTGCACGTTGGTCACTTTGGCAACCCAAGGAACCCAGGCAATGAGTCGCTTGCCGGACGTGCATGTACACAGCTTGGGAGAGTTCGAGTACTGCCCTCGAGCCGGGGTGATGGCCTTCGAAAACCAGTCGGCGGACAGAGTCGATGACGAAGGGCAGCGAATTCCCGATCTCAGCTTCGCGCCTTCGTTCGAATACCAAGTACTGAAGGAACAATTGTCAGCCATCGGCGCTCGTTTGATACAGTCAGTTGGTTTGTGTGTCGCGTTTGGAACGGCGCTTTCGGTCATCGCGTACTTTGCCGGTTTGGAGAAAATGTGGCCAATGTGGTTGGCCATGGTCATACCGGCAATGCTGCTCGTAACCACTTGGCAGGACTGGCTGGAGCTGTTTAAGGAGTACGTGCGATTTCGAACCGCTCCTGGGGCAAAACTACTTCACGAACTCCCTCAAGCGCCCGTCGAAGTAGATTGGCGAGAATTGGCCAAGACTTACCACGTTCGAATCGTTCAAGAGAGTTACCTGGACAGCGATCTGGCACTGATTGGCAGGCCGTGGGCAATCCTCTCGTGGCACAATTATCGCATCCCTGTCATACGCAGCTACCATCTCTCGTCACTCGAAAAATTGAAATCAACTCACGCAATTAAACTAGCGGCTTACTGCCACTTGGTCCGAGTAGTCGAGAATAGTCTGAGCGACTGGGGAATTGTCATATCGAACGTGACTCGTACCGGTATTGCGATCCCTGTTGGCGACGACGATGTAGAGCGAGTGAAGCGTAAACTCGATGAGTTTCGGATTGTCCTTGAACGACATTTCAAAGGGACAAAACCAGCCAAGGGAAATCCGGAAGCCTGTGCGAATTGTCCATTCAATCGTCGTCGTCTTTATTGCCGTGGCCAATCCGAAACTAAGGTTGCGGGCAATCCCATAAG
>CAZVBC010000576.1:0-3414 GCA_964625155.1 uncultured Pirellulaceae bacterium
CCGCTGGCTTTGGTGAATTGGATAACAGCGCCATTGTTCGTGCTTATCTAACGCGGCCGGTCAACTGAGTTACGATCGAGAATCCGCGACACTTGAATGCAATTCGCACTTAAAGGAGGATTATCAGAAGGCAGATTCGTCAGCAAATAGTTCATCGTAGACAGAATAATCAACGGCCACGTTGTTCTCACCCGCAGCAACGAAACGCTGGTTGATATGGTTCACGATCAATAGGACATCTAAGGCAGATATCGAACTATCCTCGTTGACGTCAGCATGCAGCATCGGTCGTGTCCTGCTTGCGGCACGCTGTGGAGAGAATATTGCGTCTTCCATGTTGTCGGTGGATTGTGCACTGTGCTGATTCAGCAGATTGACGATCTGGAGGACGTCAAGCGCCGAGATCGTACCATTACCATCCACGTCCATAGGTTGATTATCGTTATGCCACACCCACGGAGTTTCGACCAATAACGTGCCACTTGTTCGAATTCCCTCGGGCCCTTCAACCGAGTATTCAACTTCGTGCACACCTGCCACTTTGCTGGCCGTCGTTACGGAAAGGCTCTTGCCATCGTCTCCAAGAGTGACCGAAATCTGATCGCTGGAATTGCGATAACTGGTCACTCTTCCTCGTTCAGCATGCCCCTTAAAGCCATCGTTGGCAAGCACTTTGACGGTCAGCGTCCCTCCACTTGGGACTTGAACAACGTCGTTGGTCGCACCTTGACCGTAATACACCTCGGCCAGCTTCGTCTCCGGCTTACTCAGTTCGGTGACAATGACTCGATCGGGTGAAATAGAATACAGACGATTCTCGATCCGCACCGAACGGGAAGCACGATTGGGAAATGGTACGTTGCCTAACGAGTGGATACCTTTTTGCGGGTCGATCTTCAAAACACTAATTTGCGAAGCACTTGGGTCTGCGAATATCGGTTCGTCAGTTTCACTCAAGAAGCCGTATTGGATACTGTAAACTGGCAGTGCCAAGATCCCCGACTCTGGGAAATAACTAATGGCGTGATGATCGCTCAACGAACGAATGTTGTTCTCTGCAAGTGCCGAAAAAGTCGTCCGCCCACCGTCAAACAGATACTGGCTAGCAACTTTAGGATGGGAAACATCAGATACAGCAAACAGCGTTACTTGCAAGCCTGCATACTGGCCGTTTTCTGCATCGGCATCGCGTCCAATCCCTAACAGGTGAGTCTCGTCGATCATTTGCAAATACTGAGAGTACCCGGGCAGCTTCAATTCACCGGCTACTTTGGGGTTGGCTGCATCGGACAGGTCCAGGACGTAAAGGGGATCGACGGTGCGAAATGTCACAATGAAAGCTTGATCGCCCATAAATCTGGCTGAGTACAAAAGCTCGCCTGGTGCAAGGTTTTCTATGGAACCGATGCGCTTCAAATTTGTTCCATCTTGTGCCAGGATCGTAACGTAATTACCGCTGGACCAATCGGAAGTTGCCACCTGAAGATTGCCCTGATATTCTCCCGCCGAAAAACTGTTAAGCAGCCCACCAGGTACCGAGCCGGTTGCTGCCCAGTCGACTGAACCATCTACGGAATCGAACAGGTATCGATTGATCTTGGTGGTTTGAGTCGCACCATGCCAATCGTTTTCGAAAAAGTAGGCACTGGTTGTCGAGACAAATAAAGTCGCACCATATTGCGATGCAAATATATCAGCGTCGATGGGACCAACGTCCTCGCTGTCGAGATCAAACGAGTTGATGATTTGCAATGGTGCCCAGTATTCCGAGCGCACGATTACTTCAGAAGCCGCTGAATTGACTGATCTACTGAGCACAGCGCCAGACGAGTCATAATTTGTGGTTACCGGCAAGGCGTCGATGAACAACTCGTTGGCCAGCCGAGCTAAGAGCTGACGACCGGTTTCGTTGAATTTGATGTGGGACGTTTCGCTAGGAGCGCTGGACTCGGTTTGGGATATCTGCTGAGCGCGTTGAGAGAACAAGTAAAGTTTGTCGCCAATGACACGCGATTGTTGATAATCGGAATCCACTTCGGTCGCACGAGCAATTTTCGGCTGAGTGCGATCAGCAATATCAAGTAATGTTAACTTCGTTGTCGCCTTCCCTTCGACATAGCGACTGGTGATCACCGCCAATCGGTTGCCAAGCAAATGCTGACCAATTAACGTGCCGATAAACGGAGTTCGCGAAACGACTACCGGCTCGACAGGCTGCAGCGTGTCGATAATCACCAGTTCATTGACATCATTCGAGTTTGAGAATACGTATAAGTATCGACCATCATTCTCCACCAAATCCCCTTCGTCCACTCCAGCGATTTGATTGTTCGTGTCACTAGATCTGACTTCAGCAGACAATGAGTCGGCTCGTAACCGCGAATTTGCGATCCGTTGAGGCTGCAATTCCGGGACCAACGCGAAGTCCGAAAAAGGTAGCGGATAAAAATCGTAATGATCTCCCATTCCCAAGGAATATGCATTCGCTTCAATTATCTGCTCACGCCGTAATTGATCGATCTGTTCGGGCCAAAGTGAATGAGGATCGTCATTCGGATGCAACTGGTTGGACACACGTATTACTACGGTTGCTTGACCATGATAGCCATCGCGATCGACAAATTGATATACCAAACGTTCGACGCCGCTGAACGTAGCGCTCGAAGAGTAAACTATCGATCGCCCGTCGCTGGCGATGCGTACCGAACCACCTGCGTTGGGCGTCGACACCTCCGTAATTCTCAGGCCTCGCTGGAATTCACCTGAATCCACACTAGAAATCACCGCATCCGCTGAGGCTATGGTGATCGGCGCGGGAGCATATTGGAACGGAGCTGCATTAACTCTCTCGTTTTTGAGCACGTCCAAATTAACTTCGCGACCAGGCGCGGCCTGGAACCAATCTTCCATTCCTAACAAAGGCTGTACAACGTTGATAAACACCGTCCCTGAATTCCGTGGTGCATCAAAGCCGCTGGCGATGTAGGTGAAACGATCGACACCTTCAAATCCTGAATTAGGAGTGTATTTTACAGTTCGACCATCAGCGGCGATCTCAACTCGTCCATGCTCGGCTTGAGTTACTTGCAGCAATCGCTCAGCAATATTTCGTGGCGGCGGGAAAATTGCTGGGACCAATTCGCCGCTGGTGTTGATTGTGCGTAGATCGATCGTCCCCACGGACTGTTCTGGAGACATGGGGTAAAACAAGAACCCTCCATCGTTGTCTAACGGAGACAGGACATTCTCCGACGAATTTAGCTTTACTACAAAGGCATCATCCTTTACCTCGGGCAAGCCCATTTGCCGCGAACCATCAAGCACAGCGATCGAAAAAACTTCACGACGCTCAAGTTGTTCCAAAATACATTTTCGATTGTTGCGTCGTAGCTTATAGTTCTGCATAGTGGTCAT
>CAZVBC010000577.1:0-3405 GCA_964625155.1 uncultured Pirellulaceae bacterium
CCTGAAATCCCGGCCTTCTGTACTCGTGCCAAACCTGTATCCGCCGAACGCTTACGTACGAAGCAATCGATCGCGCTCAGCGTGCGCGCGAACGACGCGCCGAGCGGCGGCGCGCGGCGGCGGCGTGAGTGCGTGGGCACTATTTGTTCTACCCGTAGGTTGACATGGCGAATCGCACCATCGCGCTCGAACTGTTGCCACATGAACGAGCCCTCCTGCTGAAGTGGAACTACACACCCGAGGTGCGCGAGCAGCTCGAGGCCTGCAGTTCGAACCAGGGCGTCGTGACCATCACCGTCACGCCTGTCGACATCCACTGGCTGGCCAGCGACCTGACTCACGTCATCGTCAAGCGCGGGTGTCAAGACCAAGACGTGATCGAACTCAGCGAGCGTCTCGACTACATCGATGACTCGGGCGATGGCTCTCTCGACGGCTGGTATTGAGCGACCGCCCCCTCACGCTGACTTCCGATTCATCGCAGTCAGCTCGCAAATCGGCGCCATCCAAATGTCAAGACGTCGCCGATGCAACGCTCACCAGTACGCGCCAGGTGTTCTACAGCCAACCGAGCTTTCGCAGAAAGCGTTCCCACCAAGAAAACTTGAAATGCCCAATGGGCGGTTCACCTCGCAAGAACCTCACAATGTCAAAACCAATAGCCTTTGCACTAATGTACTTTACAGGTCGGCGACCTCGAATTGCGGCAGCGCCTGCTACATGCTCGGGGCGATAACGTACTGACGTTCCAGTTTCTTGTTCAACTATCCGGATATGTTCATGAGTGACTCCGGGTGTGTTGCGTGTGTTGCGGAGGGCCTCTACGACCATTTCCTGCCAGCGAATGTCGTCCGAATCTGGGGAAGACCAGCCGCCGTAGTGAGTCAGTCTCAATTGTGCTCGCTCAAAAACTGCGAGAACAAAACTGGCACATGTCAGACCAGTATTGGTTGGCCCAACCAGAAACTCTTTCGTTTGCTCATCAAACGCTGAGATTGGTGACCCAAAAGAATAGGGTATCTGGCCGTGTTGATTCGCGTGCGCAATATCTTCGCAAATAGCAGCAACCTGTCTGAGCCGAGCTGTGGGCACATTTGGGTCGACCCAGCAATAGTTGGAGCCAAGCCGATTCTGCAATCGAAAATCATTGTGCCATGCAAGGTGCATAAACAAGCACGCTGCATTTGCGTCAACCTGAAAAACGATCCCAGTATGACGCTGGTCATGCGACGGCTCGCCAATTACTACCGCTACATGACGCAGGCTCGTGATTGGCATCTCCGCCTGACGATGAACACGATCCATTCACTTAAGTCCGTCCAGTAGACCCCGCTCCAACACTCCTCGCTTCTTCAATGCTACTTGAATCTGCTTGAACAAAACTCGCCGGTTTGGAAGTGTTGTCTTGAACGGTGCAGTTGCTGTGAGGACGGCAAGCATCGTGTCTGTGTTAGCTTCCGCGAAACGAAACGTAATCAGGTCATCATTCAACAGTTTCAGCTGATTGTCTCGAAGTCGATAACGTACGTTTCGGTACACGCAAGCCAATGCAGATCGTACGTCAGATCGTTTCTCGAATTCCACCGCTACATCGAGATAGCCAGCCATCGCCTTGTGTGATTCCAAGCACGCAACCATCCGTGCCGCTTTAACGAATGATTCACGTTCGCACGCGTTTTGATTAGAGTCTGTATTCCAATCAATCAAATTGGCGTCCACGCCAATTGCTTGCAGCCTCTTTCGACATCGATCAATTAAGATTCGCCAAGCGGGTAGTTCCGATCTTTTTTCGAATGATGCTGCAAGAATCAGGAGCGATGCTGAGACGGGCTGTTCATTGAAGTCGGTATACGCAAGAGTTTGAGTCCATTCGTCCAGGCTGGCTGTAGCTGCCTGCTCAATAAATTGTGAAGCGTTATCGCGTCCAACTTCGCATGCACGCTTTCCGATTTTCGGATCCTCGTCCTCAATTGCAGGGCTCAACCAAGAATTGAAACGTTCCATCCAAGGACGAACGGCTGTCGTTTGTTTTCGAACTGCGCTTGAGTTATTCAGCAGTTCCAGTACTACCCCAAAACTTGAACGCCCATACTGGTCGCTAAACCGTCCTTGACGGGCCGTTCTCCGATACCAATCTTGCAGGTTTGGCGAGAGATATTGCTGTTCTTCGTACTCACGAACGTTGACTATGATGTCCATTGTGTCGACTGCAGCACTACTCATTATCCTTCTCCACATCTCCGGATATTAAGCAGGGCTTCTTTGTGGCATTTGCGAACTCTTCGCGAATACACATGGCCTTTGAAATTGCTCTCTCGCATTGTTCTTTGAGGTTGCGGATGTCTTTGAGGTCCATTGCTAGGCTTATATCGTGTGCACCATCGTCACTGTGATAGGCCACGCGAAGCGTGTGAGTAACCACTGCCGCCTCGACCGAATTCCCAGACTCGTCAAAAAGTGGTCTAAGGTCCGTGACGATATGCGCTTTTCTCAACAGGTTCGCATAATCATAACTCAACTGCATCGCCTTGGTAACTAGTCGAATGGCCGAGGACTCAATCAGAGTTTGGATCGATGCCGCGACACGATCCCAATCAGACTGTTCGGCTGGAGTTTCAAAAACGCCGCGAAACGCCTTGACCACATCAACAGCCTTGGTATCGCTAGATCGCGCGATCATCCCCATCGAGAGCAGAGGTGGCAGAAGTGCCTCTGCATCATCATCCGAAAGTGTCTTTTTGATTTCCTTCAGAAGTTGGTCGGGCAAAAGCGGCGGATCAGCCAAGTCACTCAGTTTGATAGCTAAATTTGTCAGGCTATTTGCATCGATTTTTGTGCAATGTCTGAGTTGGAGCAGTTGTTCGGAGTCTGGCTTGACTTTGATTGGCATTCCTGTTCTCGCTTGATAAGTTTTCGAGTTGGATCATTACCAAGAGTCACTGAGCACGTCGAGAGCGAACAACCTGGATCACAACAATCCATTCTAGCTCCCCAAACAATCAGGTGTGACGCCAATCCATGGAGCAAATTTGGTTATCGACGCTTCCAGGGTTGCCAATCATTGCTGGGAGCACGAAAAGAAGGAGAGGTTGGAGGTCGGGCAAGTTCGCCGGCGGCACTCGTTGTTAAACAAGGCTTCTCTGTCAAACAGAGAATCTGAGAGTTGCAGACGAATTTGCGCGGTGCGGTCGCTGAAATGCGTTTTTGGGACGAAGCGCGAGCGTTCTCTGTTTGGCGGCCGGCAGGGTACGAATTGCCAAAACCCTTGGCAAACAACGAAAAAAGCCGAGGGGTTTAATCCTCGGCTTCTCTGTTAAATCGTACCCTCGGAAATTCCGAGGATTTGAAAGGCTCCTCCGGTAGGACTCGAACCTACGACCCGGCGGTTAACAGCCGCCTGCTCTA
>CAZVBC010000578.1:0-3403 GCA_964625155.1 uncultured Pirellulaceae bacterium
GAATCCAGTGGTGCACCTTGGGGAGCGTCTGCTCGTAAGTCGCTCATGGGGTCACCTCTTCGTACCGTGACAACGGACAGGCATCGACCGACTCATCCAGTCGCACGTTACAATGCCGTGTACCACGAAGCGGCACACGATCGAGTGTCATGCGCCACAGTTCTTCGATATGCTCGTGATTCATGATCGTTTGGCCTGGGGCGTTCGCTTGCAGATGCTCGGCGATGATCGCGTCGGCGCAGCGAATCTGGATTGTTCCATTAAGCGCCACGATTTCCACTGGTTTTCCAATGAATGTGGGAGGAACGCTGTAGCGCGAGCGGTTAAACGACACGAAGGTATCTGCGGCAACCTTGCGTTCCTCGCGCACGCTGAGGACATAGGGCCGGGCACGATCAAGAGCGATCAGTTGATCTTTCTCCTGAAGCCACAATTCGCGTGGTGGCTGACCGGTCGTCCTGTGAATGCGCACGTTGGCGACTTCCTCAAGCCACTGTTGTCCTTGAACATTGAGGTCCTCCAATCCCGCAAACTCTCGACCATTGAGGAAGTTTCCCTTCACATAGTCGACCATTCGCTCGACTTTTCCTTTCGTGCGTGGCCGATAGGGTCGATGGGTTTTGACTTCGAACGCATAGTGAGCGGCGAAATCAGCGAACTGAGCATTGAGCCGACCAGGTGCAGTGCGAACTTGCGACATATTGTCATAGAGAATCGTCTGCGGGACTCCTTGAAAGTACTCGAAAGCACGCTGGTGACATTCGATGAGCGTGGGGATCTTCATGCTCGTGGTGAAACACACGAACTGTTGCCGCGAGTAGGCGAGCACGATCACGAACACATAGACGTCCACGAGCTTACCCGTCGCATCGGGAAATTTACCGATATGCCCCCAATCACATTGGGCCTGCTTACCAGGAGGCGTTTCAAACCGTACCGTGGCGACTTTGGCGCGGACCTGCTCTTGCTTGAGAGTGCTGACAAATCTTCGAATCGTATGCAGTCCACCGCGATAGCCCATCGACTGAATTTCAGGGAGAATGCGCACCGCGGAGAGATCGAACTCTTCCACACGTTTTTGCACGTACTCTTTAAACGGATCGAGCTTAGACGCTCGAGTTCTCCGAGCTTTGGAGCGATGTGCTCGTTGCTCGATGGAATGCTCACCACGCAGCACATGGCGAACGGTATTGCGTGCCAAACCGGTATCGCTCGCGGTCGAACGAACAGATTGACCTTGTTGACGGCGTAACTTGAGGTTCATGAATTGATCCACCGTGATCATGGGAACGACCTCCTGTCGTGGCAGCTTGCGACGTGCAGGCAGCCCTGGAGGCCGTGGGAACTTGGGTGGCCTGGGTTGCCCTAGCTGCTGCGCAGCAGCTAGGGCAACAATACCCTACCACCCTAGTGGTGGGTCAATTCCTTCATGCTCGCTAGTGGGTCAATTCTTGATGCTCGCTGACACCGATCATCAAGCTCGCCACGGCGCGACAAAGAAAGCGAGCCAAGGACGTGGCAAATCTCATCAAATCCGCCGCGTGAAAAAGGGTAACGGCGTTAAGTGCCACCCCGCCCGCCCAATCTCTACCGTCACAATTCGGCCAAAAATGCGATCACAATTCGGCCGGTAACAGTTATTGACAACAAAGAAGACTGTTGCTCCCCAGTGGCACCCCCGCTACAGTGCCAGTCTCGTATCATAATACATACTAGTCGCCAGTGCCACCCCGCCGCCAGATTTCAGAAGCTTTAGAATCAAGCATTGTCAAAGTTGCGACCTTCGCTGACCCCTTTGTTCTTGACTTCATGGTCTCGCTTCATGATCGCTGCTTTTTCAACTCTAACCCAAGCCCGATGCATGTCGAGCATTTGTTGTAGTTTCTCATCATGGTAGTATTCAGAAGGCGTGATCTCGTTTCCTCGCCCCTGAACTTCATGCGGACTCTCCGGTGGAAAGCCGACACTTTGCCAGAATTCTGTTAACGCCATTAATCCGTAGACCGCATCTTTCGGAATGTTTTCCAGCAAGTCCTCAAGAAGAACTAGACGCCACTTTCGAAACTCAAACGTCGGATCACTTCCGTCAAATTCTGCTAGGTGTATTAATAGACCTCTGATTTCTTGCCGCGTTTCATTGTGCAGATCGAGCGACACGAGTTTGACGATTAGATCCTGTTCTGCAACATCAGAAGATGACGCCAATCGTTCATAAGCAAAGGCGGCGAGTTCACCAGCGGAAAACAACGGTGGGAATTCGTCCCTGCGGTCGGGCCATGGCGAGAACGTGCCCAAACCGTTCCAGCCGACGAGCATCGTAGTCCAGTTAATATCAAAATCTATTTTGAGGTTTGCGAAAACACTCATGGCTTGCTTGGCACTCCGTTTAATCCACCGTTCTTAACAAAAAAACGATGCGTAACGTTCCCGAGCTGAACAATCCACTCAAAGCGGCCAGGCACGCCATTCAACGAACCTAATAACTGGTACAGCGTCGCACTGTTCGGCAATGGTGTCTTCGTCGAACCAGATGCGTAATTATCCACAATGTCCGGGAAAGCATGGTGAGGATCAGGCTTCAATGCGCTGCCGGTACGAGGAAGTCCGTGGATTGGATTACTCGGGGCTGTTGGTCGAATCCCGTTTAGAACGCGCAGACCAAACGAAAAAAGTGTGACGGCCGCGTTTCCTCCAATGACCTTGCTCCACCAATGCGTATCCGCCCATCCGTCGCCAGCTTCAAACGATACTTTATCACGGCTCCAATCTGGGCTTGGGATCTGCGGGAGGGGGACTAAATACCTGACCACAGGAGCTAGAGAGCCGGCGGACAGGTATGGTATTTGATTGACAACACCGATTCCAATGTCCTGCACACCGTTTGCGATATTCAAGACGCCTTGTAGGCCGCCTTTGTGCCACTCCCAAATTACACTCAATGCGGATTTGCCACTCAAGTCGATGAATGACGTCGGCGCATCTCCGACATATCGACTGAGGTTTGGATCAAGTGCATAAAAGCCCCATGGATCCTCACTCACCCACCTCCCCACCCCGACATCCAAATACCGCGCCCGATGGTACTGCAACCCCGTCTCCTCATCTCGCTCTCTTCCCGTGAACGCAAACAAATGATCAACAGCCGCGTTCGACTCCGAAGTTACTTTCCCATAACTGTCGTATTTGAGGTGATTCTGCACTGTCGCGCTGGAGTTCACGAGATCCCGCACCGTCCCGAGATCGTCGGTAAGAGGCCATAGGAGCGTCCCGCCGATTTGCTCATCGGCCAGGATTTGATCGACAACGGGCCCATGCAAATAGCGGTTCTTGAGATTGTTCGAGCCATCAAAGACCAGCGCGATGTGGTCTCCGTCGTAGACGTAACGTGAAACGACCGCCGCGC
>CAZVBC010000579.1:0-3394 GCA_964625155.1 uncultured Pirellulaceae bacterium
TCTGAATTAGCAATTTAATATTGTCCTCAACATATCTAGGAAGCGAACAGCCTGAGATGGAGTAATCATTCAGCGTTTCCTCTAGGCGCCCCAAGAACAAGAGAAAGTGTGCTGGGTCGATTTGTCGATTTCCATCAAGTAGCAGTCGTTTGCAACAAAGGTTGTCTTTTGTGTATTTCGAAAACTGAACGCCATCTAACTTGGGGCAAAACCGTAGCGCAAGTGTGGCAATCGATGGCAGTTGGTATGTTTTCCACTCGAGTTCAAAATTGGACATCGAAATGTCTAGAACATCCAGGTTTAGCAGACGGTGTAGGAATTGTGTCAGTTGAGTGCCAGCCTTGTAGTCTCCAAGAACGTGCAACTCCTTGATATCCACACAAAATTCGTCTGGAAGATCGCGCAAGACATCAACCGCGCCATCGGTAAGCACCAACACAGAAGTTTGCTTGGCCGATTCGATTCGATCGGTGATCGACAACGACGATGTCCATTGGCGAATCTGTTGTATAGCGGACTTAAGCGTCGCTTCCTTGACACCTGCTGCACACAGTTCTTTTGCGAGTCGACAGGCACTGGCATAACCAACATGAACTCTATTCGGCAAATCTCCAGAAGGATTGTTCAAAAGGGCCAACATCTTTTCAACAGGCATGCCACATTTAGTGCATCGCTCCGCATGAGTTGAAACAGGGTACTGGTCACACTCAGGGCAAGTAATCAATGGCATCAGAATTCTCCAAAGTAGGGTTCGCTCAACTAGCCCGTTCCGCATTTTTGACGTTGCCAAGAGCCAAAGCCACTTACCATCCATATTCAGGATTCAACGTCAGTAAATACAATAGTTTTCGCTTCGCTTCACCCGCTATCGAACGCGTCCGCCTTTAACAATAGCATTTGGCATGCAGCTTTGTAGTTCGCGTACAACTTCAGAAACAGGATCATGATATTCGTCTAATTCCAAGACTTGAATGTCACCCAGGCCGTCCGGAAGCTGGATGAATTCCAAATTGTGTAGCTTCGACAATTGTCGCAAGCCATTCTTCGTCACACCCTCGATTCCCAATGGTAAACGCAGATACCTTAAAGATTCGATTTTACTTATCCAATAGACAGCTTCATCATTCCAGCGAACATAAATTGGCCCAAAATCCAAATGGCAAAGGCCTGTGAAATACTTGAAATACTTCATGCCACTCGTGTTCGGGTCGCCTATACGCAAATACTCGATCCATGATCCATGCTCTTTTCCAAGGTTCTCGAATACTCTTCCATCCGGAAACATAAATCGGATGGCAGAATTTGGATAGTTGGGTTCATCGTCAAGCAAAATTACGTTCAAATAATATGGTTCTTCCTGGAGCTGGTCTCTTCGAATCTCAAATTCCGATTTGATTATTGGATTCGTGTCCTCATTGCTTTCGCTGCCTTGATTCGTAGGAGCTCCACAATGCGGGCAGGCAGTTGCCATGCTCGAAACTGGTTTCCCACACTCCGGGTCAATGCATTTGAGTAAAGCCATTTGATGTCCTTGCTTCTGAGAATCTGAAGAACACTTGGTTCTTCCTACATTCGAATGATCTATACCGATGTTCTTGTGCTGCAGTTCTAGACACAACCCGCTCGCGAAGATTACATTGGTCCGCGAAAAACGCAGAATCAAAGTAAGTGTCGCTTTGCGGTCGGGACTAAATTTCTAACGGCAAAGGGCAGCCGCATTTCTCGCAGTACGTGCGTTGGGCCGGATTCAATTTCCCGCACTCATGCTCTTGGCATTTTAGCATTTCAGATGCCGGGTTTGGTTTGGTCTGGCTGCTGGAGTTCGTAGAATTGGGACGAGAACTGAATGTCGTTCCAAGCAACTTATATGGGAAGCCGCAGTTTGAGCAGTCGCTACGGTTACGGTCGATCTTGTGACCGCACTCGGGGCAATTGGTTTTTCGTCCGCTGGCGGCCTCATCAGCACCCAACAATGCCGCAAAATCTGGCTGCTTCAACTTGATAATGGGACCATCCCATCCCCGATCACGGATCGCTCGCTCAATTCCAAGCAAGTGGCTGCCACCTCCCGCGAGAATAAGTGGTACCTCTCCAAGTTTTTCGCGAGCAATCGATTGGGACAGATCTCCGATGCACGAAAAAACTTCGTCGTAAAAATCATCCAGAACTTTGATGATGAGCGATCTCGGCACTTCGACTACCGACGATGACAGACTTAACAATTCCACATCTCGTTGGCAACGGGAGAAGGCTTCCTTGATGTGACGGAGCTGGCGCCGGATGTCCAATATTTCTTGTCGCACCAACATGTCTTCGTCGATGTCATGCCTAACTCGATCCCAAATCATGCCGTCGATTGCATCCAATCCCGGCCCAACAACCAAATCGATATTTCGATGTTGCCGATAGCTTCCGCGACGCTTCTCCAAAGCACTTATGTCAACGGATCCGGCTCCGCCATCGATCACTAAATAGGATTGAGCTTCGTTCGATTGAGAGTTCGCATAGTCTGCAATTGCCTCGGCTGCGTCGACAACCTCGACATCGATTGCACCTGCGCCCGTGGACGCAGCGACCAATGCATCAATTGACTCACGTTCCATCGATGTCTTAGAGACCAGTTTAAGTTTTCGCTGTTGTGTTCCGGAAGCAAGGTCCGCCTCTTGAAATACAAACGAAATCAACGCGGTAAGCAGTTCGACGTCTCGAATCCATCGGCCGTTTCGGAATCTCGTTCGAGTTCGATCCAGACCTGTGAGGATTCGCCGAACAAGTCCGCTTGGATCGCGTAGCCCGAGCATTTCAGCGTCCTCACCAACCCTGATCGCTCCATCATTGACGTAAAAAACGCTAGGAATTCCACACTTGAGATCTCTCCCAAATCTTAGAAGCTCTCCCTGAAACGACACCTTCGTTTCGTATGATCCAATATCAATGCTTAGCATCATTTTGCGAGGATTTTCTGATCGGGACAGAGCTCTAAGAAATTGCAATAACTCAAGCTGAAATTCCCATTCTCAAGTTCATGCTGGAAATACCGTGTTATAAGATGTTGTGGAATTTCGTTGCGGCTTCTTCCAGTCTTGAAATGACTTGGTCGAGAATGCGTTGACGTGCGCCAACTGACATTTCGCCACAACCAATCCAATAGCCCAAGCGTCGTTCGATAACTCCAGGTTGGTCGTGCCAGTCAGCATATTGGTCGAATCGGTCCGCATCCGATGTTCCGTAGGCTCCGAGTACAGTCAGTATTTCGAGCTGCTGTGCGGAATCGAACAAACCAGGATGCTCATCAAGCAGTTGAATCGCTTGCATGTCTTGATCGAAGCGAAGGTATGGTTCGCGCACGTTCTTAGACGCAATTTCCAAGTCACGAATTGTTCGCTCTAACTTG
>CAZVBC010000580.1:0-3389 GCA_964625155.1 uncultured Pirellulaceae bacterium
CCAACTCAAACAATTGGGATTGGGGATGCACAACTATCTGTCGACCTATCAAGCTTTGCCTTGGTTGAAAGGTCCTTCCAATTTCCCCGGAAATCGTAACACGAATCCACGTGGCAACGAGCAGTCGATTGGTGGATATGTTGGATTGTTGCCGTTCATCGAGCAGGGAGCATTATTCAATTTAATTTCGTCGCCGTGGGCTGCGATTGGCGCGAATCCACCTTCGCTCCCGTTTGGTCCTCCTCGCGACTTTCTTTACTATCCACCTTGGTTGACCAATGTTACCTCCTTTCGCTGTCCATCGGCGCCGGATGGAATACCTTATTCCAACAATGCCAATGTGTTGGGACGGCAGAACTACCCAATGTGTTTGGGCGACTCAATTCTGAATTCGCATGGTCAAGGTCTGTCGAGCACCACGACAACTAACCTGGCACCAAATTTCCGTGGTTCATTCGGCTACAACAGGTTTGTAAAAATCGGTGAGTTTACCGACGGGACGAGCAACACAATAATCATCGGCGAGAAGGCCAACGCAGTGGACGCGAGGAACGTAAAGGGCTTGGCGGCAGCCAACGTACCCGGTCTGAATCTAAATCCCTCGGTGTGCTTGACCCGTGCGGCTGGTGGGTTCTATTTACCGACGCTGCGACCGCGCAGTGCTGGCGGTGTCGATATTCAGGATCAACGTACTCACGGCAGTCTATGGCACACTGGCTTGGGCCCCTTTATTGGATTTCAAACTGTATTGCCACCAAACAGCCCAAGTTGCCTGAACGACAATTGGGGTGACAATTGGGGCCTTTCTTCGGCGAGCAGCTATCATACCGGTGGTATACAGGCTGCCTTTGGAGATGGATCGGTTCGGTTTATCAGCCAGACCATTGATACTGGCAATGTGACTCTTCCCGAAGTAACCGGCGGGCCAAGTCCATATGGAGTTTGGGGAGCACTTGGCTCACGTTCAGGTGGAGAGGTTGCTTCCGCACCTGAATAGTTTCAGCACTTGGCATCCGCTTTTTTTCTGCTATGACGAGGGTTCGCTAAATGGAACCCTCGCATTTCTTTCGACGTTTCAACAAGTGTATCGGACAAGAGTTGTCGCGGTCACATGCCCCCAATCAACGTTCATCGAACACTATCATATAGGTGTGGTACACATGGTGCGAATTGGTAAAACCAAAAGTTTGGCAATTGCTTTAGTCTGCTTGTTGGCAACCACGAATGGCTGTGGTAGTGGCAGTTCGGTCCAAGTCTATC
This sequence comes from uncultured Pirellulaceae bacterium, assembly GCA_964625155.1. Taxonomy (GTDB): domain Bacteria; phylum Planctomycetota; class Planctomycetia; order Pirellulales; family Pirellulaceae; genus Aureliella. The sequence continues at coordinate 1,261 of CAZVBC010000580.1, forward strand.
CGACAACGGGTACGGTTACTTATAAGGGCCAGCCGCTAGAGAACGCGATTGTCAATTTTGTGATTGCAGGGAAAGAGGGTCAACCGACGTCGGTAATTGGCACTGGTACTTCAGACAAACAAGGAAATTTCAAGATCGAAACTATAATCGACCCGACGAGTATGCCGCTCGCCGGAGCAGTGGAAGGGACGCATCAGGTCACTTTTGCTAAGTTCATTCCACCTAATGGCATGACCGAAGAAGAATTGTCAAAGATGCAAGCGCGCGAGACGCAAATTATGCAGGAAAAAGGGGAAGTGCCACCGCAATTCATCACGCCGTCGCGCATCCCATTTTTGCCTCCTAAGTACCAAAACCCAACGATGTCCGAGCTTTCGGCGACTGTAAAACCTGGAGAGAAGAACGATTTTAAATTCGATCTGAAATAGCCCGAATGAAACTCGCTTTTATAGGTTTGAAGGGGCACGTCGGGGCAATACTCAGCGGTGCCAAACGATTGGGCAATATCGAACTCGTTGCCTATTCAGAATCCACTCCGTCGATTCTGGAATCTTACTCCAAGCAGCCAATGTTCGCAGGTGCTCAAGGCTACGAACATTGGCGGCATCTGTTCGAGCATACGCAGATGGATGTATGCTGTGTGGCCGACGAATCTGGGGTTCGGTATGAACAGCTTGTGGCTCTGATGCAACGGGGTGTTCACATCGTTTCGGAAAAGCCGTTAGTGACTCAAGCGAAGGATTTGTCAGAACTGCGACAAGAGTTTCGTCGCTCGAAAAGTAAATTGACGATGCTTTTAGAGTTACGGCACCAACCGAAAAATGTGCGCGTGCGCGAGATCATACAAGCTGGACGAATCGGAGAGGTCTGTCAGGTATCGACCCAAAAGTCCTACAAGTGGGGTGAACGTGCGGAATGGCTAAAGAGCCGCGAGCGTTTGGGGGGAACCATTCCGTTTATCGGCATTCACTCACTGGACACAATTCGCTGGATCACCGGGTTGGATTTTAGACGAGTGTCGGCCGTACATGGGCTCAGCTCTAGCGAGCGGACGGGCCAGACAGAAGATCACGCGTCGATCTTGGCAGAACTGACAAACGGCGCCTCTGTCACGGCCAGATTAGACTATTTGCGACCTGCCAACGCGGCTACTCACAGCGATGATCGATTGCGAGTTATTGGCACCAAGGGTGTAATTGAAGTCAATGAGGGTGACGAGGCGATCACATTGATTACCGACGAACAAGTCGAGCGAATTCCGTTCGGTCAAACTGAGAACTTGTTTGTTGAGTTCTTCAATTATATTCAAGGTGGATTGCGGCCGAGAATTACAGCAGCGGACTGTTTTTATATTACCGAAGTCGTTTTATTGGCTCGCCAAGCTGCCGACGAACATCGCTCGTTCGAAATACCTGCGTCATCAGCCGGCTGATTGCGCACTACCTTCGGTCACAGCCAACTTTGGTCACGGTTACCAAAGCGCAGAGAGTGATTTTCGGATGCACGTTATTGTGTGACAGGGACGGCGATAATTGCATCGCGGACCGCTGGTGCAGCTTGATAATCTTGGAACTGCCGTCGCTGGGTGGCGTCCCGATGCGCGGCCGACGATGAAATGGATTCGGATAGGCTAATGTTACAGTAATGCAACAGCGTTCCTTTTTCATAGTGCACATTGCGTAGAGCGACTACATACTCGACCTGTGCTTGGTGGTATCGCTGGCGAGCATCCAGCAAGCGTCGATGTGTCTCCAGGCGAACATCTAATTCTGCTTTCTCCCCTTGGTCAGACTTGGCTTGGATGGAATTTAATTGAGTAACGATGGCATCCAGGCGTGAATACTGCAAATTCATGTTCTCAAACGCGCGCTTACATTCGTTGATTGCATTACTCAAGCCAAAGGTAACATAGCGTTCTTGTTCTTTTAGAATCTCAACTTCACGCACAAGAGCAAGTTGCGAATTGCGCACGGCTGAATAGGCACGCCGAAAGCCGACGGGCAGGTTGTATTCGATTCCCATTTGCCATTCTTGGAGAGTTCCGTCAGTTAAGTTGGCGGTGGCGCTGGAGGGGCCAAACAAATCAGCATGGAAACCACGCAGTCGATATCGGCGCACCAAGGCCGATG
>CAZVBC010000581.1:0-3374 GCA_964625155.1 uncultured Pirellulaceae bacterium
CGCCGGGGTGAGCGACCGACAAGCGGCTCCGACGAAGGGACCTACCAGGAACGAACACCATGTAGGAAACAAAAAATCCAAAAATAGTGGCGCCCGCCACTTGCAAACCCAGGACTTCATAGTCGCTCCGCATCACGGGGCACGCTTTGCGCCGCGAGACAAGGTGGATTATTTGGCGAGGTTGATAAACACATACCAGCATTTGACGCCAGATGGCGAGAGATCGGCATAACGACCAAGCTAACCGGGCGGCGGGAGAAGACTATGAACACAGAAAACGGCACGTCCGCCGCTCCGGTTGAGCGGACTACCGTGAGTAGCGGTGTAACGCTCGCGATGACCGAGACCCAGCAAGAAAGGTTTGAACCATGAGTGATTCCAAGGAAGTGCCAAGCAACGTTGATGGGGCTTCGGGTCCATCGCGTTGTTATGCGGGCAGTCGATTCGTAGAGGTCGGCAGCGTGACGATCGGGTGCATGTCCGAAGAGTCGCGTGACCTGCTCGATACGATCATGGACGAGTACCGAAAACACTACAACCAAGAAACGCACACGAGCAGCCCGGATCAAGTGTACCAGTTCGCCTATTGGCTTTGCCGATGGTCAGGTTTGGTTCGGCCAGCATAACGCTCGTGATCAACGGGCGGCGAAGATAGATTTACCATTGCAAAAGAGCGTTGCCGCCGCTCCGTTGCATCACGTTGTTATGCGGCGATTGATGTCAGACATGGCAAGTACAGAAATTACGGTTTCAGTCAAAGACACAGAGACATTCGCGAATCTTCTTGAAGCGTCGTTTGAGTTTTTCGCGTGGTACAACAAGACGTACCAGCAGCAACCAAGCAATCACTCGGAACATCCGTGGTGCAAACTCGGTCGAGTTCTGGATGATCTTCGGGATCGTGGAATCGCGGAACCGTCCGCATAACGCCCGCAGATGACCGGGCCGCAACCATTGGAGATCGAACCATGAGTGAGTCTAAGGAAGTACCAACCAACGCTGATGCGGCTCCGCGTCCATCGCGTTGTTCGCCTGTTTTGCTTCAGGAAGTAGTTGCGATTTTGCGAGAACGTGGCATCGAAGCAACGCCGGAGCAGGTCGAAGAGTGGGCGGAATTGATGGTTGAGCGATTTACGCAGATGCGTGGCAAGCAGTCGGAACCTCGCCAATGGTTGGCAGGTGTGATCCACAAAATGCCAACGCCAACGATGTGCTTGCATCTTCATTTCGGGGACGCCAAGTAAGTCAGGCGAACAAGAGTTATACAGACAGTCGTCTGTATATCACACGAGAAGCCAGAGAAAGACAGACTCCGGTGGCATGGTCCATTGGAAAGGCAGATGGAGGAAGTCGTGGATGAACAAGCAAGGCATTTGTTTGGAATGCTGCAACAGCGGAACGAGGTATCGTTGATTCAGTTCATTGGCCTGTGCCAGCCATCGCTTGACCCTGATGAATATGAAACGGCATTAGGTGTTTGTCGCGCGCTCGAAAGTCGACAAACGTTTCGCGCCGGCGCGGTAGATCGGGCATTGGATTATTTGAAGCGTGATGTGCAAGTCAGATTTGATCAGTGATGATCGGGAGCTGTGGGTGAGACAAGAAGTCAATGAGTCGCTGATGATCGACGCCATCGGATGCATGCTGGAAATTGGCGGGAGACCGATGATGGAACTATTACACCACATTGCTCGCGACTCGAAATTCTCCGACGAGGTGCGTGACTGCGCAAGGGATTGCTACACCGAACTGGCGACCGGTGGAAACTATGATGTCGCCATCGGACCACATAGCGCATTGGCTTCAGTGTCGAGCGGAAAACTCAACAACCATAGACTCGTTCTACACGCTTCGACACGATCGGGTTCTCCAAACACGCTGATCGTTTTTCCATTACTAGAAACGACCTCACCAAAAGCATTCCGTGCGTTTCGCAAACACCTCGCGGCATGTATTCAATAGGGACACAATGTACTGCAGAACTAGACAATTCGCGTACATCATGAACATTGCCCAAACATTTGCGTGGCTACCTGCCCGGCAAGCAGTGGCTGATGGCATCCACGGCTACCACTGGCTGTGGTTCTATTGGGAATCAATCAACCTCAGATGGCTCAACGAAAAAAGGAAAAGCCGCGAAGGAATCGCACAGATCGCGGCTTGGCTCGCATCGCCAAAACGTATCCCTAACGACCGCTAGTGAATGGCCGCAGAAGACCCCTCACCGTATCTTGCGTTTGATATCCATGGATCTTCTTGCGAGACCACTCGCCATTCACTTGCGCATAGACGGCTAGGCACGGCAACGCACCACCACCCATGACGGCATCAGCGATCGCAGGATGCGCGTCACGATCCAAAACGCCTACCACTATCTTGCGAAAAACGCCCTGGTCACGCAGAGGCACCAACACCTCACGTTTCATTTTTTGACATGGCGCACACCATGATGCAGACACGTATACCAGTAGTGGCTTGCTCTCCACTTGCGAACGCTTGTACGCTTCCGCATAGTCCAAGAAATCCTGAGCAGAGGCCATGACCGACATGCCCAGGATCAAGATTACCGACAACCAGTTAGTCATCATTAAGCCGCATCCACGAGAGAGTTGAGTGTCAAATAGACGACGCGAATGCGAACCTTGCCACCTGCCGTAAATTTTTCGGTCGCCGCCGTACCGTCCGTCTTGGCTGCACGAGCCCCGATGGTCTCAGCACTTGCCAACACTGCCCAGTCGGGAATTGTATTCACCTTCGCATTTTTGGTTAGGTCAGCACTTAATCCATACTTGTCTGGATCGCCGCTGGTTCCAATACCCACCTTGACAAACAAATCATCCCCCGATGCATCACCCGTAACGGCTGTGTTGAGATTCGCTTGAACACTTACAATCACCGCACCCGCCGGGACAGTATTCGTCAGATTGGTCGTGACCGCATTTGTCAGCGTCACGACTTCATCAATCACACGAACCTCAGTACCCTCAGTCACCACACCATCGGTTTCGGTACCCACTAGACCAGCCAGCGCAGCCGCTACAGCACCAGCATTCATGTTCAATGACCCAACTCGTTGCTCAAGTTCGATCATGGCATTGCGGTCGGCAAATGCCCGCATTGCGCGTTCTCGCAAGTTTCCCGTAAAGGCCATCGTCAATCCTCCATGGTAAGAAAGCCTATTCCTATTGGCTTATTGCCCACGCTGGATTTTCATAGATATTGCGATACCCAACCTTCCACAACACACGCGCAACGTCCGACGCCACTTGGTTAATCGCGTCCTCGCTCATGTCAGGATAGCCTGCATGCAAAGTTTCGTGGATCAATGTATCCAGCCTCAGCTCGCCACGAAGGCTTTTGCGAATTCGAATCGC
>CAZVBC010000582.1:0-3362 GCA_964625155.1 uncultured Pirellulaceae bacterium
CATTGGGCAGGCGCGAGGTGAAGCCATCGGAGAAACTCGCGGCAAGATTCGAATGCTACAATCGATTTTGCTTTGTCCTGAAATTACAGATGAAGAATTTGCAGCCTTGGACGAAGTCGCAGCGAATGCTTTGATTACCCAGTTGCAGATGCAAATTCGTCGCCGGATCTGATTGATCGTAAAACTTCTTTTTGTGTGCTATTATCTTCTGGAAGAAGCATTGAGCATTCGTGGGAGAATGGCGATATCTGAACGGGGTCAGGCGGATTGACAGCAATCAGCAATTGCATTTCCGACGTCTAAAGTGGTGGCTGTTCCACCCATGTCCGGAGTACGAGGCCCTTCGGCAGTTACGGTGGCGATGGCTCGTAGTAATGCGTCATGAGCGGCGGGGAATCCCAGGTGATCCAGCATCATTGCGGCGGACCAGATCTGTCCGATCGGATTGGCAATTCCTTGGCCATAAATGTCTGGGGCAGTACCATGTACAGGTTCGAACAGGGAAGGGGCAGTACGCGTAGGATTGATGTTAGCTGATGGAGCAATCCCAATTGTGCCGGCGCAAGCTGGGCCGAGATCGGAGAGAATGTCGCCAAACAGGTTGCTAGCCACAACGACATCAAACCAATGAGGATTCCGGACAAAATGAGCTGTGAGTATATCAATGTGAAACTTGTCGACGTGGACGTCGGGATATTCTTGTGCAATCGCTTCGACGCGCTCGTCCCAATACGGCATGGAAATAAATATTCCGTTGGACTTGGTGGCTGATGTGAGTTTGCGTTTGCGCTTGCGCGCTAAATCGAAAGCATATCGCAAGACTCGATCGACTCCCACACGAGTGAAAACCGATTCTTGGACAACAATTTCGCGATCTGTGTTGCCAAAAATCTTACCGCCGATCGATGAGTATTCCCCTTCCGTATTTTCGCGAACCACATAAAAGTCGATATCACCTGGCTTGCGGCCAGCCAAGGGACAGGGGACTCCCGGCATTAATCGGACGGGACGGAGATTAATATATTGATCGAACTCTCGGCGAAAGCGAAGCAGCGATCCCCACAGCGATATATGGTCAGGCACTTTAGCGGGCCAACCAACGGCTCCAAAAAAAATCGCGTCGTGCCCTCCGATTTGATCACGCCAGTCATTGGGCAACATCTGCCCGTGTTGAAGATAGTAATCACAACTGGCGAAATCGAAATGATCAAATGTCATATCGATACCGAATCGTCGATTGATAACATCCAAAACTCGCAAGCCTTCGGGAACGACTTCTTTACCGATGCCGTCACCCGGTATAACTGCGATACGATGTTGGTTCATTATCGGCTAGCTCTAAAATGGTTTAAAGAAATTGATACCGCGTTACGTCCAAGTCAGGCTGTGCTAGGGCAAATGGTTTCATTCTTCGCAGTTCTTCGAAAGAAGTACGCTATGTGGCACTTTGTCGGTTGTAGTATAAATTAATCCAATCACTAGGCACGCAGGGTGGGCAAACAAACTACAGTCGCATAGTCGTGACGTTGATCGCGAAGGTTGATAAATGCTGTGAGCGAGATTGGTTGGTGCATATTCTTGCGAAAGGAATTCGGAAGTATACCTTATGTCTGCCCTTAGTATATCACCCTCGAACCATGTGATCTGGCTGTTGGGAATCTCAGTAGGTTTATCTTCAATACTGGCTGCAGAAACCTACCAATTCAATACGCGCCTGCGTGAGGAGTGGACGACCAGTAAAGTCGCGGGAAGCCCTGATCCCTCAGATCCATACGTGATTGAGAATGCATTCAAGAATTTGAGGTTTACTGAGCCGTTATCGATGTGTTTGGTTCCTGGCAGTAACAGATTCTGTGTGGCAACGCGAAGCGGCAAACTATATACGTTCGAGATTTCGCCATCTGTGCAACCAGCGGATTGGTTGATCGATATGAAACGCACAGTTTACGAGCATCGGCAGGTGCGTTACGTCCGAGATTACCGAGCAAGCATGCGGCTTCTTTTTTCACACCCCAGAACACGATTGTTTTGGCGATGTTGTTAAGCATTGCTCTCATCGTGTTGATGGCGGATCGGCATCGTCGCAGGCCGAAATCCGTCAGTTTTGCTCGGACCCAGTAACCCATTCTATGGCGGAAGCAACCCCAAGAGCACTCGCCAACTGATATAATCACCCGCATGAGTCATCACGATCAGTCGCTGTAGCATATTGAGCTATTTACTGCCGGTGTGAAGATCTGGTTCTTGCTGCGACCTTTATTCTAGTCCTTGAAATGCATTGCATGAGAGCGAGGTGTTAACGTGTTGGATTCGAAGCTGCGGAATCGAATTCTTCAAGTTCACGGTCGAAGAGAGTTTTACTCGATGCTTGGAGTAATCTCGTCGATTGGCGTGTCCATTCGAAACGTGCCACTACTTGCTGTTTTACTCACACTGTCGTTAGATGTATTGGGCTCGGCGTCCAGCCCATTCGACACAACGCGGCGAGTCAACTGGACGACTGGCAATCTTCAGGGTAGTCCCGATCCTACCGATCCCTATATCACCGAGCGTGCTTTCCCAAAACTGGAGCTGGTTGAACCATTATCGGTAGGCCTGGTTCCGGGAACGAATCGATTTGGGGTCGCGACTCGACCAGGAAAAATCTACACGTTTGAAATTGATCCTGACGTGGCGCAAGCCGATTTATTGGTCGATCTAAATAAAACTACTTACGGCGTCGCGTTTCATCCTCGCTTTGCAGACAATGGCTACTTTTACGTAACTTACTTGCTTGACCCAGCTAAGGAAGAACCGGCAGGCAGCCGCTTGTCTCGCTTTACCGCGCAACCTGGCGCAACACCACTGGCCAGTCTTAGTAGCGAACAAATCATTTTTACATGGCGATCGGGAGGCCATAACGGAGGTTGTTTACGATTTGGGCCGGACGGATATCTGTATTTGGCAACTGGGGACAGCAGCGGCATTGCCGATGGTTTGCTCACCGGCCAGGACATCTCTGATGTTAGCGGATCCATTTTGCGTATTGATGTCGATAGCACCTCGGATGGTCGGGCGTACACGATTCCAGCCGACAATCCTTTTGTCACAAATCCGCAGGCGCGCGGCGAAATCTGGTCGTTTGGACATCGGCAGATCTGGAAGTTCAGCTTCGATGCCCAGCATCGAATGTGGGCAGGTGAGGTTGGCCAAGATTTATGGGAGATGATCTACTTAATCAAAAAGGGAGGAAACTACGGTTGGAGCGTTCAAGAAGGTAATCATCCCTTTCGACCCGAACGTCCCAAAGGACCTGGAACATTTGTAACCCCAATCGTCGAGCATCCTCACAGTGATTTTCGTTCGATAACAGGTGGCTATGT
>CAZVBC010000583.1:0-3275 GCA_964625155.1 uncultured Pirellulaceae bacterium
TCTTTGCATCACACCGACACGCACCATGGCGTGACGACGATTGATTTCATTAAAAACTTCCTTTGCGCCAGCTTCATCGGGAAAGATCTTCAGCAGAGCAATAGCGGTACGCCGCGCATCACGATAGTTTCCAGCTTCGATCAAGCGTTGCGCATCTTGCTTTTTTTGATTTGCCATTGCTTGAAGTTTAGATTTCCAGGTGCGCACGCTTGCCAAGGAATCGTTAAAGTCTCGGCGGAGCCGCTCCAACATGGTCCGTGCACTGACAAAGTCACTCTTGTCGACATACTGTTTGATAATTGCATCCGTAACTCGGTTAAGCCCGTTGAGGACACTGTCCGATTGGTAATTGGGAGCTGACTTGTGCAATTCTTCAAGCGTCGCCAGCGTCTGAGTAAAACGTCCCGAGGCGTACATAGCCATTGCGCTGTTAAAGAGAAAGTCCTCACGTAATCGTTCCAAGCCAACGATGTTGGGGTAATTCTTCATCAAAAAGCTCAGATTCTGAAACGCCGTTACAAAATCTTTCTCCTTCAGCTTTCTGACCGCTTCGTCATAGATCATCAATTCGTACAATTCAACCTTGGCGATGTCGGACCACGCAACCTCGTATCGACGGTCCTCGTACGAGAGCAATATTACATCGAGTCGCTTTCCCGCAACCGGTTGCGGTTTGAGTGTCCGATCCGGAAAAGGAATTGGAGCTACCTTAACCGCTTTGCCTCCAGCCGCTTCGTTTAGGACAATGACATCAAACGGAGGTTGGTCAATCAGCGGCGGATCGTTGGTCGCCAATACAAACGCTGGCTCAGACTTGGTTTGCCCAACTGCAAAATTGCTGTCCGCACCGGCAACCATAAGCAAACTCAATATCCACCCACAGCGTTGCGAAAACAACACGTTTGTGGTCAAGCGAAAGCACTCGATCATTTCTTGGCCTCGGAACCTAGAAGTGGAGTGATCAAGACACAGCCATCGCGAGTCCCCAGCAGCACCCGGCTGGCCGTGACCAGCGGCGTTGCCGAAAGTGATTGAGCGACGTCGGACTTCGCAGCAATCTGTCCACTAGCCGGGTCCACCGACCAGAGTTTGCCCGATCGAGATACCAAGAGTACGTTTTTGCCAATCATGACTGGACGGCCCAGCAAGACTTCATTCGCGAAATCAATCGACTACAGTTGTTTCGCATCAGCCCCGAAAGCTTGGATCGCATTATCGGTTTGCGCTACTGCAATACCGGCAATTGAATACGGACCGCTAATGACTCGTTCAGCCAGAGGCTCGGTTGCTTCTAACTTTAACGAAGTACCATCAAAGACCTGAAGTGAATCGCCGCTCGGCGGAGCTGCGATGGCAAGGACCTTGTTGCCCAACGCGACCAAGGGACCTCGCAGAGGCAATTCAAGGGACGTTTCGCCGAGCAAGCGCAGAGACTTTCCAACGCCCAAACGCAAAAGCTTCTGTTGATTGTGGTAAGCCACCAGAGATTGCGCGTCGGCCAAATAGACTGGCTGGTTCCAGATGGTCTTTTTACCAGCCTCTAATGCGACCTGGTATGGCTGTATGGGCTGCGAACCATTGACTGGATCAATGATGACCATCTGCCCGTTGTTTAACCCGATCGCAAAGTGGGACTGTACACCAGTCGGCGCACAAGTCGCTTCACCGGAAATATTCGCGGCCAATGTCGTTAGCCGTTTGGTGGCCGTTCCCGGCCGATAGACTGCAATGCGTCCTTTGGTCGATTCGTTGAGCATCACACGGGTGCCTTGCTCAAGCGGCTCGGCATTCGCGTAATGTGTACCTACGCGATCGCCTTCAGGAGTTTCGTCTGCTTGATTGCGGATTGGTTGAGCACTGCCAATCTTGAACAGCACTCCGCTGGTGGTCACCGCATCATAAGCGTTGCCAACTCCCGATGGGCTGATGACACTGATCGGAACGGCGATATCGTTCTGCCAAATCCGATCACCACTTGTGGCTGCAACGGCAGTTACTCGAACTCCCTCAGTACCGCGAACTGTACGCACATGGACAATCATATCTCCCAGTTTTTGAGGCGGTCCCTGAAACTGATCACCAGGCTCTTTATTCCATTGGGGAACCAGTTGCCCCTTGGATACAAGGACTAAGTAACGTGCAAACCGATTGCTCGTGGTCCATAATCCATCGCGTTCGATGACTCCCCAAGAGACACGCGGAGCAGTTTCACTGGCGCGGATCGTGGCAATTGACGTGACTTTGTCCTTTGTGGATGTCGGTTCGATATCGAGTACTGCAACTTCCCCCAGATCCGTCAGTACCATCAACCTTCGTCCTTCAGCTTGTGGAGGTACGACAATGTTGCCCTTTAAATTGATCGACGCTTGACCAGTTTGTAATTGCAGCCCATCATCGGCCGTTCGCAGAATATGAATCTCCGAAGAATCAGCTTTAGGGTTTTCGAATACAAACAGTTGTCCCAAGATCAATTGTGGAGCAACCACGATCGTACTGCGCTGGTGGCCGAGGTAATAAACCTCTTTGCATGAACCATCCTGACGCGCTAGAACATAGAGATTTCCCTGATCTCCCAGAACGTATAATGGTCGACCGGGAGCAATTCCAGGAGGAGTATTGATGGCCTGGGGCAGCTTGACGCTCCATTTTGTTTGACCGGTCTCGACATCGAGGCTGGCAATAGTACCGTCGCGCAAAGCGATAAACGTGTCCGCTCCATCTACCACGGCTGGCAATGCCGCGCCCCCTACGTCCAACTTCCACAGTGTCTTGCCTGTTTGGCCTTCCAAGCGTGCAAATTGTCCCTTATCGGATCGGCATACGAGCAGATCGCTAACCGCTGTCGCTTGCAAACGAATGGGGTCGTGTGTCAGATCACTGCCAACGTATTGGCGCCAAAGTACGTTTCCAGTGAGACCCTCCAATCCAAATACGGCACCATTGGCGCGCACAAACAGTGTCCTACCCTTGAGTGCTGTGGCTTCGTTGCCAATTCGATTAGCTAACAAAATGTGCGGCCCAGGTTGTACTGCCATGGGTTCAGCAGATAATTTGAAGTTCACGGAGACCGACGTGACGAGAGTCTTTTGTATCTCGGTGGCTTGTTTGACCAGCTCCATTACCGCAGGCGCGGTCTCTAGCTGTGGATAACGATCGATTAACTCTTGCCGAAGCCGGTAGGCTTCGTCGGTTTGTTTGGCAGCCAATTTTTCGCTGATTTCGGCTGTCGATTTGGTCAAGTCTTCATCGCGGTTGATATCGCGCAGAATCCTCTG
>CAZVBC010000584.1:0-3271 GCA_964625155.1 uncultured Pirellulaceae bacterium
CAAATTGCGGAGTACGCGGTTTTGGCTCGCACGAATCGATTGAACCTCATCGGCGTGCGCAAAACGCGTCGGGCTGGGCAGGAAAATAACTTTGAACGACTGCGGGATTATCAACAAGACGACAACTATCGGCATATTGACTGGCGCAGTACGGCACGCAGACAGAAACTGACTGTGAAGCAGTTTCAGACCGACCAGAGCCAGCGCATTATCTTCCTACTCGATTGCGGACGGATGATGACTAACGAGTACGATGGATTGAGCTTGGTTGACTACTCACTAAATTCGATCCTGATGCTCAGCTACGTTGCACTACAGCAAGGGGATTCAGTTGGCATGTTGTGTTTTTCGGACCATATTCACAAATATGTTCCGCCGGGAGGAGGAAAACATCAAATGCACCGCCTGCTCCACGCAGGTTTCAATCAGTTTCCGCGCCTAGTTCAATCGCGATTTGATGAGGCCTTTCTATATCTGTCCACACATTGCCGACGTCGCTCGCTGGTGGTTCTGGTGAGCAATGTAATCGATCAAGTTAATGCTGAGCAGATTCAGGCATACATGGGAAATCTGATCGGTTGCCACTTGCCCTTGTTGGTATTGCTGCGTGACCACGGACTATTTGAAACTGCAGACAACCCTGCACCCGACCCTGCAGGCATGTGCCGCAGTGCAGCGGCCAGCCAAATACTGCTGTGGCGCCATCATGTAATTCGCCACCTGCAATCATCGGGTGCCTTTGCCTTGGATGTCTTTCCAGAGCAAATGACTTCTCCGTTAGTCAACCAATATTTGGAAATCAAGGCCATGCACTTGTTGTAGTTAGCTACAACGCGATGTTAAGCTGTAGGCCATCGTTGGGTAGTTGCTCTCTGAGGCGATCTTCGTCCTCGTCAGCGGGATTGGGTGTGTGTAGATGTGTTCTGTTAGGTGAGCCAGAATTGGCTTCCTGGTCGAGTGATTGAAGTAGTATTTGTAGTTCTTGCTAACTCCCTTATTGTCGGATTGGGTGAAGCACCATGAGAAATCGGTATCGAGTTACGCTGAGCAGTCGGCAAGTCTGTTTGTTGCTTGTTTGGGTTGCCGGATCGGAATTGGCGTTGGCTGGTGATTGGCCTATGTTTCGCGGTCCGATGGGAAATGGTATTACTGACGAGCCCCATACGCCCATACAATGGAGTGCAACAGAGAATGTGCTTTGGAAAACTCCATTAACCAGGCCTGGTAATGGAAGTCCAATTGTTGTCGGTAATCGCGTTCTGGTGTCGCTAGCTGAAGATGACGACGGAAAGCAGAGGAGCCTAATCTGCTTGGATGCTCAAACAGGTAATTCACTCTGGACTCGCAACGAGTCTTACCATGAAAAGATGCCTACCCATTCAACCAATCCCTATGGAGGCACGACGCCGGCCAGCGATGGTCAGCGGGTGGTGGTCTGGCATGCTTCAGCCGGTTTGTTTGTGTACAGTATCGAGGGGAGTCCGCTGTGGTCACGTACAGATTTGGGCGAATTCCGGCACATGTGGGGCTATGGGACCAGCCCCATCATCGTAGGCGATCGAGTTATTCTCCATACCGGTCCAGGTAAGCGTGTGTTTGTGTCGGCCTTTGAGCTGGCAACAGGCAAAACGCTTTGGTCTCACGAGGAGCCCATTGAAGGAAATGGCGAAACGAATCCCAATGGAAAGTATATGGGATCTTGGGCAACTCCAGTTCCTTACACCCACATGGGACGCCAAGTGGTTGTGTGCGCTATGGCTAAACGGGTCTGCGCCTGGGATGTTTCTAGCGGTCAATTAGTTTGGTCGTGTGCTGGAATCGCTGGTCCAAAAGGGGATTTGGCGTACAGTTCGCCGTTGTGCGAAAAGGACCTGTGCGTTGCTAATGCTGGCTTTCAAGGACCGGCGTTCGCTTTTCGCATGGTAGGTATTGGCGATTTGACCGACAATCATCGACTATGGAGAAATGAGCAGAATCCGCAAAGTATTGGCACTGGGCTGTTGCTCGATGGCATCGCCTATCGCGTCGGCGCAGGAGCTGCGGTCTTACAGTGTGTCGATGGGGCGACAGGCAAACAGCTTTGGCAAGATCGTGGAGTAGGGGGCAATTACTGGGGGTCGATCTCTTTTAACGGCAAGCTAGCCTACGCTACTGACCAAAACGGCACCACTTTGGTTTTTGAACCATCCAAGGATGGGCTCAAACAGATAGCTGCGAATAAATTGGGAGCAGGGGACCATTGCAACTCCACACCCGCGCTAGCAAATGGACGCATCTACATTCGTACCGATAAGGACCTGTGGTGCCTTGGTATTAAATGATCTTGAGTTGAATTGGGGAATTCTGCAAAATTTGCAGGCCGGTGGGCAAGTGGCTGTCGGAGCAGTGATTGGCTAAGTGCGATTTAATCTGCAGTGCATTTATTCTATCTGCTGAAATAGTTTGTGAAGGTGTGCTAAGGAGTTGGCAAGATGCCGGAAAAGGGGGCTCAGTTTAGATTTCGCGTGGACGTGGAAGAGCGGTCCGCGCAATCCAAACTAGGTCTGCCGTTACGAATTTGGTGCATGCTGGGTGGCGCAGGATTATGTATTGGTCTAGCGACTTGGTTTGGAGGACGGAGTCTTCTAGAGAATAGATTCAGTCAGCAATTAGCCACATCCTCATCGGACAGCGAAACTCTGGCTGCCATCACTGGATTGGCAAAGCTGGATACCGATGCGCAGTTTGAAATTGCTGCTGCGCTCGGGGGGCAAGATGACAATGCAGCGAGGATGGCTTACCGAGTACTGGACGATAAACTTTCAGCGTGGGTTTCCTTGAATTCCGAAGAGCGAATTCGTCGCATGGCTGCAATAGCCGAACGACTGGGCAGGTTACCTGATTCAATTAATTCAGAGCGCAAGGTATTGGCAGGCTCGCTGGCTTCGAGAATTCTCGGTTTTATTGTGCTCGATGCTGAGCTAACGGACACGTCCTTGCGCTCAGTTTGCCAAACTGTTTTGCAACGTGCCAATCAAGCGGCTCTCGTTGACTTGCGCATGCCAGAGGACCAGCCTGCGACCAGCGCTGAAGCGGTGGTATCGCAAGGCGTGGGAAAAGCGATGGTCTTGTCCTCACCTCCACCTCCACTGCCTCCTGTAGAGTCCGCAAGTGTTCAACCCGGTGTTACCAGTCAGAACAACACGGTACACCTGAGCGACCAGTCAAGCGTACCGCTCGTTTCCAGTTCCGCCCAAATATTTCATAACGCTGCGACGCCAACAAGCGTACC
>CAZVBC010000585.1:0-3269 GCA_964625155.1 uncultured Pirellulaceae bacterium
CTGGCCAATGTTGCAGATATTCGGTTGCGATCAGCCCACAACTCGGGCGAAACTGAAACCGTGGGTCGGTTCTTGTTCACTTCCTGCTGAGCCAACAGCCCGGCAGCTAACATGGCATCCAGTAGTGCGACAGCGTCTGTTTGGCGCAAGTTCTCCAGCATGCCAAAACCGGGCAGGCGATGCAAACGTAATTTCTGCACCTTGGCGTTGTTGGATCCGCAGAGGTATTGAGCAATTAAGTGTTTCCCCAGTCGACCATGAATGCGTTCGACTGCACTGATCACCATCGATAACAACTGGACTTGTTGCTGTCCAGTCATTCTCACCGACTGTCTGCCGTCTTGAGAGTTCTCGGGCTTAGTCTTTTCCGGCAGCGACCGAGTCTCTTGGTCCGACGTTTCGGCACCGGCCGTTGGTCCGATTTGCGAATTAGTGGCCGTCATATGTGGCCAATCGCTGGTTCCTTTGCAACGATCACAATGGCCACAGTTGGCTGCCGAAGGATCGCCAAAATACTCGAGTATCGTCCCCTGGCGACAACGTGGCGACTGCGCAAATCTAATGACCTGGTTCAATCGTTCGTACTCGGCATCTTTGCGACGATAGAGAGTTTCGAAATCGATATTCAAATCATTAAAGGGAACGCCACGCTTGAGAAACCGCACTGCACGTCCACGGAAAGGAGGTACGTAGTCGACTTGTGAGAGTTTCGCAAGTTCTCGCATGTGGCGATTCAGAGTTTCTCGGTCCAGTTCGGATTCTTGCATCAGCCATCGCGGATGCACATACACTTCTTCGCCTCGACGCTGGCCGACAGCACGTTCGAGCAGTCGTAAGACTTTGCGTTTAACTGTGGCCTCTTTGGGTAGTAAATCGACAAGTGTAGGTAGATCGCTGTCGATCTTTATCATTGCCAGCCCGCCGCTGGTTTCTAACCGCTGGATCACCTCGGTTCGGGCGATGATATTCAGGCAGCTTCCGACAGCTTCTGCAGAGGCACTGAACCCCAATTCCTCGCGCATCTCTTCTTGTGTTTTCTCGATCGGATCATCCGTTTGACGCTGCAAGTACTCGTAAACGCTGTGAATCATCTCGCGAGGTGGATAATTGTTATCGATAAAGAACTCTTGAATGTACCGGTCTTGGTACGAATAAAAGAGAACGCATTGCGATCGTTGGCCATCTCTGCCAGCGCGACCGGCTTCTTGGTAGTAAGCTTCCAAAGAACCTGGAATGTTGTAATGAATAACAAACCTCAGATCCGGTTTATCGATTCCCATGCCAAATGCGTTCGTCGCGACGATGATCTTAAGCTCATCGCGCATGAATTTTTCTTGAATCACGCGCCGCTGGTCCAACATCAGGCCAGCGTGGTAGGCACCGACAGGGACCTTCAGCGTCTGTTGAATCATCTCGACGATCGACTCACATCGTTTGCGAGTCGAGGCATATATAATGCCCGCGCCAGGATCGCGTTTAAGAAACTGTGCTAACTCTTCGTCTTTTTCGCGATCGCTGGAACGTCCCAACACAAAAAAATCTAAGTTTGGGCGAGCAAAACCGCTCATGAACTGTTTGGGATTCTTCAGCCGCAGCACGTCGGAAATATCTTGCCGAACTCTGGGAGTGGCCGTAGCCGTCAAGGCAACGGTCTGGACGTTCCCTAACCACTCTCGAAACTTTCCCAGCCGAGCGTAGTCGGGACGAAAGTCGTGCCCCCACTGACTGATACAATGTGCTTCATCGACAGCCAACAATTGAATGGGTGTGGCGCGAATGGCTTCGAGAAAGCGGTTGCTCCTTAATCGCTCGGGGGCCACGTAAACCAATTTGTATTTACCAGCCGCTAAGTCCTGCAAGCGTTGCTGCTGCTCGCTGGCCGACAGTGTACTATTGATCAGGGCTGCGGGAATTCCCTTGCTCCCCAACGCGTCGACTTGGTCTTTCATTAACGCGATCAAGGGAGAAACAACAATCGTCAATCCGGGGCGTACTACCGCAGGCATTTGAAAGCACAAGCTTTTGCCACCCCCAGTCGGCATGACACAAACCGAATCATGCCCAGCCACAATCGCCGATATGACTTCTCGTTGCCCGGGCCGAAAAGATTCCAATCCAAATTGGCGTAGTGCCGCATCCAAGTCAAATTGAGGTGCATTCATCGCCAATACCAAATCGCTGTTACAATACGGCACCAAAAACAGATACGTTCCCAAGTGTATGCATACTAGGGCAAAGCTTGTGAGAGCAATTCGTCAAGCTCCCTCAGGCGTTGTTTACAACTGTGTGCGAACTTATTGACACTCGTACAAATTGTTACAATCATCCCTGCGATCGACGAGCAGCCTTTTTTGTCCAGATCACAAACACAGCTCCCTTTCCCTAACAGCTTAACAGCCCGGACCGATCGCTGACCAGGGTCCCTTCCGGAACAAATGCCGCCTGATGAGAACTATTCAAGTTTCGATTGCCCAGCTTCCTCGGCTTGTGCCCCATGTGTGGCAAGCCCAGCGTTGCTTGGCGATTGTGATTGATGTATTGCGTTTTACCACCACCGCTTGCCGAGCCCTGCAGGCTGGTGCAAATTCGATCGCCGTGGAAGGAGAAATCGAGCTAGCTCGGGCTTTGGCAACTCGGATCGGCGATGCTGCGTTACTATGCGGCGAACGGAATTGTATAAAGATCGATGGGTTTGCGCTAGGGAACAGCCCGCTTGAGTATTTGCCCGAAAGAATCGGTGCACGCGATCTGGTTTTTTCGACTACCAACGGCACGCTTGCAGTTTTAACTGTTGCCAACGCCGAATACTTAGCGCTTGGTAGCTTTCTTAATCGCCGAGCTCTAGCGGAATGGGTGCGCAGTTTGATCGCTGAGAATCGCATCGATCGGATCGAAATTGTTTGTGCCGGAACCGATTCACAAATCGCAGCAGAAGACGTCCTAGCGGCTGGTGCACTGGCCAGCTTAATTCGCCCCAGGTTGTCGCACTCTTCGCTTGCCAGCAGTTCCGTGAGCGGTCCCAGTCCAACCTACGATTGGGAATTGAATGACTCGGCAGCTATTGCCGTGGGTTGGTGGGAGAACTGGGCGAGCTGTCAGTTGGACGTCGGAGAAACAGTTAACTTGATCGATCTGTTTGCCCAATCACTTGGCGGTAAGAACCTTGTCCAAGCCGGTTTTGCGGATGACTTAGTGGTTGCTGCTGAGCTTGACCAACTGAATGCCATTCCCGTTCGAGTTTCAGCTCCCTGGGTAAAGTTCACCTTGCT
>CAZVBC010000586.1:0-3250 GCA_964625155.1 uncultured Pirellulaceae bacterium
TTGCTTGTTGATCCCTCTGCGTTCACTGCAACTCTGCGTTCATACATACGCGATCATTTGAAACGCAGAGGACGCCGCGAACGCAGAGTTGCGGTGTGAGTTGACCGACTAGCGAATTGGCTTATTTGCGACCGAATTTCCAATTCGCGAGACTAGATCTTGGGATTTGATTTTGTGGAGCGAACCAACAAATTGTGCTGATTGTGCCACCCGGAGGCGATTGCGGATAAAACTTGACGTTGGTCAACCCCAACCGATTGATCGAGGCGAGTGATCTTGGATTCGGCTTGGATTTCAGTCCGTTCGCCGACGCGACGTGGTTTGACGCGCGGTGACTGTGCCTTTGGAGCTTGCAGGTTTGCGCCCGTGCGATCGACGCGGAAGTTGGCACGTGCGTAAGCGTTACTCCTGGAAATCAAAGCTAGATCTTCATTGATTGCGGTCAAGCTGTCGGTAGGTGGTACTTGCTCACCAACCAATTCTTCCATAGTGCGTGCCGCTCGATTGACCAGTGACAACCAATTAGCAGGTGCTTTATTATCGGTGCCATCTGCGGTCGTACTGAGCGCCGGGCTTGCCCATGACCAAGCTTTACAAAGCTGCACCAACCACAGGTTCGCAGTGCTATTTCCCGTATAGAGCAAATCAATTCCACGTTGCAACGATTCATTAATACGTTGCTCAGTTTGGCCGTCACCGAGCGCTATCCAAATCCATCGTCCCCGGCTGACGTTGTAAATAAGATCGTGAGCGGTAGCTTGTTTTTGAATGGAATCACTCAAGAAATCACCAATCTTAGACGCGTCTCCGGCAAATTTGATGGCAAACATCTGTAATTGTGGGCGCAACTGTTCCGCTGAATTCTGATTCACGGCGTTCGCATGCATTCCCATACGAATTTGTTGATCTAACCAGCTTCGTAGCAAAGACTCTCTTTGATCGACCGGCAAAGATATTCGAATGGATGTGCCACCACTGGCTGTCAGTTGAGCAAAAACATTGGCTCCCAAGGAACTACAGAGCTGCTTGGCATTTTGTAAGCCGAGCCCATTGGTGACTTTTGCAGTCAGTGCAGGCAATGTCCACTGCGGTCCATTTAGAAAGTCGATCAATTCCTGCCGCATGCCTTTGCCAGAGTCCTCTATGGCGATGATCAGTCGATGCACAACGTTGGATTGCCAATGAACACGTATGCATATCTTTTGGCCCGATCGGCTAGCGTCGATTGCATTGCTGATCAAGTTGATGACAACGCGTGCGAGGTGAGTAGGATCAAGATACAAGCGTGGTAACGACCGATCCCAACCCGTCCATTCCAATTGAATGTTTTTTGCTTCAGCCAACCCGCGCAATATCGGCTCGACAGTCATTCGCCATTGGTCGGGGTAGAATCGCTTGCGAATTGGTAAGGGCCAACCATTCGCCAAGCGACGCCAAGTGAGAATGTTTTCAGACCATTGGCTGGCTTGTTGGACTCGCCCCTCAGCAATACACAGATTCTCGCGCACTGCCTGAATGTCGGGCGATGGTTTGGATAATTGCGATTGTACAGCCTTGATGATTTGGCTTGCCACAGCCAAAGGAGCTCGCACCTCGTGTGCCGATTCTGCTAATAAGTGTCGCCATTTTCGGACTGTTTGTGGCTCGTCCTCAACAGCCGTCGCGTACTCTGGGGTGCGTTCAATTTCCGCAACCTGCTCCTTGGCTGCATCATCCCCAACCGCACTGCTGGGAAGCTGGTCGCAGGGAGTGTTCGGTTCGGATTGGTTTAGCACTGCTTGGCTGGCTACCGATTCGCTCAGTACAGTTTCGCTCAGTACAGTTTCGCTGATTACGGTACGTGAGGGAGCAACAGCAACCGGTGTTATTGCTTTCACAGGTTCAGAGATCGAGTCGTTCAAGCGGCTGACATCGCATTTCCATACCAACGACGATCCAGTAGCGCTTACTGAGGAGTGAGCTGCATCAGTGCGGCGGGGGACGACCGAATTCAGCGTCAGCGCATCGTTCCGTGTTACGTCGTAAGTCGAGACAGCTTGATCGATCCTCCCGGTCAAACTTCCAGCTCCTGCTGGTTGTACGTCTGCAATTCCGACCATGGCCATGTTCAGCGAACGTGGATCGGAAAACGTCGGTTTGGCCAAGTTATACTTCATGAAACCCACCCCTCATCCTCAAGGTTCAAAACAGTGTCTACAACATCGGCTTGAGAGGCTTTGACGATCGCGAAGAATGCTGTCATTCGGCAAGGCTTGCCGGATGTACGGTAGGAATAACCGACTTATAACGCCTATACACTACTTGATCACGAACTTTCTAGGCTCGTCACTTTGAGCATTGTCACAGTTTGAGTCTGGGAATGGGGATGCCCCAACGTGCGAAGTTACTACTGAAATAATAGAGCGGCGGTTCGATCGAACATTGCTCTCTCCTTCACCCTAAGTCTTGGCTGTAATACTACACTCTAGTGTTGATATATTTGGGACAACTGCATCCAGCGAGAAGGGTATTCGCCAGGTTGGGAAAAGAAAGGCGAGCTTTTTTCAGCAAGCCATCTGTATGTGACCTAAGTTGTCCGAGATGCCGCGATAAGTAATCCTGTCAGGCGAACGATTGGTTAATTCGCCACCCCCGGCATCTACAGAGAGTCAAAAAGCATGGCAAAGTTCTACGTTCAAAGTGGCACCGTTCGAACGGTCATTTCTGCTGATGATGCCGAAAAAGCGGCACTTTGGGTTGTTCACAAGTCGTTGCAGCAAGTTGTTCCGATTTACGACGACGTTGAACTGACACCTTCTGAGAAGAATGACGTTGCGATAGTCCAAGGTATGATGGTGCTTGGCAATTCAATCGCGATTAGCGAAATTGGTTTCGATCGCGATGATGCCCAGCAACTCGACACCTTTGAACTGGTCGTCCAATGGCACCAGTTGATGGTTGCGCTTAGTCGCTTAGAAGAGTTGCTCGACTGAATTCGCCACAAGACACAGAGTAATGTTAGCGATCGGGAGGAACATCCTACTGAGTCGACCCAGCGGTAGCTCGGTAGGAACCTCGCTCTCCCGTTTGCGCAAACTCTAATTCTTCGCTGTGCCAGAGCGATAGCGTTGCAATTTGGAAGTTCGGTCACGGTGAAGCCAACTCGCTAGTCGTTCAACACACCCTCAACTCTGCGTTCTCCGCGTCCTCCGCGTTTCAAATGATCTTGCATGTTTTAACGCAGAGTTGCAGTGACCGCAGAGGGATCAAC
>CAZVBC010000587.1:0-3239 GCA_964625155.1 uncultured Pirellulaceae bacterium
GAAATGTCACCGACACGCGGAAGTACTCGGCTTTCGGTGAGGTCACCGAGAGTACCGGGACGACGGAGTTTTCGTTAGAGTTTGGAGGGCAGTTTGGGTATTCAATAACGTCTGCCATCGGACTGGGGTACGTTAGGCGACGCTATTTTGGTACGAATGGTCGCTGGCTGTCCTGTGACCCGCTCGCGGTTCAAAACGAGTGGAGACCCGTGCACGCGTTCGTCTATGGAGCAAACAACCCGATTAATTGGTCTGATCCAACTGGCCTTTGGGCGATGCCAAGCCAGCCAGAAGTGAACACAAACGACGACGCTGCTGCCACTGACTTCAAGAGTTTGAGTTGCGGATGTGGTGAAAAGCGATTCGACGCCGAGCAAGATCTTGCCGTTTCGATTGACGACGTTGAGCTGACTGAAAATGTCGAGAACATTGATGGCACAAAAGTTGGCAAGCGGACAATCGTTCGAAAAAAACAAACAACCGCGGGGCCAACACGGCTAGGTATTACGACGGTTATTACCGTTGAAAGATGGAGAATCGCCTGTTGTCAACCAGTGCCAATTGATCCGACAAAGGAGTGTCGCTCGATTGGCAAGGAACAGAAGAAGGGGCCCAACGACACTAGGCAAACCACGGTGCCATTTTCAGTACCGCCGCCACATAAGGCAACACAGGCGAACATGACTGACTTTGCGCGTTTCGCGATACCTCTACCTTCGTGGTCAATTTCAATTAATAAGAAGCACTGCACGTATCAATGCTTGATAAGCGCCGGTCCCAAAGAGGCCCATCCGGTTACAATCGAGAAGAATTCGCGAATCTCGTAGCCACCATCTCGCGTAACGAAGAAGGTAAAGTGAATGATGGCGCGTTTAGTCTCGAGAATACCAATATGGTTTGCGATCGTCATTGTTGCGACTGCAGCGTTGATAATGACCAACTTAGCTAGTCGCGATTGCACTAACTTCTCTGTCATGGTGAAAACTGGCAATTCTCTTGACTTGGCAATCATTGGCGACGCGTTTTTTGTACTTGAGGACCCCGCTACCCAAGAAATGTACTTTACCCGCACCGGAAAGTTTGAATTGAATGCGCATGGCCAGTTGGCGTTACGTGAAACGCCGCTCCTCGTAGCTCCGCGGGTTACGTGTTCGCTTCCACTCTCGGAGTGGATCGTGACCGTCTCACATGAGGGTGAAATAGTCGAACGAAGTGTGATGAATGGCAGTGTCTCGTCCAAGGGGCAACTTAATGTCGTAACTTTTGACAAACCTGAGTTTCTTCAGCAGAAGCCGGCGAGCATCTTTGTGGTAACAGAAAAAAGTGGAACGCCATACACTCCATTACCCGGCCGCGAAAACGGCGGCCAAACCATTGCAAGCGGTTGGCTAGAGTGTAACTTGGAACCTCCCATTACTCGTATAGTGAATCCAATCGCGTTGGGTTTTGTGGTTATTTCGTTTGCCGTTCGACTTTTGGAGCGCCCGTGTCGGGTTAACGATTCGTTGCAAAAGCCCGAAACAATTTCTGATTGAGAAACACTGCGGAGTGATACCGGAAACTGGCGACCGTCCTGTTCAAATTCGAAGTCGGAGGCCAGTCGTTCGACGAAAGCAAGTCCGTAACCGAAGGTGGTGGGAGCGTGTAATCGAATGATGGGTGAACAGTCGGTGGGTATGATTGGTTATCGATCTGTCGCGCGACGACACCTTCGACGCCGCCGGTAATCAGCAGATCGAGCGGGCACCGTCCGGAACCACGACCAATGTTTGGAACTACGAAAACCAGATGACGCTTGTGCAGATGCCCAACGGTTCGCGCATGACGATGGCGTACAACGCCGACTACAGGCGAACAAGAAGGAGGTCGTGATTATGGCGGACGTGACTTATGTTTGGGATCCGATCGAAGACAACGTGATTCGCGAGCGCGATGAGAACGGCAACACGATCGTGAACTATACGACCGAGCCGACGTTGTATGGTGCGGTCCTCTCGCAGGATCGTGGTGGGCAAGTCAGACACTACCACTTCGATGGGCAGGGAAACACGACCGAACTCACGGACGAGAATGGAAACGTCACCGACACGCGGAAGTACTCGGCGTTTGGGGAGGCGACGGAGAGTACGGGGACGACGGAGTTTCCGTACCAGTGGGGCGGACGCTGGGGATATTTCAGTGAAAAGGACCACACGATGATTAGCGTACGACGTCGTCACTATTTGAGCGTGCTCGGACGCTGGAGTTCACTCGATCCATTTCACGGAAAGGTCTCCGATCTGGTAAGTCTCCAACAGTCCATTAACCGTTACGAGTACTGTCTAGCATCACCTATATCACAAACCGATCCAAGTGGATTAAGAATCGAAAGGGGTATTCCGCCCTGTGATGTCATCGACAACACGTGTAGAGCCGTTGGCGTTCGTCCGGTTGTCGATCCCTCTCAATGTGTGCCACCAGAGCAGCCTTTTCAAGTGCCGCTTTTTCGTACGGACGGAATGGACATCGTTTGGTTTTGCGTCAACTGCGGAGGTGCGTGCAAGTTCATTTTCCCAGAGTGCAACCGGAAGTTTGAAATTGAGTGCTTGGCTGGACTAAGGGATGAAACTAGGCCGGGCGACGTTCTGCCGACGTTTGTGCCAACGTGTAAGTGCGTTAAGTCCGAGAAAGTGCAGCCAGCCCCGGTACCACGGCGTCCACCTAACCGTCCGCTTCCCCCCAAGGTTGCACCGTGTTGAGTCGGATGCCCCATTATCGAGGACCGGTAAGATGCCCGCCTGCTTGATTGCGATCGCACTTTTTCAACCTGTTTGGGATGAATCGCTCAGGGAGCTGTCGACGACAATTGCCAGTCAGGGACTACATCGATCGAGATTTATTAAAGTGGTGCACACAATCGCCATGTCCGAGCGCGAAAGAGCTCATCACAACTACTCCTTCGTTGTCAATAGCGAGTTGAAGCACACGGAGTGTGGATGGATTATCAACAAGGTACGCGTGCAGCAACGGCGTCAGGGGCAATATGAAACCATTGTTGACGAGGCAGTTCGGATGCGTTGTATTGGCCTTGCCACTATCATTGCTGCCCCGGAGCTGCGTATTCCCGAAGATGTTGTGAGAGTCTGTCCAATCGATCTCTTAACGCTTGGCGACTTAAGGACGGTGGGTAGTATTTCAAGTGTTACCCGGAATGGGAGCCAAGTAGTGTTTGTCATTCCTAATCCAGAAACAAGAAAATT
>CAZVBC010000588.1:0-3236 GCA_964625155.1 uncultured Pirellulaceae bacterium
GTGGTAGAAAAGCAGATCGAGCGGATAGTCCTCACCGCCGACCTCCAGCCGGACTGACTATCGGAAACTTTTGGAGAAAGTTACTTCGACGTGCCATTGCGCAGTGCCATGCCTCGTTGATTATAGGGCACCCGGATCGAAAAAGTTCGAATCTGCGTTACGAATTAAATTCCTTCCCGAGCCTTCCGTTAAGGGAATTAAGGGGAAGTATCTGGAGCCCGTTGCATTAGACCTAGGAGTTGAGTTGCATTTGTATTCAGGCTCAGTTTTACTGATTGCTGTGCGACTACTCAGCACACCTAGCGAATTCCAAATGTGAGCGAAAATTAAAGTCTAGCAGCGTAATCTAAGGAAGACCATCGGATATAACACCGTTAGTTTTGGTTGTCTTTGTCGTGTCAAATGTTATTTGTTTTCTACAAAGGAAAAGCAATGCGATTTTATCAAACCGTAATGTACTCCTGCTTGCTCTTCGCGTTTGTGCTTTTGGTTTACCCATCATCGTTGCCTGTAACGCATCTCTCTGATTCGGAAATGGATACTGTTGTTGCGTTGAGTTGTGGTCAATTGCCCGGTTCCACTGGGTTGGATAATTGCACTCTAGAAAAGGGATGCGAAACAGAGGACTGGCATCCCATTAGTAAACGTTGCCGCGATAATGGTGCAACTTGTGGAAGTTGTACGGGCGTACTGAATAT
The DNA here is from genome assembly GCA_964625155.1 of uncultured Pirellulaceae bacterium. GTDB lineage: Bacteria > Planctomycetota > Planctomycetia > Pirellulales > Pirellulaceae > Aureliella. Next base: position 699 of record CAZVBC010000588.1, read on the forward strand.
TGAATGCCAGGGTCCAAACACGGGAAGTAATGATCTTTGTAACACAGTCAGTGAACCATGTTGTTCCTTAGGGTCTAGTTGTATTACGGAGCAGACTGGAGCCCAGTACTACGAGTGTTTTTGCAAACCATCAGAAAGTGGCCCCGCATCGCCCGAGGGATACCACACAACCACAGAAATCCTTTCCGGACTTTGCCCACCTGGAGGCGGTGGCGGTAGCTAAAGTGAAGCTCATTCGTCGCGTTTCCGATCGAATACGAGTCTAACTCAGCTCCCGTGCATGTGGTTGAGTATTTACGTGAAGTGTCAGTTATTGAGGTAGTGATAAATGCTATTCCTCAGAATATGGTTGTTAGTGTTCGCGCTACATTGCATGACTTACACGGCAAATGCGGCAGAAGTTGACGCGTTGCTAACAATGCTTGAGGCGCGAGCTAGAACGGTGTCAGTGCTAAAGTGGCGCTTCGAGTCTTACTCGATTCGTGGTCCAGATGTATTTGCGCTGTCTGGCAATGGAAAAGCCCCTGAGCTGTTGAATAATGAATTCAACGATCTGAATGATTACCGCAGAGAAGGTACGTCGATAGATGGCTTAGCAATTGCAGACTTTCGTAAGCTGAATTTCAAAATAGAATTCAAATTTAAGTCGACTGATAAAGCGCAAACTACTGTTGAACGGTACCAGACTGTCGCGTTTAATGGCAATGTTTTTGCGAAACTAACTCTTCCGCCTCGCGGATCAAAAACCAAGTCTCAGGTTGTTCTCGCTTCAGAAATAATTGATGTTTCAACAACTAACTCTCGTCTGGGTGACTGTGGGTATAATTTATTCCCATCAAGGGTACCATTGATAGTCGGAGCATTCGGGATTCCGGAAACATCGGTTTCGGTTTCCGAATTTGTAGCGATGGTACGCTCAAGAAAAGAGAATGTGACATTTTCCAAATTAAGCGACGAGGAATGGAAACTCGTTGTTCCAGTACGCAGATATAATAAAGAGTTTGGGAATTGTGAGTTTGTTTTTAATCCAAAACTCGGAGGAAGTTTAAGTCGAATTAGGAGGGTGCATTTTGGAAAGAACCAAGAAGAAATCCTGTTCACAACAGCTCGGACAAATACTGGAAAGTACTTGCCGAGGAAGGTAGTGCGGGTACATTGGACATCGGGAACTGGATCTTGTACAACTGTTGACGATATCGTAGAAATGCCAAATAGCATTGGCGAGGATTACTTTAAAATAAAAATACCCCAAGGAGCGGTTGTTCAGGACAATGCGAGGAGGATGGTATATATCGCTTCTTCGGGTCCCATAAACGAAGCAGAGGCAACTGCACGTTATGGAACCGAGAACGGGCTAAGTGTTGGTTATGCCAGAACTCGCCGCTCAACGTATAGATTTATTATGGCGGTTTCGATGTTGGTAGTTTTTGCCTTTTGCATGTTTCGTTATCGAAGAAGATTATCTTTGCAGAAAGGCATTGGGTTAACTTCGTTATGCTTTTTGTTGGGATGTGGCGAAGCGAAGGTGGAACCTCAAGGCTCCGAGACAGTTCTGCGAAACGATAACGCTTTTCAATGGGACAACGTTGAAAGGAATTGTAAACTTGCATTTGGAGGTAGCGAGGCGACGCAGGTCACTCAGTGCGGATTTTCCGTTACCACACTAGCTATGGCTATTTTCGGTAAGAAATTCGACCCACATACTATTGCCCATCTGCTAAAGCCAACTGCTTCAGGCATACGGATGAGTTATATCAAAGAGACATTGGAAATTCACGGAATTAGTGTTGATGCACGAAAGCACGTGTCGCTTCGTGAATTAATACCCAAAATCCAGACCGATATGCTAGCGATTGCTCACATTCCTCAATACAATGCGACCCATTAATTTCCTTGGCTGTACGGCAAAACACGATCGTTCCCCATGACTGTCGGTTGATCAGTGGAATTCGACTGATGGTTTCGTCTATGGTTGTTAGGGCGCTCCGCAGGCGCAAGAATATCTGAATAGGGGTTGCTAGAATCGGTTGAATTGGTGATGTTCATGTCAGCGGCCTCCTGCCTTTTGATTGGAATTTTTGCAACTCAAATCATGGCAGATAGGCCGCTTTCACTTCTACCCCAGTTTCCCCAAACCCGCCGGGCTGCCGGTTGCACTCGTCAGGGAGTCAGGCGAAAGCGGCGGCCCGCAAGCAAAAACCGCCACCTCGGGCCCGCCAGCAGACTCAAGCGCTGGGCGAGTGGAAATCGAATGCCACCCAGCCAAATCGCCAAAGATCAGGGATTCAGGTGCAGCTCCCTGCAACAACGGGACCCGATCGAACCGACCATTTTGCCGATTCGAAATGAACTTCAGGTTGCTCCCCGGTCACAAAGGAAATCGGATCTCATTTCGGTTTGGCGTTTGGCGAGGGTGCTGTGGGTGAGGGCAGATGATTGTCTGGCGCTAGCTCGTGTGACCAGGTATATTCTAAGGTTCAAGCAAGCCGCTGCGCGGCAGTTTGAGTTGATCGTTTTAGCGTTGATTCGCTGCAAAAT
>CAZVBC010000589.1:0-587 GCA_964625155.1 uncultured Pirellulaceae bacterium
GGATTTCTATTTTGCGCTGGCGCCATGGTCACCGTGGCCGAGCTGAGCGATTCAAAAATACGATCACAAGAGCAGTTGGAGGAGATTTTTGGCTGCCAAGTCCTCGGTCAAATTCCAGATTTTAGCAAAGATCCAGACATTAAACAGCGCATCAAACGCACTGCACGGACCAAGCCAACCGTTGCTCCAACGGTACTTTCCCTGCACGATCCAAAGTCTGTAGTTTCTGAGTCCATTCGAGGCATTAGAACACAAGTACTATTTGGCTTACGAGACGATGAGAAAGTTGTAGCCATTACCAGTCCCGGACAGGGAGAAGGCAAGTCGACAATTACGGCCAATCTGGCCGTTTCAATCGCAAACGCCGGAAAGCAGTCGATTTTAATTGACTGCGACTTGCGTCGCCCCAATGTTCACAAGCTTTTTGGTATAGAAAACAAACGCGGTCTGGTTGGGCTTATAAAAGAGGAATTCGAACTTCAAGACGCGTGCGTGCCTGGACCTTGCGGCAACCTAATGATTCTACCAAGCGGAGGGGTTCCGGATGATCCGGCTGAGTTGTTGACATCAAACGCATTCTCGGAATT
>CAZVBC010000589.1:597-1999 GCA_964625155.1 uncultured Pirellulaceae bacterium
TGCGGCAACCTTACCATTTTGCCAACAGGTGGCATCCCCGACGACCCCGCAGAATTGTTAACTAGCGGGTCGTTTATGGATTTAATTGCCATGTTACGTGAGAGATTTGATTGTATCATCCTCGATTGCCCGCCATTATTGGCGGTCAGCGACCCATCGATCATCGCTCCTCTCGCAGATCATTTTTACTTAGTAAACCGAATTTCTAACGCAAATACAAAGTTGAGTAACTATGCACATCGCGTATTCCAGCGAGTTCACTGCAACCCGAAGGGAATTATTGTTAACTTTGCCGATGCCCAAAGAAAAGGGTACGGCTATTACACCGGATATGACAGTGCGCGCGATGCGGTTGGACTTAAGTAGTTTAAAGATATTTGGTTATTCTGCAAAATGTACTGTTAATCTCGATGGACTTTATTTCGGGTAGTGTTTCATTCAAAGCGCTCACCGTTTTCGTCGTTGGCCGTAGTTTTGACTCCCCTCATAATCAGATCATGGCGGCGGGCAAAATGTCGCAAATTGCAATGAACCTATTTGAGAAGTTCTTTTATGTGATGAAAAACTTCCGAATGTACAATTTTCCAAATATTAAATTCTTTGATCCCAACTTTTTTGATCGTGCCACTTCCCGGTCCGCAGCCTGAGTGTCGATTTTAAGTTAGCTTGCCTGCAGTGCAAATTCTGGGCAGTACCCAGCTTAATCCTCAACGCCTGGATGCCCCGCGAAATCGACTTCCACTTGATCTGGATTGCCGGAAGCTCTAGAGGAATGTATCAATCCATTTCGGCACAAGCGGGCTAGTCCCGGTGTAAGCGTGTGGCAACTGTCGGGCACCAACTCGATACGTTCGGTCGAAGGTACCATTGATTCTCGTGACGGGCAATCTAAGCTAGTTAAAACGGCAAGCCGAAAGTTCACCGATATTAAGTTCGCAAAAAATGGATGTTACGACAGCTTGGGGAATTCTAGTAGGTGGTTTGACGGTCACATACATTGCGCTGTCCTTGAGGACTAACCCGGCTTATGCATTAGGCGTCGTTGTGCCTATCGGTTTCTGTTTGCCAGCTTGGGTGATGCTTTCCATTTTTGAATCGGCGCCCGGTGGCTCCATCGTCGGTTCGGGCATCGACGTCAAGGTTGGCACTGGCATAGCTTGCCTTATCACCTATTGCTTTCTGCCTGGTCGCACTTTCCCAATGAGGTTGGTTCTTTGCGATTACGCCATGATTGCTTTGATGGTGGTTCACTTGATTAGCGACTGTGTAAATGACGGTTTTCAATGGTTTTACATTATTCGCATTTACGGCGAATGGTATGTACCATACATAGCCGGTCGCCTCGCCTTTCAACACCCCGAGGATCTGGTCCTGGATGCTCTTCATGATCGCGTCCGCCCAG
>CAZVBC010000589.1:2009-3236 GCA_964625155.1 uncultured Pirellulaceae bacterium
AAGACCATGGCCGTCTTAGCCATTTTACTTGGTAGCGTATCTATTATCGAAGCCACCACGCGAGTCAATCTCTTGGAACTAGTGTGGGGTGAACGGCCCGAAGAAGGGGCCTCTACAGCGGCGTCGCGCTGGGGCCTCAAACGCGCTTATGGCAACTGTATGCATCCCATTTATTTTGGCGGGCTTTTGATCATGCTGCTCGGACCAACTGGATTCATGAGCCAATTGGCGTTGGCTCGCCGCGCAAACGCGCTGTGGATCTTTGCTCCAATACCAGTTCTGCTAGGCATTTTCTGCACCGGCTCGCGGGGCCCCATCTTGTGCATCGGCATTCTGATTATCGCCACCACATTTGTCTTGAGGCCAAAACTGCGGAAACCAATTTTCGCTCTCATTGGCCTGGGTCTCATCTGCGCAATACTCCTCCGCGATCCCATCATAAAATCACTTGAACACTGGAGTGGTGAGGACCGCAGTCGAACAACCTACGTCGTCATCGACGACGAGACCAAGCAATACACTGGCACCCGCAACCGTCTGTTACTGATCGAAGCCTATTCAATAGCCCTTCGACGATCGGGCATTTTCGGATTTGGCACTCAAGCAACTTCGGGATTCCCCGTAAACGTCCCCTTCGGCCCGCGCGAAGTTGCAACCATGAATCGTATTAGATTTATCGACAACGAATACATTCTACTCGCCTTGCGATTCGGCATTCTTGGTTGCAGCTTATTCATATGTATTGCAGCAAGCTCATTAACGCAACTCTACCGCACCTACGAATCGCAACCTCACACGCGGCGAGCCCTTTATTCAGCATCACTTTTCGGATCGCTCTGGGGAGTGCTCAGCCTAATCCTAACCGTCTGGATGCCCCACGAAATCGGTTTCCCCTTAATCTGGATTGCCGGAAGTTCTAGCGGACTGTATCTGTTTTCGACGACCATACGTTATTGACTACGTGCCAAATTCTCTGCGTCGATGAGGTTCTCAAATTACAGCAGTGGATTCGGTTAATCGATCATAGAGATCCCAGGGATATTGCATGGTGAATAAGTTCCTCTACCTCCATGTGGGTGTGCGATTTTCATGCGCCAATCAGTGGCCGAGTTTGAGCCCCAAATGACAATATCCGCCCCGCAAATCGTCGCACAAAGGGTAAGAAAAAGCATTTAAGTCAGTGGATGATTCTGCCTGCAGTTTACCCTGGGATCGGTATATCTTTAA
>CAZVBC010000590.1:0-3202 GCA_964625155.1 uncultured Pirellulaceae bacterium
GTGCCGCAAGACTCGACCAACAAGCTAACATGATCCATCTGTAAGCGTGCATGAGCATCTTCCCTGACGCAATGTTTGATAAGGTCCCTACTCATTAAAGCGAGTGATTCTCGCACCGCCCGGGCATCATAACAAGGTTGGCCAACTACCCCTAGATCGATTCGAAAAATCTGCCGCCTTAATGCTAGCAGTGATCTCAAATCAAAATCTACTTCTTATCCAACTGACGCCACGCCCAAGCAAATAGGTTTCTGCTATCAGTATAACGAGCTTGCGAGACGGCAGAACCTAGAACAACCACCAGCAACTCTTTTTCTTCGCGCTTTGCCAGGGCCACCAAGCAAGCACCTGCTGCATCGGTGGTTCCCGTTTTAACACCCAGATATCCATCAATTTCAAGTAACTGGTTGGTGTTCCGCCAAACGATGTTTCTCTGATAACCTTGTTGACCGGTAACCGTACATCCAAACTGCCGGGTACCGACATACTTTCTAAATAGTGGATTGCGTAACGCTGCGGAGGCCAGTTTAGCAAGGTCATTGGCTGTCGACTTATGCGATTGGGCAGTCAGACCATGCGGGTTAACAAAGCGAGAATTGGTCATGCCCAATGCTTGCGCTTGACGGTTCATCTCTGCGACAAAGCTATCGTAGGAACTTTGCGAGTTGGCTTGGTCAGATTGTGCAAACCGGCCACCAAAATGTTCGGCCAATGCAACCGCTGCGTCGTTGCCCGAAGGGAGCAGCAGGCCGTACAGTAAGTGCCCAACACTTATCTTTTCGCCTACGCGAACTCCAGCCGTAGACCCACCGGTTTTATCAGCTCTCTCGGAATACTCAACTATCTCTTCGAGCACCGTTGGTGATTGGATCGCTTGCTGCATCACAATGTAAGCAGTCATGATTTTTGTGGTACTGGCAATATCCAGCACAGTGTCACCTTGTTCGTTCCACAAGGACCTTCCGCTGGATACATCCGCAATGCTCCATGCCTTGCAAGTCACAGCCGGGATACCCTGTGGATTATCCGCTGCTTGGCGAGTTAATTTTTCCTGATTGATTACGTCGGGTGCAGGCTGTTGTTCATCGGCGGTAATCAAGACTCCAAGTGCTTGCCAAGTAGCCTGGTCGACGACACCTGTAACAGCAAGATTGGCTTGCTTCTGAAAAGTCTCGACCGCAGCCTTTGTGGCAGGTCCAAAGTCGCCATCGACACTCAGATCAACCGAAGGCCTTGTGCGCGCGTTTAACGTCCTTTGCAGTGACTCGACTAAGTCGCCCGTGGCGCCAACTTTCATCTGCAATTCCACATTGCCCGGGGCTGAGGAGATGAGATAGTGATCGTATGCAGCTTTGGCAATATTCGCACAAAGTTGGTTCGCCGCATTATCGTCCGACCAGCGAGTATCGGCGTTGTTGTCTGTCAAAACACAAAGTGCGACTGCCCCAGTCTTCCCGATCAATAACCCCGCGTCGGTGCGCACCCGATTTACAGAACCGGTCTTATGGGCCACTTTCGTGTCGGCGGGCAATAAGGCGGGGAATCTAGATCGATCATCGCAATTCAGAAGATGGTCCAACATCGCGATGCTAGCATCTCGGCTGACCAACTCATGCCGATATAAACGGGTCAGCAGCTCCACCATATCTGCGGCAGTGGTACTGCCCAGCCCATATTTCTCACTCCTCTGAGGAGCAATCGACGTGTCGCGTCTGAAGACTTTGGCATGGATCTGCGTTTCCGGAAAGCCAAGACTCTGCATGGTAGTGGAAGTCGCTGAAAGGCCAATCGTGTCTAGCACGAGATTGGTCGCCGTATTGTCCGAGTAGACAATCATCAACCGAATCGCATCTCTTAAAGAAATGCACGCACCCGATGAAAAATGGTTCGTTAATATTCCTGATCCTGGAACTTTGTCGTCTTCCTTCAATGTTAACATTTGATCAAGACGGATTGTTCCCAATGATGCTTGCCGATACGCTTCGATCATAACTGGCAACTTAATCAGGCTGGCGGTAGGCATTGTCTCGTGAGCACGATGTGAAAACGTCTCACCGCTTGCCAAATCTTTCACGACGACCGCCACATCTCCACGGTGCTCTTTGATCAACGACTGCAAAGTCTGAGCCAATTGAACCGCTCTCTGAGATTCACTTTGCGCGCCAACACGTTCCTGAAAGCACGTTGCAACAAATGTCAGTATTAAAAGCGTCCGCAGGCGACTGCGCAAACCCGAAGACTTGCTAACAACAAGACTGCTCAAACAACTCGCACGATCGGAAATGGTTATCATGATGCGATCCAAGCCATGATTATTGTGATAGCGGCTGGGCGTGATTATGGGCTGTAATAAGGACACATGTCAAACCGGTTCGGTCCACATCACATCAGCTTCCGAAATCTTGGACTGCTGTTACCCCTGGCTCCAATAACTTACTAACTTACTTAAGAAGGATTCTTTTAGATAAACGCAAGTGCAAGAAGCGCTAAATATTTGTACTTGTCTAACGAAATAGATTATCCTGTTGAATTACAACATTCGCCGGTTGCGTTTTTCGATCCCCAAGATCCTATCCAACGATAACGACTCCCGCCGGCGGTCAGCCTGCCAGTTAGAAAGATCCTACGAAGACTGAAGACCCATGTTGCTGAGCGCGCTAAGACGATGGACCAATCTTGGTAAGTTTCCGCCGGAAGCGGATGATTTTGCGAATCAATCCAACGTGATTATTGCTGCGGATCAGTTACCCAGTTCCATTACCTATCGTAACTTCCGAGCTCCTGGACGTTCGTCGAGTTGGCGGCGTCAATGGTTTCTCGGATCGATTGCCGTATTGCAGGATCGATTGATCGCCTACCAATGGTCGAATCGAATCATCAATATTCCCTTTTCTGACGAACGCATCCAATCGATTCAACTGGTAGCGGAATCACTCGATAAGCTGTTGATTACTTTCGAGGCCAGTCTATTTCATGAAAACTGGAAAGGGACTATCGAATTTCGGTTCAGCGACGTCGATGCCCACGCGATGCGAGATGCGATCCTGGCGCAAGCTAATTCCGCCTAGTGAGAGGAGTTGAAATAGATTGTTCCACTTCAACGTCAGTTGACGGAAGGTCATCTTGGGAACATCGAGCGATGGCAGTCTGCAACAAGCGCAATAGTGCTCAAATGCTGCTCTTAATTCCGCAACCCGTTGCT
>CAZVBC010000591.1:0-3199 GCA_964625155.1 uncultured Pirellulaceae bacterium
CGAATTTGGCGACATAGGGCGCTTCGTTTCCACCTGGCAAGCGACGTGCTTCGGCAGCTTCCGCTTTTGCGGCTGCAACCTGAGCCGCAGCTTCGTCTTTCACGGACTTGATAGCAGCTTCCACCTGGGCGGCAACCGCTTGTTTTTGTGCTTCATCGGCAGTTCGTTTGTCTTGTTCTGCCTTCAGCGCACTGGCCACCCCATCGGCAACCAGTTTTTGAATTTCTTCAGGAGTCATTGTTTTATCCTCACTTTTAATACTGTTAATCACTTCACGCTGTTGGCTATCTGCTGCTACGCCCGAACTAGACAAGCCGTCGCCTGCCTCTATGTCGTTTGTCTCTGAGCTTTCGCCCTCTATGTCATCAGGTAGGATTAATCCAGCCTGTTCGTAGACTGCTTTCATGACAGGCATTACTACCGCCCGTCGATTTGCTGGATTCTTCCCGTTGTAGGTGTCGAATACCGACAATTCTGCAACTGGCCATTCCAGTAGATGCCCGTCCCGTGCTTTGCGTACCAGGTGAGAGATACTTCCACTACTAGCGCGTGCCATCCCCGTCTGTGCCGCTTCCCACACCGCTTTCGCCTGTGCAATCGCCTTGTCAAGTACGCCCCGGAACCACACGCCATCGGGCTTAACCTCGTAACTCGTTGTCTTGCCGACGTAAATTGGCTTTGCGCCTGGCTGCTTCTGGTCATTGAATCCGTGAAAGAACACCAACGGCGGAGTTGGGAATTTATCGAGATGCAATTTTGTTTGTGCGGTGAAAAACTCGCCGTCACTATCTCGTTCACTAGGCGAGCCAAACGGGATACCCAGTATCTCGATCTCCCATTCACCACTATCGCTTTTTACCGCTCGAATTAATCCACTCATCATTTCAACCTATCGTCAATCGCCTGCTTGAAGTCTCGCTGAATATTCGCCGCTTCCGTCTGGACTACATATTCATCTGTGTTGATCCACAATCCCCTGTGCACACGAGACTGAAACCGCCTCGACTGAACCAGCGGCGCATACTCGGTATTGTTGCCAACCCTGCCTCGTAACCCATTGCCAGCCTGATCGACTTTGCTTGCCCACTTTCTGCCCAGTGTACCTGTTCGTCGGTATGTACTGTTGACTCTCTGTGCTGGGTACTGTGCCATGCGTGCCTGTATGCGATACACGGAGCGCTGCATGACTGGACGTAGATAATTAAGTCCTTCGACCTTACCGAGCTTAGATAGCAGCTTGTCGATGCCGTCAATTTTGATGGTTAGACTCATGATTGCTTTACTTTACCCGTGAGATGGTGTATAATTACCAGTGCTGAGGGTACATAATTGTTTGTCAACGGGTGAAAATCTGTTATAGTTTTCGCTGCCTCTTGTTTTCAATTGTGTACCCTCAGCAAGTACCCGATTGACTAAACAGGAGGCTTTTTTATGCAAGTTAAATGCCAAGGCTGCGGAAAAACATTCAGCAAACCACAATGTCGCATAGATCAAAGTAATTACGTGTTTTGCAGTAGCGAATGCAGGAAAAATAAATGCATTCCGGTTACGTGCACTGTTTGCAATAATCAATTTCTTGCTGACGCCCATTCCTACAGAACTGCCAAGTTCTGTACCGACAAATGTAGAAACACAAGTAAGAGAAATGATTGGAACAATGGCAAAAGGTCCATTCAGGCAACAAAGAGATGTAAGGAGTGCAACAAAGAATTCGCAATCAAGAATAGTCTTGTCGAAAAACAAGATTACTGCTCTCTTGCATGTTTCCATAAGACTGGGAAAATATCCCCTAAGCATGGAGAAGCCAATCATAAGTGGAAGCCAAAGGTGAAGATTGTTTGCGAATATTGTGGAAAAGAGTTTGAGACTTTTCCGTCTAGAAAAGACAGAAAGAAATACTGTTGCGCCTCGCATAGGATTGTTGGTAATCTTATGCGACTCTCCACAAATCCACGAACGAATATCGAGAAAAAAATGTACGAGATGCTCAACAGCAACCGTATTAAATTCACAGAACAAACAGTAATGTTTGATAAATTCATGGTTGACTTTTTCATCGAACAGCATAAAATCATCATTCAGTGCGATGGCGTGTACTGGCATGAGAGAAAGAAAACGAAAGACAGAGATAGAGGGCAAGATGCCTATCTCGCCAAGGCTGGATATATCGTTATTCGATTCACTGACAATCAAATACTTGAACATCCTGATTCCTGCCTATCAATCATTAAATCCACGATAAAAACAAATCAAATCCCGTTGATTAACTGGTAGCATCCACGACGGGAGCAATCCAACAACGACATCGAACATGATATGGAGGGAAACCGATACCGGCAATCCCAGAATCTAGGGAACCGTACTTTCCTTCCAATGGACTGCAAGTTATACATACTTTTTCGTCTCTTGCAGTTCTTGATACCATTTTTTTCACAACGCCACTATCGATATATGCTTGCCGACTGCCCTCAGCAGCCGCTCGTGTAACTTCCGTCGCCGCAATGCGTTCGGCTCGCTTGCGACCAAACACGGGTTCTAAATCTTGTATCAATTGCTCAAGCGGCTCACGATTCTCGAACCATCTCGCTACCGCTTGACCCGTCAAGCGTCCCGATGTCGTACCCATCTGCTCTAGCAGCGTATCGGTATGTGTGATTGCCCAATCCCTGGCTGACGTGTGTGTGAGTAAATAGTCAAAGCCGATGCCGACATTACCAAGTTGTCCGATCCCGATGCTTACACCTAGATCGGCGCTATCAATCAACGCTCGGCTCATGGCATCTCGCAATGCCTGATCCTCTACAAATGCACGATGGATTCGATTCGCTTCAATATTTGGATCGATAAACGATCCGCCAAAGCCATCGTAACCTTCGGGAAACAACGTACTTACCATTTCGGTAAATGCTTTGTCGATGTTACGTGCCGACCTGCGCTCTAGCTCCATTCTGATCTTTTGCTCCGCCTCGTCGTCATCTGGATCGAGCTGCAAAATCATCGCCTTGAGTGCGCCAACACTATCACGGGTAAATGTCTCCGGTAGCGTAAAAAAAGGCTGCTCGGTCGCCACTCCTCGAATGTCTTCGGCGATTTCATGCAATTCGTCATGAGACAAAAACTCAGCCTTAAACGTGTGAATATCGGCTGACGGGCGCTTCTTGAGCCATGCCTTGAACGCTTTAATCTCTGCTCGTTTGGC
>CAZVBC010000592.1:0-3195 GCA_964625155.1 uncultured Pirellulaceae bacterium
CAAGAACCACAAGTGCGTTCCCTTGGCTCGCCGCCAAATGCACCGAGGCGCTGTCGGCATGACGTGCGCTAAACTTGGTGAAGCGGAGGTCTTGGTGGATCACGGTTTTACCAATCTGCTGGTCGCAAACCAAGTCGTCGGAGCAATGAAGGTCGCTCGGCTTGCACAATTGAACAATCGCGCTCGAGTGGCTGTGGCGATCGACCACTGGGATCATGCACTGGCGCTATCGACGGCGGCTCGACAGGCAGGGTCGACGATTCCGGTGCTGATCGAAGTCGATATTGGGATGGGACGCTGTGGTGTTCAGCCCGGCGAGCCAACTCTGGAGCTAGCACGTCGCATACGTCAGCTTGACGGAATTGAGTTCGCTGGGATTCAGGCCTTCGAAGGGCATTTGGTCAATGTCTTAGATCGAAATGAACGCACGGAAAAGGCTACGGCGGCCATGCTGCTGGCGATCCAGACCCGGCAAATGCTCGAATCGTCGGGGGTGCCGGTCAACTGTATCAGCGGTTGTTCAACAGCCACTTACAACAGTACCGGGGTAATGCAAGGCATCGACGAGGTCCAGGCGGGGACGTACGCGACCATGGACCGCCAGTATCATCGACTAACACCGGAGTTTGAAATAGCCTTATCGGTGCTGGTGCGCGTTATCAGTCGTCCAGCGGCCAATAAAGCGGTTTTGGATTTGGGTGTCAAAGGAGCAGGAGGCGAATTTGGCGTGCCAGGAATTCGCGATTTCCCTGATCTCGACATTCCATTTTTTCTATCCGAGGAACATTTAGTAGTGCGCAATTGCCCCGACTGGAAAATCGGGCAACCGCTGCATCTGATCCCCAGCCACGCGTGCACTACTTGCAATCTCTATCGCGAAATGGTCGTCCACGAAAACGGACACGTCGTCGAAGTTTGGCCGATCGAAGGTTCAGGGAAGTTGGTGTAAGAACAAAATGCATCCGCAAAAAGTATACGAATATTGTTCTGGTTGATCTTGGTTTGCGCCGGCTGTGGAGCCAATAGTGAACTTGCCTTCAAACTGAAACCCTGCGAACCGCAACAAGATCGTTACTCTATTTTCCGCTACTCTTTAGGTCACCCGATGGATTGGTTTCGCCAGTCCAATTTATAGGCTTCCACAGTTCATCGCGGAAGAGAAATGGTTGACCGAGCAACTGTAATCTGAAATCCTAGCCCAAGTTCCCCAACTCGAATTGTGGAAAAACTTTAGTGGTTAGTGGAGTGGAAGTTGAGCGGCCCTAACGCGCGGTTGGTTTCCATTGGCTCCTTGGATTGTTCGAAATCGAATGTAGTGAGAATGGCTCCCGTCTTGGTTCTCCATTATTCTGACGGTAGCTTGGCTGCTTATGTTTATCAGGCAGCAGTTCAAAGTCGTTCAAGGACAGCGCAAAGCGTACTGGGCTCTCGTGGAATCAGTGCGCACAGACCGTGGACCAAGACAACGTGTGGTTTCTTGGCTCGGGGCGCTGGATGAAGCTGGGAGGCTTGGCATCTTGGAAGTCGCCAAGGGTCAAGCCGGTTCTCGGGATAAAGAGGTTGACTGTCGGCAACTAGCGCTCTTTGAATATGAAGATTCATCGGTCGAACCTCGTTGGGTTCGCATTGATGCCACAGCCGTTCGCGTCGAGAACAAGAAGCTCTTTGGTGGCCCTTGGCTGGCAATGCAGTTCATTCAAAGACTCAAACTCGACAACTTTTTCCAAACGCATCAAGTCACTGGCCGTGAGCAAGTCCCATGGTCTTTGGTCTCAATGACGTTGGTCATCGCCCGACTACTGGACCCTTCCAGCGAACTCTATATCTCCGAGCAGTGGTATCCCAAGACGGCCCTACCGGAACTTTTGGGCGTACCTGCGGAGCGAGTCGACGACAATCGTTTATATCGCGCATTGGACGAGTTGTTGCCGTTGAAAGACCAGCTCGAAAAGCACCTCAAAGACCCCATGGGCGAGTTGTTCGAACTCGACTATGACTTGCTCCTGTACGATGTTACCAGCACTTACTTCGAGGGCCAGTGCGCTGGCAATCCTCTCGCGCAACGAGGCTATTCCAGAGATCAACGGAGCGACTGCAAACAAGTTTGCATTGCTCTGATTGTGACTCGCAGCGGAATGCCATTAGGATACGAAGTCTTTGCGGGTAACACGGCGGATGTGACCACCGTCAAAGGAATTGTCGAGCGCATGGAAAGCAAGTACGGCAAGTCCGATCGAATCTGGGTCATGGACCGTGGGATGACTTCGGCAGACAACCTCGAATTCTTGCGAAAGGAAAATCGACGCTACATCATCGGTACCAACAAAGCCTTGCTCAAGAAATTTGAACAAGAACTCCTCAAGCAAGATTGGAATACGATTCGAGAGGGAATCGAAGTCAAGCTTTGCAAGTTGCCAAAAGAAGACGACGAATCGAAAGTCGATGGACAGGCAACTGCCGAGTCGACTGAACTATTCATTCTTTGCCGTAGCCGAGATCGAAAACAGAAGGACCAAGCGATTGTCCAACGAGCGGCGGAAAAGATCGCGGCCCGGCTGACGGCGATGACAGAGCGATGCGAGAAACAGAATCGAAATCAATTGACGGTGTCGCGAGAGATTGGTCGCTTGCTCGGGCAGAATACTCGAGCCTCGCACGTCTTTGACGTGAAGGTGGTTCCCAAGGACAACGACGAGCTCAAAGCCTATGCCAGAATCGAATGGAAGAAGATCAAGCCAGCCACGGATTGGCATGAACTGAGCGGCGGCTGTTACCTTCTTCGAACCAACGTGACCGACTGGACGGACGAAGAGCTTTGGAAGGCATACATCCAACTTACCGAAGCGGAAGATGCGTTTCGCATCCAGAAATCGGATCTTCGGATTCGCCCGATCTGGCACCACAAGAAGGATCGAGTGCTGGCACACATCCTGGTGTGTTTTCTGTCATTCGTGTTGTGGCGGACGATGGGTGAAGCGTGCAAACGAGCAGGGCTAGGCGACGAACCGCGTCGAGTCCTATCGGAGATTTCAGACATAGCGTTGGTCGATGTCGTACTTCCAACGGATGTTGGCAGCGAGATTCGAACTCGATGCGTCACCCGCCCGTCGGAACACCAAAGAATACTCCTGGATCGACTCGGTTTACGCTTGCCGACGCGACTCAAATCAACGCAAATGTAGTGAGAAAATTTTT
>CAZVBC010000593.1:0-3188 GCA_964625155.1 uncultured Pirellulaceae bacterium
GACAATGGGGAAGTGTCTATCACGATCGTAGTGGGCGAGATGTGGTGTCTTGAATACAACAGTCTGACCTTTAGTCAGATCGACGGACGGAATTACGAGTGCGCATCGGACAATTGACCCAAGCTTAGCATCCAAAAATATTGATGTTAGAGCAGAACGAAGCGATTGCGAATCATACTTTGGCGAGAACAACCAATCATCGTCCAATCCTGCTGCTTTCAGTTTGCGATTTGCAAACCAGCCCAAAGCTTTACGAGTTCGGCTCTTCGTTCTGGTTGGACGCGTGAAGATGCGTGATCCGTGAACACGATAGAACTCCACAATTCGAGCAGCTGGCTCACCAGTAGCTAATCCAGCGGCAATGATGCCTCCTGTCGATGTTCCTGCCATCAAATCAAAATGCTGTGAGATTGGACCGAGTCTTTCTTCCATCGTTGCAAGCACGCTTGCAATGAAGGCACCACGAATTCCACCTCCATCCAGGGAGAGGATTCGGAACGGCTTGGTGATACTACTGGGGCTAACGTGGTGAACGAGGTCGATATCGACCGTTGACTGGAAATTGGTCATCGTTACTTCTCTTCTTGAAATCGAATTGTGGATCTGGTGCATGTCCGCCGCCGAGCCATTCGCCCGTTGCGTGCCAGGCTTCGTAGAAGTAAAGCCACAATGCAGTCCATGGGACAATCGTTGTGGCAATAGCTTTGGCTGGTGTCCATTCGTTCCAGCCGGGGCGATAAAGGCAAAGTGTTTCTTGTTCGTACATGTGTGGAATAGAAGCTGCCCCTGCTCTGGTCACAAGAGTAGGGGAGTGGACTCGAACCGTCGGAAACCCGCCACCCTTGAGTTGAATCTCGACTTTGTATGTCTCACTCAATTCAGAAGGGCAGAGGTTTCCCGTGCACCGAAGAATTGGACCGCTAACTTTCGTTCGAAAAGCGGGCCAATACACTTTCATGAAAGCCGCCTGTTCATGCAGCCCGATCGTAGTGCGCACTCCAATCATCTTACGTCACCAAAGAAGTTGTTCTTTGGTATCAAGATGGATTGCTTTGGATGAGAGACAGCGAGCATACCCGCAGTCGCGGGAACAACACCAAGATGGCCAGTTGCTCTTGGAACTTCGACCTCGTACTCCGACAATTTTCGAAACGCGAACTCGACTGGAGATTCGCCGAACAGCCTTGCCAACTCCTTTTGTAATGAAGTCCCCTTCAGGCGCTGTAGAGACACCCAAGTTTCTTGAAAAGCAATGAACGAATCGATGAAGTCCGCGAAGCTTTTCGAGTCCTTCTGCCATTTCTCGCAAATGTACTCATCGTCGTTTGATGGACTTGTGAGCTCTGTACATTCGGCGTCTTTGAGCCACATAGCAACAGATTCCGTGATACGAAGAATCGAGTGGTTGACCGAATGATCGCCCTCATAATACATACCGGCAAGCGTCGTCAAGATGATCGACGGTGGCGACAGCTTGGGCTTTGCAAAGTATGCGATATCACGCCATCGCTTGAGCAATTGAATGCTACGCTTCAATGGAGGTTTGCCCAGTGCATGTTCTCGTTCAGGTAGCGGATCGACCTGGGATCTCGAATATTTTTCTAGAAGCATCGATTGAACAATCGATCGTTCGTTGATCCAAGTCGCGTAGTCCAGGGGATTCGATGTTTTCCATTCATCGTTTTCTGGGTGTTCTAGGTCGAGCTTGGCATCCAGCTCAGGGACGAGAATGAAGTTTCCTCCCTTAGCCCTATCAGGAATCGCAGGAACGATGTCCAAATGAAAGTCGCCAGCGTAGTTGACGCGAATACAGCGAGGCTTGCGTTCGATTCGATCCCGATACGTTCCGTGGTCGCGCAGTCGATCCCAGACCAGTTTGTAGAGCAGTCCGGGGTGGTCGCTATCTGTGTCTTTGAGCAAACAAACGGCGTCCAGGTCAAATTCTAGTTGACCAATTGGCCTCGTTGTTGTTCCGAGGTTTTGAGAGCCTTGCGGGTAAATGTGTGGAGAGTACAGATGTAGCTTGGGACAAGTCGCAAGGACCTTGGCAATTGCAGCATAGTGCTGTCTCGCTTGCGCATCCTGCGTTTCTGTCAGCTGGATCTGGATTGCGATGAAGTCGAGCAGTCTCTCCAACGCTTGATTGAAGTGGGTTTTTGAACGCAACACAGGGCATCCTTTCTTGATAGTCGATTCTTTCGAGTTAGATTTTTCTCACCTGTGAGAAATTTAGGGGGTGGACTTTTTCTCGTCAATGAGAAAAAATGACGTTTTTGCAAAATCACTCGTGCGAGCTCGCCACATGTCAACCACGGTAAAGTCACTAGGCCAACTGCTTCGAAAGGTACGATTGGAGCTTGGCCTTACACTTGAAGAGGTAAAAAACGAAACCTCCATCAGCGTGGCGACGTTGTCTCGAATCGAGCGTGCGGCCTTCAGCAATTCTGGCGTCGACGTCAGAGGAGATACCCTGGAGTCAGTCAACGCATGGATTAAGCGAAAATCAATGGAGGGCAATAACGGTGCAGATCTTTCAGCGACGCCGGATTTGGTTTCACTGCATTTACGCGCAGACAAAAACCTTGATGCCGAGACTGCGGAAGCGCTCGCGCAGCTATTTCGCACAGCCTATGACAGTCTTGCAAGGGCAAACAAGAAATGACCAGATTCAGTCCTTTTTCGCTAAAGAGCAAAGCATGGGAGGTGAAAGCTGAAGAGCTTCGTGAAATTGCCAAGTGTGCTCGCAGCGAAAAGTTGTGTCCGTGGAAGTTGGCACAAGAGGTCGGCCTAAAGGTGATTGATGCGAATGACGTGCTCCCAATATTGTCCACGAACACAAGGAGTATTCTTGGTCGCCTCAAAGGAGACAGATGGTCTGGTGGAGTGCTTCCGAAGCCAACCGAAGATGGCTACCTGATTTGCATGCTGAATCCCTATCAGTCTAGGCATCGCCAAAAGGTAACACTCATGGAAGAAGTGTCTCATATTCATCTTGATCATCGACCTGCGACCATTCTTCGCAAGACAGAAAGCGGAATGCAGGTTCGCGAATACGACAAGTCCGTAGAGGAAGAAGCATATGGTGTCGGTGCTGCTGCGTTGCTTCCTTGGTCAACGTTTTTCCACGCACTCGATAAGGGGCTCGACGTTTTTCAGCTAAGTGACGTCTACGATGTCTCGCAAGATCT
>CAZVBC010000594.1:0-3174 GCA_964625155.1 uncultured Pirellulaceae bacterium
ATGGTGACAGCAAATTGAAGCAGTTGGTAACAAAGGTCGATGAAGATGAAATATTAACCGCAAACTGGACATGGAAATTTTCTGGCGAGGATTGTTGGTCGCAACAAATGTCATTCACCCCGCACATAGCGGATTCGTGGGTGCCGTTCGGAGTTGAAGTTCAACAAGAAAGTGGAGGTGCGAAGTGAGAACCGTCTACATGTGCCCGCATTGTGGGCGAAAATACTCAGTTCGAGCGTGTTCCGTTGGTGTGCCGGAACACGAATACGATAATGCCAGATGTCCGGGATCAAAACAGATGCCACGCAATGCAGCAACAGACAACAGACCACTGTGGAAGGATGAAGAGAGATGAGCGAACAACTTGTGTTTGAAGACGTCACGGATCAGTGGGAGATTCGTGAGGCTTTTCTCGATCGTGGGTGGACAATATTCGCATACAAGGAAGCCATTTGCGTGCGCGACGAGGATGGCGATGTTGTGTTGTCTGGACGAATATACGGAGGGATACACGAAGACAACATCTACGCATGTGGCGGCACATTATTAGCGACCCGCAAGAAGAAAAAGCCGCCAGAGCCAAAATACGTGCCGTTCGAGAACGCTAAGGAGGCGAGGTCTGTTGTCGGGTGTCAACCGTACGTGAGGCCCATTAACGGCGATTGGGCAGGAATACAAATGGCCTATGTATGGGACTGGGATGAGCTGTGCGAGCGTTACATGTGGTCAAACACTCCCGACGATCCATCGTCCTGGAAGCCTTTTGGAAAGCTGGTGACGGAATGACACTCCAGCAAATTGCAGCTGAGTTTAACGCGAAATGTCCTGTCGGTTGCCGTGTCAGTTTTCTAACTGAGGCAATGCAGGGTATTCGGCGAGTGCAAACCAGAACAACAACAGCCGCATTTATTGAGGGCTATAATGTGTGGGTGCATGTCGAATCACGAGCCGGGAAGGTGTTTGTCGGCAACATTAGAATAGAAAGCGTGACAGAATGAACGCAGAACACGACAAGCGATGCGAACAAGAGGGAACACGCGATGCTGTTTTCTTGTTCCAGTGGAGGCGATACCACCGAACTGACGAATTTCCGGGAACGGAATCCAGTGGCGAATCGCTGGTGATAACTCGCCGAGACGAACTGCCCGGATGGGCACTTCGTTTTGCTGACGACGACGGGAAACATATCAGAGAAAGTCCAGGATTTATCCGTGAAGCAATCAAGCGTGAAGCGGCTTCACTGTCTGGATTTCCGCTGTACTACGAAACGTGGGAAACAGAAGGCGTGTGGTTGTCAAGTGAAGAGGCGACATCCTACGGTGACAGAAAAAACTACAACTACCCCGAGGGCTGGCGAGTCTATTGCGTTCCCGCTGAGGGGGAGCTTGCCAAGCGATTACGGGAGTTCGGAGAATGAGAATTACATTCGACACTCGGTCAATCGAGGACTACAGCAAATTCATTCGCTTGCCATTGACATCACTAAAGGGTGGTGTATGATTCACGCATGCCATACATCGATTGCGTTTGCTCGTTTTGTTCTTCCGCGATACGGCGGAAGCATGTCGCCAATGTTGTCCTTCACTTCTGCAATAGGACTTGCAAAGCGAATTACCAACGACTTGCAAAGCCGGTCTCTAAAGAGTGGCTGGAGCGAGAGTATATTACAAATGGCCGTGACTGCGCAGACATTGCGCGGGAAGTTGGTAGAGATCCAAAGTCTGTCTGGAACTGGATGAAGGATTTTGGAATACCAACGAGAAAGAGAGGTTCTTATATCCATGCGATTAAGCCAAGAAGGCCGCCAGGATGGAAGCATTCCGAAGAGGCTAAGGCCAAGATGCGGGCCACGGCAATCGCCCAAGGCAGGGTTCCATACGATCCGAAAGTCGGATCATACATGAAGGGAAAAAGGGGTGCCGAGACAACAAACTGGAAGGGAGGAATTACGCCTGAGAGACAGGCGTTTTACGGAACGCGGGAATGGAAGTCGGCAGTTTACAAAGTCAAGAAGCGAGATGACCACACATGCCAGAGATGTGGAAAGAAAAAAACAAAAGGGGATGGTCAAGAGTTCGATATTCATCACATCGTTCCGTTCGAGTTTCGGGAGTTGCGTGCGGAGGTGTCTAATCTCGTCTACCTCTGCGAGCCGTGTCACTACTGGGTTCACAGCAAAAAGAACCGCAGCAAGAAATTCATCAAGGAGATTCCGAGTGTCAAGTAAATCAGAGCGCATAAAAAAACACCGAAGACTTCCGGGAATGGACGAATAACATGTGCTTTGACGATGGCGATGGACCAGATGCGTGCGATGAACGAGTTCTTTTCGCACGTCGCGAAAATGCCCCAAAACGCAAGTGTTGCGAGTGCCGTGGCGAAATCCGGAAGGGTGAGTACTACTTCATGTGTTCCGGAATCTGGGACGGCGAACCGCAGACTTTTCGGCGATGCGAGTTGTGTTTTTCGCGTGCGGAGATTGTTTCAGAATCGGAGAAGGAAGCCGGATGTGATGAGTTTTCGAATCCACCATTTGGCGAGGTTAGATTTTTGCGAGTCGAGGATTATCCGCGACTAGCGGAGGCGAGCGTAGAAGACGGTCGGCGTAGACTGTCGGCGATTTACGAGAAACAACGAGAGGACAAGAAGCGATGGCGGGAACAGAAAAAGACAGTGCTGGTCAAGGCAACATGATTGCAGGCATGCTCATTAAGCACTTCATCGACAACGCGGCGACATGCACGGCAGCGATACTAAGTCTATTGACTCCCGAGCAGATTGCCGATGCTTGTCGTCAAGTGTACGAGCAAATGCCGATAGAAAAACTCGTGAGTTTTCAGGTGTTGCTTCGTCGCCTTGAATTGCCGATTTACGAGATTCTGGAGCGAAGGGAGAACGAAGAGTGATGGCTGCGATTTACAACGAGATTGACCGCAACGCTTGTGCATGGCTACGGCAACTAATTGCAATGAACAAGATCACTTCCGGAAACATTGCAGAAACATCAATCCACAACATGCCGGGCCCGTGGTCGGCTTGGCTGGAAGAGCCGCAATGCTTTGCCTGGGTGCACTGGTTCGCTGGGATCGGCGGATGGGACTTAGCATTGCAGATGGCAGGTTGGCCAAAACACAAACAGATTTGGACAGCGTCTTGTCCATGTCAACCATACTC
>CAZVBC010000595.1:0-3154 GCA_964625155.1 uncultured Pirellulaceae bacterium
GGAAGAACTGCAGGATGGAACTTTGCGACTGGTGACGCTCGATCAGTTCGTCGATCAGGTGCAACGCTACTTTGTGGACAAGCTGGGGCCAGACCGGAGCCTCGTCGACGAGCTGCGAGACGAACGTAGGCAAGAGGCTGCGCGTGAAAGCCGTCATTGATGCGTCAGCCATGTTGGCCTTCTTGCACCGCGAGCCAGGCCATGAAGTCGTGCGTGAATGGCTGCACAATTCCGCAATGTCTGCGATAAATTTTGCGGAAGTCTTGCAAAAGCTAGTCGAGAAACCGCAGGAGCAGAGGCTTCTGAATGCGGTCGTGTCAAATCTGCGAATCGATGTATTAGAGTTTAATCGCAAGCATGCGGAGCAGGTGGCGGCAATTTACCCAAATGCTCACAGGGGGATTTCGATTGCGGACAGGGCCTGTATGGCGGTGGCGATTCAAGAGCGGCTGCCAATCGTGACCGACGATCACGAATGGGAGAAGCTGAATTTCGGTCTTGAGTTGATCTTCTTCCGTCCCAAATCGAACTGAGCGCGAGTATGTTGGGCCGTATGTTACTGGTAAGATTCCGACATAGTCGACTCATTCGGTTGCGGGATTCTTGTGAGTCCGAATTTGGTGCGAAGATGCAAACTGCATGGCTGTTTCCAATCAGACTTGGCCGAAACGCCAGAAGTCACTAGCGTTGCGATTCTCTGGATTTCTGCTGGTTGCTCCGTTCCCATTCAGTTAGGACGCGACTACGCCATTGCTGGTTTTCAGACAGTTGAAAATTGTGCGGGAACTGCCATGTTCCTGCCAAAGATGAAAGCCTGCCGCCCAGCACGCCAATTGCTTGGGAAATGAGCATGTCAAGCTCAGCGATGGAGACTTTAGGGTCGCGGCCCTGAGAGGGATCGAAGAGCCAGACCTCCGAGTAGCATTTATTGTCTTCATCCGGATCACGTATCGCTCCAATACTTGTCAGGTAGTCTTTCAGACCGCTCGATGTTGGGCGAGTAAAAGCAAGCAGCACCACATTAGCCCCGTTTCGATTCGCACTGAATCGCTCGTACAAGGGCTCAGCAAAACTGGCTTCGAGTCTTACAAGCTTTGAGTCCAATCGGAAAAACCATGATCGTTCGATGAGAGTTATGGCCAGCGATAGCACATCAATTTCGTTTGGACAAGTTACACCGTAGCCTAATGATAAGTCGGTGCCGAACGATAAAATGTCTGCTGTGTCGCTGTTGCCTGTCGATTGGGTTTTCAGGCTGTGGTTGAAATGACAGAATCGATGTCGGTTTCTGGGGATGTGCTGGCAGATTTACGACTAGCATTTTACCTGCTTGGTTCGGCAGAATTGGGCCAGAGCATCACCTGGGCAGGACCAACCGACGCTGTGCAGCTTCGAGTACGAGTGAGTACGCTGGCTATTCTTCATGGCGTTATACCTTGGGAGTATATTTCTCGAATCGACGATGTTGCAGCGCACTGGGCTACGCATTTTCAAAACGACAATCCAAGGAGCATTGCTGAGCTGCGCCAGTCAGCTCGCGAATTCTTGACTGCCAGTACGAAGGATGGGCACATCAGCGAAGCAAAAAAGCAGATGTCAAAAATTGAGCGATGGCTGGGGGTGACACAAGCTGCTGTAGCGCCATCCACAAGTTTCTCCAAGGAAACACGAAACTCAGTTGCATTGGCATTGTTCACGTGGCAAACAAAGCTCACCGATTCTCCCGAATGGACGATGATTCCGGGAATGATACCAGGAGATCCCAGCGTACCACTCAAAGACGTTTACATCGAACTGTTTGCATGTCCTTGGGAGGAGGGAATCAAGAATGGCTGGCAATCGACGTCTCAACGTCAGCGTGAGGCGCGAGTCAACAGCCAAAAACGGCCAGCAGTGAGTGTTGCAGACATGGTAAGTCGAACGCTCGACAGTTGTGTGGTTCTTGGCGATCCTGGGGCAGGAAAATCGACGGTCATTAATTGGCTCGCTTGGGCCACGCGTCATGAGATGTTGGCCGACTTTGATCTAGCGATTGTCGTCAAACTGAGAGTCTATTCGGCAGCGGTCGAAGAGGCACCCGAGCTTGGACTGTTGGAATTTTTCCTGGAGTCACAGGTTCCACGAATAAGAGATTGGCATGAAGCGGCAGATTGCTTGCGGGCGACAGCGAAGGCATCAAGTCGATTCTTACTCTTGCTCGACGGCTGGGACGAAGTTCCGAGCCATCTTCGTGAGCAAGTGAAAAATCATATCTTGCGCGACGGCGATGGGTTTGTGTGCGTCGTGACTTCGCGTATGTCAGGCTTGCCCTGGCAAATCTATGCACCTGGACGATCACAGTTTTATGAAATCGCGGGTTTGGGGCCACAGGCGATTCGTGAGTTTGTACACAAGCGTATTGAGTCGTTTGGTGGCTCGCTCGAAGCTGCTGAAAATGTCACACGCGAGATCGAGTCAGACAGCGATCTGGCGATCATTGCCACCAATCCATTTCTGCTGAGCCTCATTGTCCGTGCCTTGTCTTTGCCGTCCGATTCGACGCAGTCAATGACAAGAGCAAATATTTACCAGGAAATCGTAAGCTGGATCGTCGAGCAAATTGGCCAAGCGCAATCCCAGCCCTTCGAGCAGCGACACCTCTGGGCATTGGAGGATTTGGCTTACAAATTGAGTGTAACCGAACGCACCCCTCGATACGTCTTCAGAGAGAATGAGCTACATCCAGACGGCGGCGGATTGGCTCAAGGTCCATTAGCTCGAAGTAGATTTGTGTTGCGGATCGATGAGACATTGAGCCATTGGTCGATGGTTCATGCCACCATCCAAGAGTTCCTAGCGGCGCGAGGTCTGGCGCGCCAAACAACTCAGGTGCTTGAAGAGCATTGGGATCAGTTACTACTATCTCACAGTCGCATGGTAGTACTTGAATTCTTTGGTGGCCTGGACAGGCGGACTCAGAGGTTCAGCATGGATCGATCCTCACATTGGCTCGCCAAACTGGACCGATTTGGGTTGCTTACGGTTCGAGTCGCTCAAGCGGCATCGGCGGGGAAGTGGAAACAGGTGTCACCGGAGCAATACGACACCGTTCTCGATGCCCTTTGGCATCAGTTGTTGGCAGCGCAGGATGGGGCTCTATTACGATTGTTTGTGA
>CAZVBC010000596.1:0-3150 GCA_964625155.1 uncultured Pirellulaceae bacterium
CACCGGAAACACATTTCAGACCAAGCCCGCCAAAATCGTTGTCGATCCCAGTTGCGCTCGCGTTCGAATTGAAGAAAATCCCGGTGCCGTGACTATCACCAAACCTGTCGATTTCAACCACGGGCGAAGATGAACCGCATAGGTATTTGTGGCGTGTGACATAAGTGATTGTCTTCCCTATTATCTCGCGAGGTAGGAGCAAAATTGCTGACCATCACTGGTACTGCTACCCATACGCGTCGACAAAGGTAAATCAAATTCGCTAGACTATAAATGTGAGTGGCACCGGACCGACGTTCAATTGACTCAGCATGTGCTGCGCCGGCCCGATCTCTAAACTTGAACTGTGATAAATCACCGGCAGGGGTGTGACCAGTTTTGGTTGAAAATAATAATTTAGAGTGACAGCAGATGTTGAATATGCGAGTTTGGAATTTCGGTACATGTGGTATCTTGGCATTACTGACTGCCGCGCAGGCAGCTGCACAGCATGCAAATGATGCGATTGCCTATCCTGATCATGCAAACTTGCTGGTATTGAGGGATGAGCAAGGTCGCGAACGCGCGATCGACACTCAAGCTGATTGGCGCCAAAGGGCGGTTCACATACGAGCCAATATGCAATTGGTGATGGGAACACTCCCTAATGCTGAACAGCGAGTTCCACTGAATACCGAGATCGTTTTCGAGCAAGAAACAACCAATTACACTCGGCGCAAGATTCGCTTTTCACCAGAACCAAACGATCGAGTACCGGCGTGGTTGCTCATCCCTAAGCAATTGCCTACTTCTGGTAAATGTGCGGCGATGTTATGCCTGCACCAAACTACGAAGATCGGCAAAGACGAACCGGCTGGATTGGGAGGACTTCCAAACCTGCATTATGCACACGAATTGGCAGACATGGGATTCGTGTGCATTGTTCCCGATTATCCGTCGTTTGGCGAATACCCTTATGATTTCAAAACCACAGGCGCGCACTATGCTAGTGGTTCGATGAAAGCGATCTGGAATAACATCCGCGCTGTTGACCTTCTTGAATCGTTACCTCAAGTCGATCGCGGGCGGATCGGAGTCATTGGACATTCCTTGGGTGGTCATAATGCACTATTTACCGCAGTCTTTGATGAGCGATTGAAGGCGGTCGTTTCAAGCTGTGGCTTCACACCCTTTCACGACTATTACAAAGGTGCGTTGGCTGGCTGGACAAGCGACCGCTACATGCCCAGAATCCGCGAACTGTATCGCAACGATCCTGGGCAAGTTCCATTCGACTTCTACGAGGTACTGGGGGCGATCGCCCCGCGCGGAATCTATTCCAATTCGCCAGTCCGCGACAGCAATTTTGAAATTGGCGGAGTGCGCAAGGCCTACGATAAAGTGGCCGCAGTTTACGCGATTTTTAAAGCCTCTGAGAATCTGAAACTGGCAACTCCCGATGCTCTACACGATTTTCCCTTGGTCCAGCGTCAGGAAGCGTACCAGTTCTTATCACAGCAGCTCAGGTAAATAATTTGTACCTTAGGAAAGGCGATTGAAATATGTGCGTGCGTTTGATGAGCCACTTATTCCAAACACTCTGCGTTTTCGGTTTTTGCGTGATTGTTGCCCTGCAGGTCATCGCTGCCGAGCGTCCTAAAGTAACACAGCCACGCGCGACTTCAGGTGATGCGTCAGTTGAACCGAACTGGGAAGAAAAACTAACTTTGCGTGTCAGTACACGGGCCGGTGAAGGTGCCAATTTGGTCGGCCAAGATGAGAAGGCAATTCAAGCGGCAGTCGATTATGTGGCACGCTTGGGCGGAGGAACCGTTGAATTGCTTCCTGGTGAATATTGGTTGAGGAATTCAGTTTTCCTGGCATCCAAAGTTCGTTTGATCGGCCACGGCGAAAAAACGGTGCTTAAGAAAACTCCCTCCGTATCCACTAACTTGATTGTCGACAGCGATTGGTATGACCAAGAAATTACGCTGGAAAAGGCTGAAGGATTTAATATTGGCGACGGCGTACTGTTGCGAGCCAAGAACCCGCATGATGGTGGACAAACAGTTCTCAAGCGAACTCTGGTGGCGAGAATCGGAAATCGATTTAAATTGGACAAGTCGTTGCGGCACAACTTTTGGCAATCGGGCCAGCCAACGGCGGCAACACTTTATCCACTATTGACGGGTGAGTTTATCGAAGACGTCATCATTGAGAACCTGACACTTGACGGCAATCGCTCATCAGTCGCGCATTTGGATGGTAACTACGGCGGTTGTATCTTTCTCCAAGACTGTAATCGCATAGTCATGCGTCAGATAGAGGCTCGTAATAACAACGGCGACGGAATTAGTTGGCAGATCTGTCATGATTGCGTGGTCGAGAATTGTTTCAGCCACGACAATGCTGACTTGGGTCTACATCCTGGATCAGGCTCGCAGCGTCCCGTCATGCGCAACAATCGCATCGAGCGAAATCATATCGGTATTTTCTTTTGTTGGGGCGTCAAATATGGCCTGGCTGAAAAGAACCGCCTTCAGGAAAATGACATTAGTATCTCCATCGGACATCGTGACACGGACAATTTGATTGTCGATAACGATATTTTGCGCAGCCGCACCGTGGGGGTTGTGTTTCGCCCTGAACGCGGCAAGTCTTTTGCCGGCCACCGCAATCGCATCGAACGGAATCGCATCGTCGATACGGGGTCGCCGTCCAGCGCCGCAATTGATATTCAAGGAGAAACCGAACACATTCAATTGGTCTCCAACTCCATTCTTGAAAGCCGCTCGCCAGAGAAAAGAGTTGGAATTCGCATTTCCAAAGGTGCAGGTGAAATCGGCTTGAATGAGAACACGATTCAAGGTTTTTCGAAACCAGTGGATGACTTGCGAACTCAGTAAGCAACCAACCAATGCTGACCGAGAACGGTTTCATTACCATCGAGTTGAGCCGTCATCACGCGCAACTTGACAAGTCGCGCGCACAGTAATTGTCGCAAAGTGATAGTGAAACTTTTGGGTAATTGGCAGCTTATTTTGTTAACTCTCTTGACGGAGAAGCCCTGCAATGTCGAATCGGCAAGTTGTGTGGTTAACGTGGCTGAGCTGCTGTATTTCATTGAGCCTATTGCGCACGGTGCCAGCACAATCAGCTAACGAGCAGTTG
>CAZVBC010000597.1:0-3131 GCA_964625155.1 uncultured Pirellulaceae bacterium
CCGGGTGAAGAGCATTTCCTCAAGTCGGTATTCCTGCGATACGCCAGAAACGATGCGCTGTTGCTCCTTTATCGCGGCCCATATCACGTCGAACTATACCGCAAGACTGCTGATCGTTAGCCACTCAGCGTTTGATAATAGACAATTGGAACTTTGCACGGCGCATCTACGACTGCCGGTTCTCAATCGCGGTACGTTAGCCAGTCCACTCTTACGTGCGTAGTTACCAGCGAGTATGATTCGCCAATTGGTAAGCCTTTCAAGCACTCATACAATTGGCCGTGCTATGCAATCCAAGTCTCAGCCTGTGCTTTCAACGACCGCTAGATTATTAATTCTAAGTTCGGCGTTTCTGGGGTGGATGTGTGCAGGTTTCCACCTGTCGATCACTTCTTTGGCTATGCCACACGCAGTCAAAGACTTGTTGGATCGCGCTCAAATAATCGATCGAGTCGAATTCGATTCATTACTCAAGGCGACTGGCGGTTCGAAAGAGGATCCTCAGGCAAGTGTTGGAAAAGAACAATTGGACAAGCTGCAATCTTGGAAGGCAACTTCGGCCAGGTGGTTTGCTTGGACTCAGTGTGCCATGCTCTTTGGAGCAGCATGTGGTGGGTGGTTGTTCGGCATGATCGGAGATCGATGGGGACGCACAAAAGGGATGGGGCTGAGCATCTTAACCTATTCAGTGATGTCGGGCGTAACCTCGTTTGCCAGTACTCCACTCACTTTGCTCGTCTATTGGTTCCTAGCTTGCACGGGTGTCGGCGGCATGTGGCCCAATGGCGTGGCCCTGGTCGCTGAAGCTTGGTCGACTCTCTCGCGTCCCGTAGCGGCCGGCGTGATTGGTACTGCGGCAAATATCGGGATCTACATTCTCTCCACCATTGCTATCGGGTACAAACCCAGTGCAGAGAGTTGGCAATGGATGATGCACTTTGGAACGCTCCCCGTATTTCTTGCGTTCTTTGCATTGTTGTTGGTCCCGGAGTCGCCGCGTTGGTTGGCAGCTCAAAAAATAAAAGAGACCACACCTTCCGCAAGTGGCAAACACGTACATATTTTTCGTCCGCCTTTGCTGACCATTACACTGTTTGGTATTGCATTAGCCACCGTGCCGATCAATGGCGGTTGGGGAAGTGCGAATTGGATGGTACCCTGGGCTGGCGAAGCCGTGATTGCTGCAGGCGAAAACGATAACCCGCTTGGAGAAAAAGTAAATCGGACGCGAGCACTGACCGGAATTGTCGGGAGTTTTTTGGGTGGCTGGATCGCCAGCACACTCGGACGTAAGCAAACTTACTTGCTTGCCAGTGTCGGTGCACTGGTAAGTTCACAATATACGTTTTGGTTTGTCCATCCGTTGGATCCGAGTTTTCTTTGGTGGGTCGCGGCACTGGGGATGTTTAACGGAATCTACTTTGGCTGGATGCCCTACTGTTTGCCCGAAATGTTCCCCACTCGAGCTCGATCGGCCGGTGCCGGAGTGAGTTTTAATTTCGGGCGCATACTCACGGCGGTCACGGTCTTTACCACAGGCACTTTGACTCAAGTTTTTGCCGGCGATTTTGCCAGAATCGGTCGGGTGACGAGTTTGATTTTCCTCGTCGGCATCTTTCTGATCTACTTCATGCCAACCAAACCGCACCAAGATCTTGAAGATTGACTCAGGTGCTGACCAGCACGCGATAGACCGGCGAAGCATCTTCGGCGTCTCCGCGACAGCAACCACACTCCTTCGAATGCCAGCATTGGTGGTTGCTCAATGATGAATCGGTATTCCCCGTCGTCGCCGCCAGATGGTATAGAACATTTTGGGCTGCGATTCGGCTCTGCACTATAACGCTGCAGACATTGACAGTTGCCCAAGTCGGCATCACGTCGCCACGGCGCACGAGCGTTGCCGGTTCATCGAGTTGTTTGACTGAATTGTGGGATTTGCAGAGACTGATGCTAGCAATAGAAATGCGGTTCCTTCGGACAGTCGGTATATTGGTTCGCCCAATTACGTTGCTGGCGCTGATAATCTGTGTTGCGGGTTGTGGAACGACCAAGAGTTATACCGCAACCGAACATTTGTTAATGAGCGATGCCGTGGATGCTACGGTTGCTCAGATGGACTTCCAGGCTCTGGCAGGAAAAAAAGTGTATTTGGACGTCTCTTTTTTGACGACCCCCAAGGGCCAGCAATTAATTGATAGCGACTATGTTACAAGTTCGCTGCGCCAGCAAATGACGGCAAGCGGAGTTCGTTTAGTCGAAGGTCGAACGGATGCGGACCTGATCGCAGAGGCGCGATTGGGTGCACTGGGGTTTGACGGTCACAGCGTCTCGTATGGTCTGCCTGCTAGCAATGGCCTATCAAATGCGGCATCGGTAGTATCCGGGGCTCCATTGTTGCCAACCATCCCGGAAATCTCATTTGCCAGGCGCGAAGTTAAACAAGGTGCAGCGAAAATTGCAGTTTTCGTATTTGATCGCCAATCGCGTGAACCCTATTGGCAGTCTGGTATTGTCAAATCAAACAGCTCTGCCCGTGATACTTGGATTCTGGGAGTTGGTCCTCTGCAAAATGGCTCGATTTACGACGGAGCGCGGTTCGCAGGTGGTAAGTTTCGAGCTGGACTGGGCAGCCGGGACTCTGCCGATGATTCACTGCCTGATCAGCGGGTGGCCGAATATAAAGGTGAACGAATGTTCGCCAATCCTCCGGCCGAAAAACTAGCAAACGGCCAAACTGAAAACGTTCCTACGGCAAAAGTGACCACTGCTGCTGCCAGTGAACCGGTGCCTCAACCAACATCCAGCGAGAATAAAGCAGCGAGCAAAAAGTAATTTGTAACAGTCAGAAAAGCTGTAATGAATTTAACGCCTCGTGGCCGATCAAGTTGACTACTGGATGCTGGTTGGCAGGTGCCACAAGATTTTGATCTGGGTAACAATGCGGTATGTCGGAACAAGCTTTAATCGTCGAACGTCCCAAACGATGGGACCATCCTCTTGATGCGAGTTTTCGCGAAGATGATGTTCGTTGGTTATTGCGCCAACAACCGTTCTGCGAGATGGATCCTCGCCGATTTGCTAGCCAAGCATCATTGTCAGCCATCATTCGTAATGATGCTCGCTTACTT
>CAZVBC010000598.1:0-3129 GCA_964625155.1 uncultured Pirellulaceae bacterium
ACCATGTCGAAGGCCCCGTGATGATCTTCCTCACAACAACAGCCATCGACGTTGACGAAGAGTTGCTCAATCGCTGCTTGGTTCTCACGGTGGATGAAGACCCAGAACAAACCAAAGCCATTCAACGCCAACAGCGCGAAGGGCAAACGCTCGAAGGCTTGCTAGCCGCGCAGCGGAAAGCAAGCGTCGTAAAGCTTCATCAAAACGCGCAGCGTTTACTACGACCGCTGGCGGTCGTCAATCATTACGCGCATCAACTCCAGTTCCTCACCGATCAAACGCGCCGTCGTCGCGATCACGTCAAATACTTGACGTTGATCCAAGCCGTTGCCTTGCTTCATCAATACCAACGCGAATTGAAAACTATTCAAGTCGATGGCGAAACGGTTCAGTACATTGAGGTAACGCCTCGCGATATTCAGGTAGCCAACCAGTTGGCGAACTTCGTTCTAGGCCGCAGCATTGATGAGCTAGCTCCACAAACGCGACGGCTCTTGCTTCAGATGCACGAGCTGGTTCGCAAGGAATGCGAAGCCCAACAAGTCGAGCAAAGCGAATATCGATTCACCAGACGATTCCTTCGCGAGCGTCTGAAGTGGGGAGCAACGCAGTTGCGAATCCACCTGGATCGATTGGCCGATATGGAATACGTCGTCGTCCATTCATCGGGACGCGGGAAAGTGGCCACGTATGAACTGCTGTTCGATGGTCGCGGGCGCGAAGGGGAACTCACGCTCTGCGGGCTGATCGATCCATCGACGCTTGTTGATCCTCACGCGCGCTCACCTGAGCGCGAGGACCGAATGATAACTACGACCGGGAACATGGCGGGCCAAACCGAAGGGTTGGCGGGTTCCGTAGCGAACTTGGCGGAAAGTACGAACAACCTCGCGGAAAACACGACCAACTTGGCGGAGCCAGAGCAAAACTTGGCGGGGTCAAAACGGGTCCAAAACGGCCACATGACGGAATCGAATTACGCGACTTCACCCGATGAAAACCAGGGCGAAGCTCACATCGAGCAACAAACCAACGAAACCGCACATCAGGAGGCCGAAGAAATGAAGCGAAAAGCATCGTAGCCAAACAGTCGTAATCATGGCCGCGAAGCGGTCATCAGCAAAGCAAATCTAAAACGGCTTCTTGATTCACACGAATCAAGAAGCCGTTCGCATTACAAACCTTCCCTCTTCTCTCCCTTCGCCCCGCTTCGGGGAGAAGGGCCGGGGATGAGGGGCTGAGCAATCAAGACATCGAAACATCCTCCGGAACGCGTTAGCGTCCGGTTCTCAAACCTACAGCCTAAACAGCTACAACCTAAAGGACTAATGACATGGGACGCAAAGGCGATCACAAACCACCGACACAAGTAGGCAACCCCAACGATCCGCAAGGCATGGCCGTGCTACTGGCGCGGTTCCTCGAATGGCTGCGAGTGAAGAACTACAGCGAACGGACCGTAACGAACCGGCAAGTCTATCTCAACTACTTCATCCTCTGGGCTGAAGAGCGCGGGATCACTCGACCGAACGAAGTAACCAAGCCGATCCTCGAGCGTTACCAACGTCACTTGTATCACCACAAGAAGAAAGACGGCCAACCGCTCTCCTTCCGTTCGCAACATGGCCGCGTCGTTCCGATACGAGCTTGGTTCAAGTGGCTGACACGTAACAACTACTTGCTCTACAACCCCGCCAGCGACATCGAGCTACCAAGGCTTGAGCATCGCTTGCCCAAGCACGTCCTGAACATCCGCGAAGCGGAAGCGGTGTTGGCGAAAGCCAACATCCACGACCCGCTTGGCCTACGAGATCGAGCCATCTTGGAAACGCTCTACTCAACCGGCATTCGTCGCCTCGAAGTGATTGGCCTGAACATCTTCGACATCGACCACGATCGAGGAACGATCATGATTCGCCAAGGCAAAGGCAAGAAAGATCGCATGGTTCCCATCGGGAACCGAGCCTTGAAATGGATCGAGCGTTACACCAGCGAAGTTCGACCGCGACTAATCATCGATCCGAACGATTCAACGCTCTTCCTGACACACTTGGGCGAAGCCTTCACAACAAACCGCTTAACTCAAATGGTCCGCGAATACGTTGACTCAGCGGACATCGGCAAGCGTGGTTCGTGTCACTTGTTCCGTCACACGATGGCAACGCTGATGTTAGAGAACGGCGCAGACGTTCGGTTCATTCAAGCCATGCTTGGCCATGCCAAGCTTGAGACAACGCAAATCTATACGCAAGTATCGATTCGCAAGTTGAAGGAGATTCACGAAGCGACTCACCCTGCAAAGGACGAGCGAAGCGAGAAGCCAAACGAATCTCAACCCGAAGCGTGCGCGAGTGGACCAACGCTATCCCAACCCGAAGCGTCAGCGAGCGGACCAACCAACGAAGAACCGACGGCGAAGCCATCGGAAGATGTTGGCAACGACAACCAGCCACCAACCGCCGAAGGCGAAGCCAAACCAGCGGCGTAGCCGTTGGCCGTGCTTCTTCAAAGATCAATCAAGATCAAGACTAAGAAGCTTCTTCTTTTAGCTGCTTTAGTTAGCTGAAAGTTGCGCGACGAGGGCAAGGCCAATCCACAATGGACCACGCCTTGCCTTCTTCTCTTTTAGCTGCCTAGCTGCGACCAACTGCGTTAGCCGCCACGCCCACTTCGAGCTACAATAAGCAGCTATGAAAACGGCAGCTAAAAGGAAAAACTCATTGGCCTTGGGCGTCATCGCATCGATGATCGTCTGGGCTTCTGCGCTGCTGTTGAGTTCGTCAGCAAGTGCATCGAGCGCATCACCTGTAGCCCTAAAAAGTCGCGCCGAGGTCTCCGACCGTTTTAGCTCAAAATCCGTCGAGCTTCTCGCCGCAAGTCCTGCAAACGCAACGAGATATTACGACTGGTTGGGTGAAGTTGCGTTAGAGTGCACAGTTGCCCCAATTAGAACAGCGTCCAATTCGTTCGATGATATTGCCGCGTTCAGACAAAGGGCGGGACTACAGCCATTTTCCGAAGCGTCCGGCGACACGGTTGCAAGGGTTGTAGTTAATGGTCGGGCTTATCACGGTGTCAACTCCACAATTACCGAAGCATCGCGGGCTGCAAGCAAGCCACTTCGGCAAA
>CAZVBC010000599.1:0-3123 GCA_964625155.1 uncultured Pirellulaceae bacterium
AACCGACCCTCGCCCGCCATCTCACGATCGACATCCTGCAACGTCTTCTTGGCAACAAGCTGTCGCTTCATCATTCCATTTCGCTCCCAGTCTCTTGAACGAGTCGGCTAGACCTTAGGGCCAGCCCTTTTTACTAGCAACGCAAGTGATAGCACCAGTTTAGCAATTAAGTTGCGTGGTATGTCCTTGGGAGATTAGATTGTCTTTGGACTGTGAATTCGTTAACTCAGTACGGAGACAATGGTTATGATCCTCAAGGACTTGGTTGACCGGTGCGTGGAGAAGGCTCCGATCTCGTTCATGATGCGGGGCGCCTTGGAAAATGTATTCTCGGCGGAGCGTCTGAACAACCTTTTTGAGGAAACCGCTGAACGCCAAGAGAATCGGAGACTTCTTTTCTCGACGTTGGTGGATATGATGGGGTTGGTGGCTTGCCGTGTGCATCCTTCGATGCATGCGGCTTACCAGAAGCGAAAGGTTGAAGTCGGCGTCACCGCTAAGGCGGTGTACGACAAGCTACAACGTCTCGAGCCAGACATTTCTCGGCGGATGGTTCGCGACACGGCGTCGCGGTTGCGGGATGTCGTGGACGCGCTGCCCATACGGCTTCAGCCACTGATTCGCGGCTACGAGTCGCGGATTCTGGATGGTAATCACCTGCATCGGAGCGAGCGACGCATTCAAGAACTGAGTCGCCTGAACGGGGCTCCGTTGCCTGGGCATTGTGCGGTCGTTTTGGATCCGCGTCTGAAGCTCATTGTCGATGTTGTTCCCTGCGAGGACGGCCATGCCCAGGAGCGTACGCTCCTGCCAACGATCCTGGAGACCGTGATGGCCAGGGATCTGTGGATCGCCGATCGCAACTACTGCAGTTTGGCGTTTCTCTTGGGGATCGCCGAACGTCGCGCCTACTTCATTATTCGGCACCACGGTGCCCTTACGAACTTTGAAACGGTGGGACGGGCAACCAAGATTGGCGAAACCGAAACAGGAAGCGTTTGGCAGCAAACGATTCGATTAACTCACCAGGACCGGCAACTCGAAGTTCGTCGTGTGACAATAAAGCTCACTTCCCCCACGCGCGATGGCGACCGCGAAATCCACTTGCTGACGAATCTTCCTTCTCGTATTTCGGCGCTGAAGGTCGCCGAGGCCTACCGCAAACGGTGGACCATCGAGACCGCGTTTCAAGAAGTCGCTCAAAACTTGGAAAGTGAAATTGAAACGCTCGGCTATCCACGTGCCGCGTTATTTGCCTTTTGCACGGCGCTGGTCTGCCACAACGTCGTTAGTCTCATCATGAATACGCTACGCGCGGTTCACGGACAAGAGACTGTGGACCACAAAGTCTCTTACTACTATTTAGCCGATGAAGTGGCTCACAGCTCTCGCGGTCTGGAGATGGCACTGCCAGATGAATACTGGGCCAAATACCGAAGGATGACGCCACGCCAATTGGCCAACGACCTCGTACGTATCGCCAAAACGATTGACCTAGAACAATACCGCAAACACCCACGTGGCCCCAAAAAGCCAAAACCGAAAATGAACAAAAGAAAACGCGGACATGTCTCTACCGCTCGAATCCTTGAGGCGAGTCGCGGAAAGACCTATTCGTAAATGCTAGTAAAAAGGGCTGGGCCTAGGGCCCCAGGGCCAGCGGCAACTAAGTCGTTGATCCTGTAAGCACTTCGAGCAGAAAGTTGTCATTCCAGGAGCAACCACGTCGCTTGCCGACGAGACTATTCTTGCTTGGGTGCTGCTTGAGCAACGAGAGCAGGAAGCGATTGAGCCAGGAAAAGTTCTCGCGAAGGATTCGGTCGCGTATGCGAGAATCGTCCTCTCGGAAGGTCATGTCGAGGCTCCAGTGACAACTGTTTTCAATGCCCCAGTGCCCGCGAACAGCTCGAGCGAATCGCTTCACCCCGATGGGCAGGCTACTGATGTAATAGCGTTTCTCGATCGACTCTTTCCCATCCCGCACACAAGCCGTGATGGCGACTCCGATCGTTCTCAGGTTCTTCCATTGTTTCTGGTAAGGGAAATCGCTTGGCACGTTGAGATGTGTGTAGCAGCGAGTTTCTTCTCGACCATGGGCCGTTTCGTGCGTCGTGTGTTGACGGACTTCAACACCTTCGAAGTCATTCTCCACGAGCTGATCGATATAACGGATCACGGCCTGGTGCAGATTGCCTTGATTGCCCTTGAGCGCCAAGACATAGTCAGCCTGGGCCTCGACGATCTGCTCGGCGATTTCCTTTTGCGTCCCCATCGCGTCGATCGTAATGATGGCCCCAGAGATGTCTACCAATCGCAAGAGCTCAGGAATCGCCGTGATTTCATTCGACTTTTCCTCGCAAGCCACTTGTCCCAGCGACAAACCATATTCACTGGCCCAGACACTCACCGAATGCAACGCTCCCAAGCCCTGCTTACGATCATGGCTTCGGCGCGCCGTCTTCCCATCCACGGCGAGAATCGGTTGATCGACTTCCGTCCTCAGCGCCGCGTTTTCTCGCAGCGACTTCAGCCAAGCCACGAAGCAGCTTTGAAAGGCTTCGGGGCGAAGCAGGCAGAGCACGCGTCGAAAGACATCTTTTCGGGGAACGCCGTTGGGCAGATCGAGCAGGCGAAGCAAGAACGATTCTTTGTATTTCGCCCACTGGGCTATCGTGGTTGGGCCACTCGCTCCTGCCAACACGGCCATCATGGCAATCACCACGACGCTCGCCAGCGGATGTTTCTGGTTGATGGTGCTGCGGGGATCTTCCAGTTCATCAAAGTATCCAACCACTTCATCCAACGAAATTTTTACCGTGGCCATAGGTCCGCTCCGTGCGTCGAAAATCAAGAAACGCTACGAAGCAAATTAATGCGCAAAATGCCCGGGCGCAAGGCTGCCTGTCTTACCAAATCATCCCAGAGTGCGCGCTGGCCCTGGAGTTGGACCGCTGAGGTTTTCCCAACCGCCTGTTGTCATGCCAACAGACAACAACGCGGCACACAACTTGTTGGCGATGAAAGTGAGGATGAAGCAGTGTCGAGTTTTGTTGATGACGTCAGATACTACCGGGTGCTGGGAGCACTGGCGACTGAGACGCTCGTTGCGTTCTGCGCCAAGCA